>DUUT01000053.1 GCA_012841405.1 Chloroflexota bacterium
GGCGGGCGGGGGGTGCGATATGAGCGCGCGGATCAAGCCCCCGCCCCTGTGCCAGGCGGCCATGGATCGGGCCTCCGACCTGGACCGGGCCTACTTCCGGCGGCACCCGCGCGCGCGGCAGTATCGGCGCCCCCAGGTGCAGGGCGAGTTTTGGCCCGCCTCGGCCCCGCCAGGCACCGAGGTGGATGTGCTCTTGCTGGCCCCCGGTGTGCGGGCGCGGGTCCCGGTGTTGCCCACCGGCGCGCTGGACGATGCGGAGCGGTGGAACTGACGCGGAAGGATGGCATGGAATGGCACCTAACACTGACCGTTTGACCGCCCGACAACGCGCCTTTGTCGCTGGCCTGGCCGCGGGCCTGACGCCGGTCGATGCTGGCCAGGCGGTGGGGATATCGGAGCGCACCGTGAGGCGCTACATGGCTACGCCCAAGGTTCGCGTTGCGCTGCACCAAGCGCAGGACGACGCCCTGGGCGACGTGGTGCGCAAGCTGAACGCCGATTCGCGGCGGATGCTCGACGTGTTACTGTCGATTGCCCGCGATACGGAGACGGCGGCGGGGGTGCGCGTCTCGGCGTGCCGGGCGTGGCTCGATACGGCGTTCAAGGCGCGGGAATTGCTGGACCTCGCCGAGCGGATGGGCGAGTTGGAGAGACGGCTACAGGAGAAAAACGATGAATCTGAAAGGGCGGCTGCTGCGGGCTGAGGCGACGGTGCGCGGAGCGATGGGGCGTTTCCCATGGTTCGACTTGGAAGTGTGGAAGCGCGAGGAATGCGAGGGGCTGAGCCTCGATGAGATGGAGGCGCGCCGCCTGGCCGAGTATCCGGAGCATGCCGGCGAGATCCGGCGATACCATGCCCTGTGGCGCAAGCGGCGGGCCGAGACAGACGGGGTGTCCGATGACGTGGACACCATGGAGGGCGAGACAAACGACGATGGAGGTGACGACGATGGACAAGTACGGTGAACTGGCCGACAGGTTCCACCTCGAGCCCGGCGCCGCGGAGGCGGCGCGCCAAGCGGCCAAGGCGGGGAGTGATGCGGTCGAGGCGCGCGCCCTTGAGCTGGTAGGCCTGGGGCGGCGGCTAGGTGTGGCGGTAAGCATGGCCACGGCGCGGGGGCGCAAGATCGCCGACGGCCGGTCGGTTTACCTGCGGTGGAAGCCGGCTCAGCGGTTCGGGATCCGGTAGATCGTCCCCGCCGGCGTGGCCGGCTTGGGGCACACAATCAATCAGAGAGAAAGGGGATCGAGATGGCAAGGCAGTATGATGTGATCCTGCAGGACATAAGCCGCAACCGGGCGGCGTTTGCTGAGAGGGTCGCCGAGATTCGCGCCGACCAACGGCTCACCGCCGAGGGCAAACGCGAGATGATAACCGAGGCCTACAGCGCAGCCATGCAGGCACACAATGCCCTCAAGGCCGAACTCGCCCAGGCGCGCGAGGCGGCGTTGGTCGCGGCCAGGGGGCGGGCGTTCGCCTCGAGGGACGCGAGCCCGGCGGGAGAGGCCAACTATCGCGCCGCGATCGCGCAGGCCCGCGAGGCCTCGAGGGATGGGCGGCAGATGCAGGCCCTCGTTGACCAGGCGGTGGCCACCCGCGACAGCACCCTCCTTCGGGCGCTGGCCTTTATCGGCCACGAGACCGGCAACGGTGGGCTACTGAGGGTGGTGGCACAGCACGAGGGCACGGTGGCCGACTTGCTCGACGTCGAGGCGCGGTTTGGCAACGCGCAATCGCCCGACATGCGCCTGGCTAACTCCATGGCCACCACGGCGCCGAGCCGTCCGCCCGAGGTCAGTCAGATGGCCGCCAACGCGGCGATGTTGCATTAGGCGCCACCTTGACACGCGCCCCTTTTTCCTGTAATATGCATTCTAGGACATAGGAAAAGGGGGCGCGACATGGCCAACGAACTCACGGTACTGCCGCCGCGCGGGGTGGCGCGGGCTTTCGACGCTGAGGAACTGGTCGAGGAATGGCGCGCGTCCATGGCGGAACGGGTGGCCGCTGGCGAGATGGCCCAGACGACGGCCGACACCTACGCGCGGGGCATGGCGGCGTTCCTGGCGTGGGCGGATGATACCGACGTCGAGCGCATAGGGCCGCGGGCGTTACGCGGCTGGAAAGCCTCCCTGCTGGACGCGGGCCGCAAGCCGGCGGGCGTCAACGTCCTGCTGGCGGGGGTGAAGGCGTTCTTTGCCTGGGCCGTGGCCGAGCGCGGATTGGCCTATGACCCGACCCAGGGGGTAAAGGGCGCGACGCGCACCGGGGGGCGGCGCCACAAGCGCGCGGCGTTGAGCGACACCGAGGTGCTGCGCGTCCTGGCGCAACCCGATACGGATACCGACACCGGCAAGCGCGACGCCGCCATGCTCTACCTGCTGGCTTACACCGGGGTGCGCACCATCGAGGTCCAGCGCGCGCGGGTGGGGGACTTGCGCACAAACGGCCACACGACGCTGCTGATACAGGGCAAGGGGCGCGCCGAGGCGGACGAAGCGGTCTACCTGGTGAAACCCGAGGTGCTGGATGCGGTCTATGCCTGGCTCGCGGTGCATCCGCGGGGACACGACGCGACGGCCCCGCTGTTCTGTGGCCTGGGCAACCGCAACCGGGGCGGGGCGCTGACGACGCGGGCTATCCGTGGCATTGTGAAGCGCTACTATCAAGCGGCGGGCATCCGCGACCCGCACAAGACGACGCATAGCCTCCGGCACACCGTCGTGACCAACCTGATCCGCCACAAGGTGGCGCCGACCAAGATCATGTCGGTTACGCGGCACAAGAGCCTTGACACCCTGCTGGCCTATGCCCATGAGGTCGAGCGCGACGCCGACCCGGCCGAGGCGCACATCGACTATGGCCCATCTTGCGGTTGACGTCCTGCTTCTTCCGTGATACGATGGCGGCAAGATAGGTTTCCTGAAAGAAGGTGCCCCCGCGACGTTGAGAGCGTCCGGAGGCGTGGCCCAGGTGAACGGAGCACCCAGGCAACGGGATTCTACCATGGACCCCGCTCAGGTGCAACACTTGGGCGGGGTTTTTGCGTCTGCGGCCATGTAGGGCCTCGTGCCGCCGGCACTACAACCCCTTGGACGACCTTACGCTGTGTGACACGTTATTGGCCCGAACCACAACCCCTAGTGGGGCTGAGGGGGCCGACATACGACCGGTTGCGGGTGTAACTCAGTTGGCAGAGTGTCTGCTTCCCAAGCAGAATGTCATGGGTTCGAATCCCACCACCCGCTTATACAGCATGTAGTGGCCCTTCAGCCTGCAACCTACTACCAGTAGTGGGTAACAGGAGGGAGGGCTTTTTTCATGTCTGCTGACAACCTTACGCTGCACGTCCTCAAGTTCTCGCCGCTTGACGCCGCGTTACAGGGCTTCCTGTTGGATAGGCAAGCCGCACGCTGCGCACACAAAACTCTCACCCACTACAAATACACCGCCGGCGGCTTTGTAGCCTGGCTGAAAGAGCAGGGCATCCGAGACGTGGCCCATATCAAAGCCGGCCATGTGCGCGCCTATCTGGTGGGCCTACAGAAGCGCGGCGTCAAAGATACCACCCAGCACGCCCACGCTCGAGGCATCAAGGCGTGGCTCAATTGGCTGGTAAGGGAAGGCGACTTGAGCGAGTCGCCTATGCGCCGTGTTGCCATGCCCAGGCTAGAGCAGCGGGTACCACCACCCTTCACGCCCGAAGAGGTGCATAGGCTGTTGGCTGCCTGCAACCGGCAGACAGCGACCGGTGCACGCAACTATGCCCTTATCCTGGTGCTGCTCGATACAGGCCTGCGGGCGGCGGAGTGCGTGGCCCTGCGTGTGGGCGATGTGGATATGAGAACCGGCCTGGCGGTAGTGCTGGGCAAAGGGCGCAAGCAGCGACAAGTGAGAGTGGGCAACAAAGCGAGGGCGGCCGTTCTGCGCATGCTGGCCCACCGGGGTGAACCCTCGCCCGGCGCGCCCCTCTGGGCGGCCTATGACTTGCAGGGCTGCGAGTGTGGGGCGCTCAGTATCCACGGTCTGCAAACGGCCGTGGTACGCCTCGGGCGGGCAGCTGGGGTGAAACCCTGCGGGCCGCACCGCTTCCGGCGCACTTTCGCCCTCTGGTGCCTGCGCGATGGTATGGACCTGCATAGCCTGCGGCTATTGATGGGCCACTCAAGCCTAGCCGTGCTGCAAAGATATCTGGCCCTGGCCGGTGAAGATGTGGAGCGGGCACATGCTGCCCATTCGCCGGCAGATAGAATGCTTAGGCCACAATGACGCAGAAAGGAGAATCATGTCGAAGCACGAACTGGCCACCCTCTTGATAGATGGCGGCCCCGATAGCGACTTGTTCGGGACTTGGGCGATGTTACCGGGCGACGCGACCGACGAACAGGCGCGGGAGGCTTTCCGCCGACGCTTTGGCGCCTGGCCGGAGCGTATCGTCCGGGAAGGCGACGAGTTGCTTGTAGGGCCGGTGCCCGAGGAGGTCGGCGACAGCGACCTGGTGCAAATGGCCCTGGCCCTGGATTCCATCACACGTGCCTGCTGGGAGCTACGCGAAGCGGTGACAAGGAAATGCCGCTCCAGGGGCACGCTCGGAATAGAACAGATAGGCTAGTTACTTGCGAGCTTTGGCGAAAAAGTGTAGACTTCCGCGACAAAAAGAAAGCCCCACGACGTTAGCGGCGTCTGGGGCATGGTCAACCGGGGCGGACCGGCTGACAATACGAGGATACGCCAACGGGCCGCCCTGGTCAAACGGAAAGGGGCGGCTTTTTCTATGAGCAGCAAATGTGTGTTGTGCAGTGCGCCCGCAACCCCAAAACTCTCAAAGAGCGCCGGTTTTGGCCTGTGCTATAGTTGCCGGTTGTTTCGCTGGCCCGAAGTGCAGGCTATCCGAATGCGATTGAAGCGGTTGCGCCTTGAGGATCTAGCGAACCCAGGTGCGCCCGTGCCTGGGCTGCCGATAGGCGGGACCCCGGCGCCGATAGAGCGCCCTCCAAAGCCCGAGAAGCCGCCGGCCGATTCGAGCCTGGACGCCTGGTTTGAGTGGCGACGCGCCATGCAAGAGGCAGGCTATCGCTGCACCCTGCGCGATGTGGCTGAGCAAACTGCCTATTCCTATGGATACGTGAGGCAGGAACATCGGCGGCGAAGACCTAACAGGAACTAACAAAAACCTAACAGAGGTCCTGACAGAATCTAACGGCCCTGTCATGCCAATGACGGGGCCGTTGCGTTATACTCCGGCATAGTTCCGGCAAAGGAGGGCTATGCGTTGATTACCGTGCCATTGCGAGAGGACGAAAAGCAGGCGCTCATCCGCCTTGCTGGATGGAAACGGCGCCATCCTCGCGAGCAGGCTGCGTTCCTGCTGAGGCAAGAGCTCGAACGCCTCGGATTGCTGGAGTCGGCAACCAAGGTGGAGAGCGCCCCCTCGGCGACGCGGCAGGAGGAGGGGCGCCATGCCTAAGAACACAAAGGCCGGTGCTGGGAACACCGGCCAGGTGCAGATCTTGAGAGCGGCGGGCAAGCCCTCTCGGACTCATTCTACCACAGGGCAGGTGTGCGCACAAGGCAAAGCCGTGGGTCGCGTTGGGCGCGATGCCATCTTTCGCAAGTCGGTGCGGGGCAGCCGGCATGCGCTGCGCAAACCGCCAGCGTGGGCGCTGGATATCGACTCCCTGCTGGAAGCTGAACGGTTGGGCGCGACAATGGTAGAGATACGCGATTGCGAGTCGGGGCTGCGCTATCGGGCCAGTGTTGAACGAATCTGGCGCCATGGCATCACCATTGACCGGGGGCATGGCCGGCAGGTTGCCTTGCCTCTGAGCCGTTGGACCGTCTGGCGGCCCGGTGAGCCGAGAGCGGAGCAGCAGTTGCACCTTTTCGGGGAGGGTGCGCTATGAGCCACCTGCCCTCCCCGAAACCGCTGGCCTGGGCCGATAGGCTCTACACGCCTTTCTGTGGCCAGCATCTACCAGAGGCGCTGCCTATCGCAGACCCCTTTGAGGCTCTGGCTGCGAGCTTTGTGCCCAGCGCCAACAAGAGTTGGGAACAGGCGCGGCGCTGGGAACATGCCGACCTGGCCGGCCTGAGCGACAGCCAGCTTGGGCGAGAGATGCGCCAAGCGGGCCTTCTAGTGGCTTATCTCTCGGAACGTGACGACCGCTTGCCTTGGATTGAGCAACGACTGCAGCGGTTGCAGGCTGAGCGGGTACGGAGGGCACATGGCAGCAAACGCTAAACCCACCACTTTGCCAGTCTGCCCGATATGTGGCCTACCCCCAGACGGGGCGGGGCCTTCGGGGTACATCTGCCGCAATAACCACCGCTGGGCGCGCTCCAACGGGCAGGCAGCGACGCCGGGCACTGCGCCCGACTTGGAGACTCTAGACGCAATCAAGCGCCAGGTAGCGACCCGGCGCAAGTGTGACCAACCGGAGCCGGCAAAGCCGGCCTTACGGGTGGTTTCTGCCCGTGACCTGTTGAGCTGCGAATGGCCGGAGCCGCCCTGGGTGGTGCCCGGCCTGCTGCCCGTGGGTCTCACCCTCTTGGCTGGCCGGCCCAAAGTCGGCAAGTCCTGGCTGGCCCTGCAGCTGGTGCAGGGCGTGAGTACGGGCGGCGTGTTCCTGGGTGAGCAGGTAGAGGGCGCGCCCTGCCTGTACCTGGCCCTGGAAGACTCGCCTCGGCGCTTAGCGGACCGCATGAAAGCGCAGGGCTGGGCGCAATCCGATGCGCCGGCGGACTTTGTAACGGTAGGCGAAGCGCGCGATGTGCTGCCCCTGAATGGCAAGACCAACGGCGCTGTGGCTGTGGCCGATGCGATACGCGAACAGGGCTATAAGCTGGTAGTGATTGATACCCTCTCTCGGGCCGTGAGTGGCGACCAAAACGCAGTAGACGTCATGACGGCAGCCCTGACCCCTCTACAGGAAGCAGCCCACGCCTACAACGCAGCGGTGGTCTTGATAGACCATCACAATAAGCTGGGCGCTGCGAACCCCTATAACGGCGTATCAGGGATGGAGATGCAGGTAGATCCGGTGCTCAACATCTTGGGCAGCACCGGTAAGGCTGCGATGGCGGATTGCCTCTGGGGGCTCTACAAGACCCAGGGCAAGGCCGGCGCAATACTGGCCGTTGTGGGCCGTGACGTGGAAGAGAAGCAGCTGCTTCTCAAGCACGACCCGGTAACGAAGTGTTGGCAGTCTGAGGGCGATGCTGATGCGGTGCGCGTGAGCGATGCCCGGCGGCTGGTGTGGGAATCCGTCAAGGAACTGGGCGAGACCACCTGCACGGAACTCGCTGAGATACTTGGGCGCCATCGGGGCAGTGTGCTTAGAGACCTGGTAAGGCTAGCGAATGACGGCCTACTCTTCCGGGAAGGCAACACCTTCAGAGCCACACAGAAAGAGGAGGTTGCCATTGAGCAGGAAGAGAAGTGTGGCAACCTTGGCAACCTGGCAACTTTAGCAACTAGGCAACCTTGGCAACCACCTGACGGCGATATACCCCCTGGGGGTAGTTGCCAGGTTGCCAAAGTTGCCAAGGTTGCCACTACGGAGGAAGCAACCCCAGAAGCACAACCGCCACAGGCGAGGGCCGGGCCGTGAGAGGGCCACAGTGACCCCTGGCCTGCACAGGGGGCCGGTCGGCCGGCGCCGGCCGGAGCCTGACCCATGGCGCCGGCTGGCAGCGGCGGTGCTGCTGCAGGCTGTCAAGGATGCGGGCACCCAGGGGCGGCACCGGGCCGAGGCGCTGCAGTGGTTGCGGACCGAGGGCTTGGCGCTGGCAATGCTGCTGGATCTGGATGTGGCGCTGGGGCGATGGCTGGAGGAGGCGAGCGACGATGGCTGACAAGGCTTGGAAACGCACTGAGCGTGAGGTGGCTCGCCGTCTCGGCGGCCGGCGGGCCGGCTGCACGGGGCGCGTTGGGCCGGACGTTATCGGCAATTGGTTGCAGGTTGAGGTCAAAACGCGGCGCAAGCTGCCGGAGTGGATTCAGGCTGCGCTCCAGCAGGCGCAGACCGGCTGCCCGGAGCACCGGCTACCCTTGGCGGTGCTGCATCAAGCCGGCCAGCGCCACGATGACGATATCGTGTGCCTGCGCCTGGCCGACTTCACGGCGTGGTTTGGCCCGCCGCAGGTGGGGCGCGAGGATTCGCAAAGTGTCGACTTAGAAGGGGGCGAACGATGAGGCTGCGGCCCCTTACCGGCCGCTAGGGCACAGCCCAGAAACCTGAGCTGTTCGTGCCCAGGGATAGCGGCATCATCTACCCGGCCCGGCGGGACGGCTTTGGGCCGGCCGCAGGCGGGGGCGATGTGCATGTGACGGTCGAGGTACGGGGCACCGTGATTGCCGAGCGGGATTTGGCGGAGACGGTACGGACCGAGCTGCTCAGACTCAAGCGACGGAACCCGAGCATCGGGCTGTAGGAGCCAAGGGGCAGGTAGAGGGGCGGATTCGCTCCGGCGAGTTCGCCCCTTCTACTGTGTGTCTGTCTGAGTGCATCCAATGCGGATACGAGAATGATGTTTTATGGGTCACATTACCACCTAAGGGCCGGTCTACTCAGTCCCGATGACAGTGCATCACCGTTCAGGGTAAGGTGGCGGAGCATCTCCAGTGCCGCCCGCATGTACTTGACGCCCACCGCTGCTCGTCGTATTCTAGTAGTGAGTGTGCTGTCTACGCACAGTGCAAAGGGCGAGGCGCTCTGCAACGTGTGGTGTTTAGTCTATTGGGTTCCCCTATCTGTCTCACCCCGTTCAGCACACCCTGAATGGTTACTAGATTGGAGCGATACTGCGATGAGTGCCAAGAAGACGCTTTCGCCTATCTTCCTGACGGAGGAGCAAGCTCCGTATGCCAATGGTAGTGAGGTGATACGGCGAAAGCGGGGGAAGAAAATCGTGTTTGGATGGTACGGCGGCAAGTTCAGCCACTTGGATTGGCTCCTGCCGCTGCTTCCACCGTGTCACCATTACTGCGAGCCCTTCGCTGGCTCAGCGGCAGTGCTTTTGAACCGGGAGCCGTCTCCAGTTGAGACCTACAACGACATAGACGGCGAGATTGTGCACTTCTTCCGGGTACTGCGAGAGCGCACAGATGACCTAATCAAAGCCATTGCCCTCACACCCTTCTCCCGAGAAGAGTTCTATTTCGCAGTCAACGGTGGCAGTGAAGACCTCGACGATGTTGAGCGGGCCAGGAGGTTTTTCGTCCGCGCACGTCAAGCTAGAACCGGGCTAGCACAGACTGCAACTCTCGGACGCTGGGCTAACTGCAAGAACACCAGCCGGGCTGGCATGTCAGGTGTAGTCTCAAGATGGCTCGGAAGCGTGGAGGGACTACCTGAGATTGCGATGCGGTTACTCAGGGTGCAGATAGAGAATCGGCCGGCCATTGACGTCATCCGCCTCTATGATGACCCTGGTACGCTGTTCTACTGTGACCCTCCGTACCCACACGAATCCCGGGGCGACAACAAAGCGTATGGGTTCGAGATGAGTGAAGCTGAGCACCGCAAGCTTGCCGAGGTACTCAACCAATGCAAAGGCAAAGTTGCTATCTCAGGTTACCGTTGCGAGCTATTCGATGAACTGTACGGTCACTGGCGACGCTATGATTCGCATCCGAAGCAGTGCCACTCTATTAAGAAGTTACGTCAAGAGTGCGTCTGGATGAACTACTGAGAGGGGTAGACAATGCCGGTCGTTGACTACGAGAAGGCGCACGAGGTTCTGAAGACCCTGTTTGCTGATGCCGAAGCCATTTTTCTCAAGGGCACTGTGCCGGACGTGGGCGAGACTATCCGCAAGGCATACGACATCGTGTTTGCTTCTCGCACTCAAGCATATCGTGAGGCGCTATTGGGCTGCACTCTTGCACGCCTGCTGGACCCGACCATAAACGTGCGTCTGCCTTACGTAGACCAGGGCCCTGATGCGTTCTCGGGACGTTCGCTGGATGAGAGAGTGGTGAATCCGTTTCTCCAAGATAGGAGGATACCTTCCTCTAGGGGGCCATATCTAAGTTGTTTCAGAAGGTCGGTCAGGTTCGATAAGAACACAAGAAGGGGGCTGCGTGACAAGCAAGGCTATGATGCCTTTCTGGAGGCCCTGTCTTATTTGGAGGAGGCTGACTCAGCCGAGGTGCGGGAATTCCTCTTGTATCAGTTGTACAAGTTTGTGGAGTTGCGCGAGGAAGCCAATATCCCACTCTCTCGCTTGCAGCGTATCAGTCTAGAGCAGTACGATAGGCTGATTACTATCCTTCTGGAGACACCAAGCGGCGGTCTCTTTCCAGTTCTGCTATCCGTCGCGATGTTCAGGACGATAAAGGCGCACTTTGGCCTTGATTGGGATGTAAGCTGGCAAGGCATCAACGTGGCTGACGCCGCATCGGGTGCCGGTGGCGATATTACCGTGGTGAGCGGCGATGCGGTTATCCTCGCTGTCGAGGTAACGGAACGCCCAGTTGGCAGAGAACGTGTGGTAGCAACTTTCAATACTAAGATAGGCCCTGCGAGCATCGAGGATTATCTCTTTCTGCTTGGCCGGGCAGAGGCGACACCCGAGGCAAAAAGACAGGCCCAGCAATACTTTGCTCAGGGCCACGAAGTGAACTTCATCGGCGTGAAGGACTGGGTACTGATGCTCCTAGCTACGATGGGCATCCGGGGTAGAAAAACCTTCAATGCGGAGCTTATGGCCCTCCTGGATGGAGCGGGTATACCCAAGGCCCTAAGGGTGAGTTGGAACGACAGCGTCAACAGCCTCATGGGCACATAGCGCAGGCACTTGCCCCGGCGGTTGTATGCCCCAAGCTTAACCTGCTTCGAGATGCACGCAGCTCTCACGACTTCGAAAGCTGCCGTACTGCAGCTGATGGAAGAAGGGAACTGAAGGGAGGGGCGCTAATCCTAAGCATGGCAGCCCAGGCCGGTGGCAATTGCGAGGGCTGTATAGGCGCGCTTGACACCCGTGATATAATGGAGATAGATAATGAGCCTGCGCCGCTGGAACGGCCAGGCCCATGGCCCAGGTGGACTGAGCACCTAAGGCGCAGGTATTGTACTATGGCCCGCGTTCGGTGCAAAGTCACTGGGCGCGGGTTTTTACTTTGCATACCGTCTATAGTGCGAAGTAGCAGCGGCACTAGAACACCTGTATGACTAACTGCTGCTGCAAAGGCCAAAACACTACTGGTAGTGGTGTAGACTGAGGCAACATACTACATCTAGCGGGTGTAGCTCAGCTGGCAGAGCGTCTGCTTCCCAAGC
Organism: Chloroflexota bacterium; assembly: GCA_012841405.1. GTDB lineage: Bacteria > Chloroflexota > Anaerolineae > UBA1429 > UBA1429 > DUUT01. The sequence continues at coordinate 11,284 of DUUT01000053.1, forward strand.
AGAATGTCGTGGGTTCGAATCCCATCACCCGCTCACAAGAACCGCGCTCAGGGGCCCTGAGCGCGGTTTGTGCTATCGGGGCGTTTCCGACGCCCCTAGCCTTCCTCCTCTTCGCTCCGTTCCCTCCGACGCCGCCGCGTCTCCCGCCGCTGCTCGCTCACAGCCCGTAGGGGCGCATGCTGCGGAGTGTGGACAACGCCATTCAGGTGGGCCAGCTCCCACTCGAGCAAAAAGTTGAGCACCGAGCGAATGCCGATGAGCACCGCCAGGAAGAGGACGTCATCCCAGGTGGGGTTGGCCGCCGTGCGGAGCACGTCCGCGGCCACCTGGAACTCGAGGCCCAGCACCATGCTCTGGCCGAGCTGGACGCGCAGGGGCGCCAGGGGGATGCGGCCCTGGTCGAAATACCCCCGCACGTACCCAACGATGGTGCGCCCGACCCCGAGGATCACCACGAGGGCGCCACAGGCCTCTACGATGGGGATGATGTACGCCAGGATGCGGGCCAGTGTGCTTTCGATTGGGGGCATGGCGGCATGCCGTCCTTTTGCTCTGGGGCACGCGTACCACGAGTGGTTCGCGTGCTAGCCACGGATGGCGGCGATGAGCGCCTCGGCGGGCGCACCCTTGTCGAGATAGGCGGACGCGCCTGCGGCGCGCATGGCCCTGGCGATGTCGGCCTGCGAGTGGGCCGATAGCCCGATGACGCGCATCTCGGGCCACCGCGCGCGCAGGTGGCGGGTGGTCTCGATACCACTCATCCCCGGAAGCGTCACGTCCATGACGACCACATCCGGGCGCAGCCGTTTCGCCAACTCGAGCGCCATGGGCCCGTTGGTGGCCTCGCCTACGACGCGAATCCCCTCCTCGTGGCTCAACAGCGCCGCCAGCCCCTCGCGCACGGTGCGATGGTCGTCGACCAGCAGGACGCTGACTTTGGCGCCGGGAGGGTGTCGAGTGGGCGAGGCCTCTGGCGTCGGCTCGCCGGTAGGCCGGGGAGCAGGAGAGGGGGTGGCGGGCGCGTAGAGGGTCACGCGCGTGCCCTGCTGTGGCGAGCTGGCCACCTCCATCCGTCCACCCAAGAGCAGCAGGCGCTCGCGGATGCTGAACAAACCGAACCCGCTCGGGGCGCCGAGGGCATCGTCTGTGGGCGACACATGGAACCCAACGCCCTCGTCGGTGACGGTCAGCTCGATGGCGCTGTGGTCCACGAGGCGCATCTGCAAGGAGGCTTGCGGTGCGTGGGCGTGTTTGACGACGTTAAACAGCAGCTCGCGTGCCGACTGGAAGAGGAGGATGCGCACATCGTCGCCGGCGGGCTCGGCGTGGGGATCAAGCTCGGTGGTGACTGTGAGGCCATGGCGTTCCTGCACCCAGCGGGCGAGCCAGGCGAGGGCCGTGGCCAGCGTGCCCTCGTAGAGCACCGGAGGCGAAAGCTCGACGGTAAGCGCGCGCGAAGCGGCCAAGGACTGCTCCACGAGGGCCACGACCTGCTGCACCGCCACCGCGGTGTGGGGGTTCTCTGTCTGGTCGCGCGCGGCGATGGCGTGGAGCTTGGCGCCGACGAGGAGCTGCTGCAGGTGATCGTGGAGCATCTGCGCGAGACGGCGCCGCTCGCGCTCCTCGGCCTGGGTGAGCTCGGTGGCCAGGGCAGAGAGTTGCTGGACGCGCCGCTCGACCTCGCGGAGGAGGGCCTCACGCTCCTGCTCGGCGCGCCGCTGCTCCGTGACGTCGCGCAGCAGGGCAAGGCGCCCGGTGAGCCTCCCCCGCCCATCGTACAGAGCGTCAAAGCGCACCTCGAAGCGGCGGCGCACCCCGTGGGGGCTGAGCAACTCGATGTCCTCCTGCTTTCCGGTGCGCGTGCGCAACAACTCGGCGGACGCTGGGACAAGGTCCGCTACGGGGACGCCGATGCAATCGCGCCGCTCCCGACCGATGGTCTCGGCGGCGGAGGCGTTCATATCCACGATGTGGTTCTCGGCGTCCATCACCAGCAACCCTTCGCGCATCCCCTCGACGACGGCGGCACGGGCGGCGGGCACCACCTCGAGGATGCCGTAGCGCCCTAGCCCGTAGGCGATGACGGCTCCCGTGACGGCAAAGCTGATGGGCGTCACATCGATGGGGATGATCGTGCGCGGCATCACGAGATAGACGGCGTTGCTCAGCAAGGGGAGCAAACTGGCCACGAGCAGTGTCATCGCCTGGCGTCGGTAGAGGTAGGGGGAGCGCACCAGGACGCGGAGCAGGAGTACCGCGCCGGATAGGATCAGCACGTAGGAATAGACCGCATGCACGACGAACCAGGGCCCAGCGCTGCGATTGACGATGGTGACTCCACGGAACGTGAGCAAGGTGTTCACCCGGCGCATGAGACCGTGGGCGGGCTCTGTCCAGATCAGTGCCAGGGTGATGAGGGGGATGATGCTCAGGATGATCAGGTGTCGGCGCGACAGGTGCTGGCTCCCGATGGCGTACTCGATGGCAAAGACCACCCACAACACCGGCACGCTGACGATGCCGGTGTAGGCGAGATTGGCCATGACGCGCTTGGTCTCAGGCGCCGACACGACAAGCTCTGCGGCATAACAGGCTGACCAGAAAGCCAAGGCGAGCATCACCCACGCCAGGCTGCGGGCGCCAATGCGCTCGGAACGGCGCGCCACGGTAACCGCGACGGCCAACGCCACAAGGGTAGAGGTCACGAGGGGCAAAAGATAGGGTAGAATTGACCAGTCCACATCCGGCCTTCCCGGGTTAGGAGGCTCGGCCATCCCAGGCGCTCACGTTCGCGGCGCTGCCGATGACGCTGCGGCAACGAACCCACAGGGAGGAGTGGAGGGACTGAAATGCGTGGGGCAAGGCCGTATACGTGCAACGGAGGGCAGCCATAAAGCCTAAACTCGAGCCCATCCGCTCAGTAGCTTGACATAGTGCATAGCGCACCGATAGTATAGCGCAAAACACCCACTGCTGGCAACTCGCCCGAGGGGCGGGGAAGGATGCGCAAGGCAGATGCCGGCACACGGCCAAGCCCCACCCAGCCGCCGTAGGGCACTTGTGGCGCACTCGTGCGCGCGGTATACTCCCGACGCTCGACAGGATGGCGATAGCGCCGGTCGGCGAGGCGCAGCAAGGAGGGGCATGGCACAGACGATGGCGCGGGTGAGCGAGGAGCAGGAGGACCCCACGACCGGCCCGTCACGGCTCCGGCAACGTGAGGTGCTCGTGGCGATGATGGGCCAGGTGTTCATCATCATGCTGGGCATCGGCATCGTGGGGCCGGTGACCCCCCTCTACGCCCAATCCTTCGGTGTCGGCGCGGCCATGGTGGGTGGCCTCACCACCTCCTTTGGTATCGCGCGCATCGTCATGAATATCCCCGCCGGTACCCTCACAGAGCGCATCGGTCGGCGCCCCTTGCTCATCCTCGGCCCCCTGACGACTGCTCTGGCAGCCCTGCTCACGGGCCTGGCGTCGCAGTTCGGGCAACTGATCCTGTTCCGCTTCCTCCAGGGCCTCGGCTCCGCTGCCCAGACGACGGCGGCCATGACGGTCATGGCTGACATCACCGACCGCGAGGGGCGAGGACGCGCCATGAGCTTTTACCAGGGAAGCCTGCTCCTGGGGTCCGGCCTGGGCCCCACCGTGGGCGGCCTGGTCGCCGAGCACTTTGGTTTTCGCGCCCCGTTCTTTCTCTATGCCGCCCTGGCGGCCGCTGCTGCCCTCTGGGCGACGCTGCGCGTGCCCGAGACGCGCGGGTTCCAGCCGGCGGCCGCATCCGCGGGTGAGCGCCGTGCCTCCACGGGAGCTGTTGACGGCGGCACGCACCGGGCGCCGATGGGCAGGGCGGTGTGGGAGCACGTCACGGACCTCAACTTTTTGCTGATCAGCCTGGTGACGCTGGCGATCTTTTTCACGCGGACCGGGAGTCGCTCCACCGTACTACCCCTCTTTGGCGACAACCGCCTGGGGCTCTCCCCGGGGCAGCTGGGGGTGACGTTCACCATCATTGCCGCGTTCAACCTGGTGTCCATTAACTGGTCGGGGTTGATCTCGGACAAGTACGGGCGCAAGGCCGTCATCGTGCCCGCCTCCGTCCTCTCGGGGTTGGCGCTCCTGGCGTTCTCCCTCTGCCGCAGCTATGCCGGCTTTTTGGCCAGCGGCGCCCTGCTCGGCGTGGGCACCGGCATGGCCGGGCCCGCCCCCGCCGCCTATGTGGCCGACCTGGCCCGCCCCGGCAGCTATGGCCTCACCATGGGCATCTATCGCACGTTCGGGGATATAGGAGTGTCCATCGGCCCCGTGCTCCTCGGCGCGATCGCCGACCGCTTCGGGTTCCTGCCGGCGCTGTGGACGAACGGCCTGCTGTTTGTGATCGCCGGCCTCGCCTTCGGCCTCTTTGCCCGCGAAACGGTGACGCGACCCGTCCCCCAGGTAGCAGGGATCGGGCGGCGATCGGGGAAGTAGGCCGGGGCCCGTGGGGGCAGACGGACGCACGCGAGCCTCCACGCGCTACGAAATGTGCCTGGCGATGGCGGCGTCGTAAGCGCCCATGGCCCCAACGACAAGCCCCCCTTCTCCAAACGGAAAGGGGGGCTGCGATGTGTTGTGCTATAATGGGCCTGTCCGTGTGCCCCAGGAGGGAGTCGAACCCCCGACCAAAGGTTTAGGAAACCTCTGCTCTGTCCTCTGAGCTACTGGGGCGCCAAACGCCTGCCGAACGTGCTGCGTGGCGGAGTATATCACACCCACCGGAGCGTGACAAGACGCGTGCCTGTCGCACAGTACCTCTCCGGGCGTTCCCCGGGCGCACGGGTGGCGCGGGCCCTTGCGCGGCTCGCCGCCCTCGTCGCCCTCGTGGGAGTGCTCAACAAGCTGCCCAAGCGGCTGGTGGTCTATGGCCCGCCGCAGACCGTCGAAACAACGAATGCCCTCATCGGCGTGCATACCCGCCTCACCGATGAGGTGGATGAGTGGAAGATTCAGCGCACTCTGCAGATGGTGCGCGAGATGGGCAGCCCCTGGATCGTGGAGTACTTTCCCTGGGGCTACTACGAGCCGCAGAGGGGGCGCTACGCCTGGGGGCACCCCGACACGGTCATCCAGCATGCCGCCGCCCAGGGGCTGACGGTCATCGCGCGCATCGATTTCGTCCCCGAGTGGGCGCGCCCGGCCGAGACGACCTACCGCTACCTGGATCGCGACCATTTCGATGACTATGCCGCGTTTGTGGCCGCCTTTGTGGCGCGCTATCGCGGCACGGTGCACCACGTCGTCATCTGGAACGAGCCCAACCTGAGCTTTGAGTGGGGCTACCGCCTTCCCGATCCTGAGGCGTACACCGAGCTCCTCTGCACCGCCTACCGCAGTGCCAAGGCGGCCAATCCCGACGTGCAGGTGCTGGCTGCCGGGCTGGCGCCCACCCTCGCGCCGCCAGGCAGTGAGTGGGGCATGGATGACCTCGTCTTCTTACAGCGCATGTACGACGCCGGTGCGGGCGCCTGTTTTGACGGCATGGCCATTCACGCCTACGGCCTCACCTTCCCCCCCGATGATCCGCCTGACCCCCAGGAGATCAACTACGCGCGGGCTGAGCTCATTCGTGCGGTGATGGTGCGCAATGGCGACGCCGCCAAGCGCGCCTATATCACCGAAGGGGGCTGGAATGACAACCCCCGGTGGACCAAGGCGGTCTCGCCCTACCTGCGCATGGCGTACACCATCCGCGCCTACGAAAAGGCCCGGCAAGAGTGGGACTGGATAGAGGCGGTGTGTCTGTGGGCCTTTCGCTATCCCTGGCCGCAGCGTACCTACCAGGACAGCTATACCTTTGTGACGCCCGAGTTCATCCCCAAACCGATCTACCAGGAGACGCGCAACTATGCCTTGGGCCTCCCCTTCGAGTTCCTGGACGCGATGCCATGACGGCGCGACGGCGTGACGTGTGGCAGTGGCTACCCCGCCCGATGCGCCGCTTTGCACTCTTGTGCGCGCTGGCGGCCATGGTGGCTGTGGGGGGGGTGGCGCTGCGCACCTATGGGGGACTGGCCGGCGCGGACCCCACCTGGGAACGCATCCACCGTGAGGGGCAGCTGCGCGTCGGCATGGACGCCAGCTTTCCGCCCTTTGAGGTGGTGGATGGTGACGGGCGCTTTGTGGGGTTCGACGTGGACCTGGCAACGGCGCTCGCCGAGCGCTGGGGCGTCGGCGTCCGCTTTGTGGACGTGCATTTCGATGGCCTGTACGACGCCCTCCAGGCGGACAAGTTTGACCTCATCATCTCGGCGCTGCCCTACGATCGCACCATGACGCGCGATGTGGCCTATTCGGTGAGCTACTATGATGCGGGGGAGCTGCTCCTGGTGCCTGCGGGGGCGAATACTGCCTCCATCGCCGATCTCGATGGCGGCGTCTGTGGCGTCGAGCTGGGCTCCACGGCGCACCAACTCGTGCGCCAGGTGGTGCGGGATCGGGGACTAGCCATCGAGGTGGTGGCCGCGCGCGAGGCGGAAGAGCTCCCGGAGCAGCTACTGTCTGGGGCGCTCGATGGCATCGTCTGTGACAGCCTGACCGCCCATGACTGGATGGGACGCTGGCCCGACCTCCAGGTCGTTGGCCCCCCGCTCACGAGCGACCCCTACGTCATCGCCGCACGTCCGGACAGCCCAGAGCTTCTCCAGCAGGTGAACCTGGCCCTCCGAGAGTGGCGTACCAGCGGCTACCTCGAGGAGCTCCAGGCACGCTGGTTCGGCGGTTCCTGAACCCCCGGGCGCACGCGGCGGGCGCGGCAAGTGTTTGGCCGGCGCTCTTGCCCGTGCTATACTCCGCGCCACGGAGGAGCCGAGTGGAAGCGCCCGTGGCGGTTCCGCGAGGTGCCCCGCATTCCAGCCATGGAAGGCAGATCCCATGCAGACGATGTCCAGGGGGCGTGCTCCCCGCGTGATGCGCGTTGGCCTGCTGTGCGTGGCGCTGGTCATGGTCGCGCTGTCGGGCATGTTGGTGGCCTGTGGCGGGGGCGATGACGAGACGCTACCGCCGCCAACCGTTATTCGCGCGGAGGATACCCCCGCGGTCAATGCCGAGCCGGCCACGATTACGCCGACGCTCACCGCCACGCCCGAAGAGGGCTACCCGCCTCCACCCCCCACCCAGCCACCAGCAGAGGAGGGCTATCCGCCGCAGCCGCCCACGCAGATGCCGACGCCGGGCGCCTACCCCAGTCCGTAGGCGCCACCACGCGCGGCGTACCAAGGGCCCTCGTGTGTCGGTAGGGTGCAGTCCGGCACGAGCCACGCGTTCGGGCTCGCCACCACCTACCTGGATCCTGCCGTGGCTCCCGCCTTGGCGGCCGCCGCTTCGGGGCTCAGACCCTCGCGCAGGCAGCAGTTCTTGTACTTCTTGCCGCTGCCGCAGGGGCAGGGGTCGTTGCGCCCCACCTTGGTGGTGCGGCGTGGCGCGGCGGGCGCACTCTCGGCGCTGGCGCTCGCGGCGCCCGAGAGGCGCGTGGGGCGCGGCATGGTGGGCTGGGCCTCCACCCGGGCATTGAGCACCAGGGCGCTGACGTCCCCCTTGATGGCCTCCAGCAGGTTGGCAAAGGCGTCGAACGCCTCCCGCTTGTACTCCACGAGGGGGTTGCGCTGCCCGTAGGCACGCAGCCCGATCCCCTCGCGTAGCTCGTCGAGCGCCGTCAAGTGGCGCACCCAGCGCTGGTCGATGGAGCGCAGCATCACAAAGCGCTCCACCTGACGCATCACCTCAGGCCCCAGGTGCTCCTCCTGCGCGTCATAGCTCTTTTCCAGGAGGTCGTGCAGCTCGGCAATGATCTCTAGCCGGGTCATATGGGCCCAGTGGGCGGGCGAGTGCCCCGGGGGCAGGTGGATCATGCGATCCGCGGCCCCATGGAGCCCCCGCAGGTCCCAGTCCTCCTCGTCCTCAGCGGCCGTATACGCCTCCACCATCTCGCTCAGCGTATCGCGCAGGATATCGGTGATCGTCGGGCGCAGGTTGGGCTCGGAGAGCACCAGCCGCCGCTGCTCGTAGATCACCTGGCGTTGCTGGTTGACGACATCGTCGTACTCGAGGATGTGCTTACGCAGGTCGAAGTTGTACCCCTCGACGCGAATCTGGGCGTTGGCAATGGCCTTGGTCACCAGGTTGTGCTCGATGGGGATATCCTCATCGACGCCCAGCCGATCCATGATGTTGGCGACCGATGAGCCGCCAAAGCGCCGCATGAGGTCGTCTTCCAGCGACACGTAGAACCGCGACGATCCTGGGTCGCCCTGGCGTCCCGCGCGACCGCGCAGCTGGTTATCGATGCGCCGCGCCTCGTAGCGCTCCGTCCCCAGCACGTGCAGCCCGCCCGCATCCAGCACCACCTGGCGTGCCGCGGCGCACTCTTCTCTTGCCTCGGCGAGGGCGGCTTCCCAGACGGCGGGGTCCAGGGTGGAGAGATCATGGCCCTGGCGGCGCAGCCGCTCGCGCGCCAGCCCCTCGGGGTTGCCACCGAGAAGGATGTCCACACCACGCCCCGCCATATTCGTCGCGATGGTCACGGCGCCGGGTTGCCCCGCCTGGGCGATGATCTGCGCCTCCCGCTCGTGCTGCTTGGCGTTCAGCACCTGGTGGGGAATGCCCATACGCTTGAGGCGTTCCGAGATCATCTCGGATGTCTCGATGGCCAGCGTCCCCACGAGCACGGGTTGCTGCGCCGCATGGCGCTCCTTGATCTCTTGGAGGGCGGCGCGGAACTTGGCCTCGGCCGTCTTGTACACCAGGTCCGGATGGTCAACGCGCACCATCGGCTTGTGGGTGGGGATCACAACGACGTCGAGGTTGTAAATCTGGGCAAACTCTTCCGCCTCGGTCTCCGCGGTGCCCGTCATCCCAGCGAGGCGGCGGTACATACGGAAATAGTTCTGGAAGGTGATCGTGGCCAGCGTCAGGCTCTCGCGGCGCACCTGGACGTTCTCTTTGGCCTCGATCGCCTGGTGCAGCCCCTCCGAGTAGCGCCGGCCGTACATCAGCCGCCCCGTGAACTCGTCGACGATGATCACCTGGCCATCGGCGACGATATAGTCGCGGTCGCGGTGGAACAGGACCTGCGCCTTGAGGGCGTTCTCCAGGTACGGCGTCAGCTCAAAGTGCTCGGGGGCATAGATGTTGTCGATGCCCAGCGCGCGCTCGACCTTGGTGATGCCGTCCTCGGTGAGGGTGGCGATGCGCTGCTTCTCGTCCACCGTATAGTCGATCTCGGGACGCAGGGTGCGCACGATCCGGGCAAAGCGCTGGTAGTTGCTTGTCGATTCCTCGGCCTCACCCGAGATGATGAGCGGCGTGCGCGCCTCGTCGATGAGGATGTTGTCCACCTCGTCGACGATGGCATAGTGCAGCTCGCGCTGCACGCACTGGCTCAGATCCCAGACCATGTTGTCGCGCAGGTAGTCGAACCCGAACTCGTTGTTCGTGCCGTAGGTAATGTCGGCGGCGTACGCCTCGGCCCGGCTGCACGGCCGCAGGTACTGGTAGCGGTCGTCGGCAGCGGTATAGTGCGGGTCGAACACGAACGAGCTCATCGCCGGGTCTTGACCCATGGACTGGATGACGCCCACACTGAGCCCCAAAAGATGGTACACCGGCCCCATCCACTGGGCACCCACCTTGGAGAGGTAGTCGTTGGGAGTGACAAGGTGCACCCCGCGCCCCGTGAGGGCGTTCAGGTAGAGGGGCAGCGTCGCCAGCAGCGTCTTGCCCTCACCGGTCTTCATCTCGGCGATCCTGCCCTGGTGCAGCACGATACCGCCGATGAGCTGCTCATCGAAATGGCGCTGTCCGAGGGTCCGCACCGCCGCTTCGCGCACGGCGGCATAGGCTTCGGGCAGGATCTCGTCCAGGATGGCGCGCTCCTGCTTGTCGAGTTGCGCCCGCAGGTCGTCGATCTCGCGGCGGAGCACGCGGCGCTCGTCGTCGTCGGCCTCGCGATCCAATGCTTCCTGCAGCTCGCGGAGCTGTTCGCGGCCGCGTTCGGTGGCCTCGCGCAGGCGCCGCTGAAAGCCGCGGGTAAGCTCCTGTAGCTCGGCGTCACTGCGCCGCTGCATGGCGGGCTCGAGGGCATTGATGGCCTCCACCAACGGCTGGAGGCGCTGCAGCTCGCGCTTGTTAGGGTCGCCGAGTAGGGTTCGTAGGACGTTCTTGAGCATACGGTAGGGCTCTCCAGGTCTTGACTCTATCACCCGCACGGCGGCAAGAGCGTCGTGCCGCCGGGGCGACTCTGGACACCCGCTCATTATACCATAGGGGGTCAACTCGGACGGCATTCCCATTTCGGGCGGGAGTAGCCAGGGTTCTAGGAGGACGGCGCGCCCCCTCGCGCGAGGGGCTAGGCCGGTACTCGTCGATCGTCTTGCCCACCGACAAGCCGCGATGCACGGCATCGATGATGCTGGCTATCCATCGCCCGAGGTGCAGGATGTGCATGTTCGGCAGCCGCTTCTCCGGTGGGATCGGCTCGGTGTTCGTACAGACGATCTGGGCAAATGCGGCCTGGGCGAGGCGCTCCACAGCGCCCGGCGAAAAGGTGGGGTGCACAAAGCAGGCGTACACGTCGCGGGCTCCCGCCCGGCGAAGGATGTGCGCCGCTCCCACCATCGTCCCTCCCTGGTCCACCTCGTCATCCACGATGAGGGCGTTGCGGCCGTGTACGTCGCCGATGACGGTCAACGAGTGGGTGTCGCTGCCCTCACGGCGCTTCTCCACAAAGGCTACGGGGGCATCGAACGCCTCGGCAAAGTTGCGAGCCTTTTTCGCAAACCCCAAGTCAGCGGCCACCACCACTAGGTTGGGGATGGCCAGCCGGCGGATGTGGTCCACGAGGAGGGGAAAGACGGAGAGCTCGTCGCCGGGCATGTTGAAAAAGCCCTGGATCTGCCCGGCGTGCAGATCGACGGTCATAAAGCGATCGGCACCGGCGGCACCGACCATGTCGGCCACCAGGCGTGCGGTGATCGGCACGCGGGGCATGTCCTTCTTGTCGCTGCGGGCGTAGGAAAAGTAGGGGATCACCGCCGTGATGCGCCCCGCCGAGGCGCGGCGCACGGTATCGATCATGATGAGCAGTTCCATGAGGTTATCGTGCACCGGCGAACACGTCGGCTGGATGATGAACACGTCCTTGGAGCGCACCGACTGCAAGAGCTGGATAAAGATGTTCTCATTGGGGAACACCTCGATCCTCACGTCGAGCAGCGGGACGCACAGGGCGCTGCTGATCTCCTGTGCGAGCTCGGGGTTGCCACTGCCCGCTACCAGCGCCAGTTCGCCATAGATCCGCTCACCGTGGTCCATCGCCCCTGCCTCCGCGTGTGCCGTATCGCCGCCTCGGCATGTCCGCCGCACCGCCGCCGTACACCCTCAGGTTCCAGGCGCGCACGAAGGGAAACGCGTCTGAGACGCCGAGCCTCCGGCGCGCAAAGTGCTCGCGGGGCCGTCCGATCGTCGGCTGCCCTCCCGCTTTCGCGTGCCCGGGTCTCGCCGGAATGACGCACCACCCGGAGGATGGGAGCCTAGGGCTGCGATGGCGGCGCGGAGGGCTGGCGCCCGGCGGCATTATGCCGGAAAGGGAGCCCGCCGGCAAGCACACGGCATGCCGCGTGGGGCAGCGTTACCCCTGGGCCTGGGCAGGGACCACGGTGGCCTGCTCGGCGCGCTGCTCCAGCAACACGCGCAACTGGCGGGCATTGCGCACCGGATAGTCTTGCGCGTTGTTGTTGAACAGGGCATGGATCTCGCGCGCCTCCTGGGCCAGCTGATCGATCTTGGGCACCCACTCTTCGAGCTCCTCTTGCGAGTAGAGATAGTCAAAGCGCTCGGAGGAGCTCTTGACCTTGGCGTACCACTGCTGGTAGTTGCGGCCGTGGAAGCGAATGATGACCAGCTCGGGATTGGTCACCGTGAGCACCGTCGGCACGCTCCCGCTGCCCAGCTGGGGCTCGTCCACCACGGTGAGCGAGATACCCTCCTCCTCCAACGCGGCGATCACCTCGGGGAGGGCCTCCCCCTCGAGCCAACTCCGGTGGCGAAACTCGACGCTCAACACGTCATCGGCAAAGAGGTCGTGCACGTGCCGGATGTAGGCGAGGTTCTCCGCCTCGTACGTGAACCAGGGCGGGAACTGAAAGTGGACCGCCCCGAGCTTGTCCGCGTCGCGCAGCGGCTGCAACAGCTCGCGGAACGCCACCGCCACCTCGTCGTCTGGCGGGTGCTTGCGGTCGTGCCACGTCAGCTGGCGGTAGGGCTTGACGTCAAACAGGAACCCTTCCGGCGTCCGTTCGGCCCACAACTCGAAATTGCGCCGCGGCATCATCCGGTAAAAGGTCGAATTCAGCTCCACCACCGGGAACTCGCGCGCATAGTAGCTGATCTGCTCATTCGCGGGGAGCCCTTCGGGGTAGTAGCCCTCGTGCTGCGACCAACTGCAAGTGCCTATCAGGATTTCGGCCATCACTTGCGCTCCGATGCTGCGCGCCCGACGCCTCCGCCGGGCGATGTCAACATAACCTACCCCATTGTAGGGGCGGAGCGCCGCCGCGTCAATGGGCGTGCGCGAACGCCATCAAACCCGACTGTACGACTCGAGAATAGTGGTGTATAATGGGCGGAAGGACCCACGTCGTGCCGTCACCTGGCGGTGGGCAGGCGCCGCCGCCGGTTGTTTGAGCCCTGCTAGCGGTCGTGGTAGAATAGCATGGACGACTTGTGGCCTGTACGGTATTGTGTCATACAAGAGGAATTGCGCTGATGTCCCCCACTGAGGATCGTGAGCGACTGCGTGACGCTCAGGGTAACCAGACAAGCTGGCATTCGCATGCGAGCTACGACTGGTACTTGGTGCGTCAGCGCCGTGTATGGCGGCCGCCCACCGATGTGTACGAGACGGACGAGAGCATCGTCGTCAAGGTCGAGGTGGCGGGCATGGAGGTGTCTGATTTCGACATCTCTGTTGCCAATCGTCGTCTGACCATCGCCGGGGTGCGCCCCGACCCGGAGGGCAAACGCATCTACCAGAATATGGAGATCCGTTACGGCCCTTTTCGCACCGAAGTGCTCGTGGGCTGGGCCCTCGACCAATCAGCCATCACCGCGAACTATGAGGGCGGGTTTCTCTACGTGATGCTGCCCAAGGAGACGACAGAACACCGCGTGCGCGTGCAGATTCAGAGCGCCGAGCCCGACGCCTAGTCTGCGCCGCCGCCTGCGTCGGACGGACGGAATGATGATGGAACTATCGGAACGCGTACTTGGCGCCGCCGACGAGGCAACACGGGACCGTGCCCAGGATGACGGGCTGACCATCCCTGAGGAGCTTCCGATTCTGCCCCTCAAGAACACGGTGGCCTTTCCTCTGACGGTGCTGCCACTCGTGGTCCAAAAGCCCCGTTCGGTGCGACTCGTTGATGATGCCGTGGTCGCCGATCGCCTGGTGGTCCTCGTCGCCCTGAAGGACCCGGAGGTCGATGAGCCCGAGCCGAGTGACGTCTATACCATCGGCACGTTGGCGCTCATCCACCGGTTGGCCCGTGCCCCGGATGGCACGCTGCACATCATCGTGCAGGGGCTCGAACGCGTGCGCCTGGAAGAGTTCACCCAGCGCGAGCCCTACATGCGGGCCCGTGTCGTCGCTCACCCCGATGTGGTCGAAGAAGGCGTCGAGGTCGAGGCGTTGCTGCGCAGCACCGCGGATCTCTTTCGCCGGTTGGTGGGGCTCGCCGCCTACCTCCCCGAGGACGTCGTCTCCAACGTCCTGGATACGGACGACCCGCGCCAGCTCGCCTACATGGTGTCGACCAGCACGCGCATGGACCTGCAGACGCGGCAAGAGATCCTAGAGCTCGATAGCGTCTCGGACAAGCTGCGCCGCCTGCTGGGGGTGCTGGGGCGCGAGGTCGAGGTGCTCGAGCTGGGCAAAAAGATCCAGAGTGATGCCCAGTCGGGGATGGAAAAGGTCCAGCGGGAGTACTACCTGCGCGAGCAGATGAAGGCCATCCAGCGCGAACTGGGGGAGGAGGATGCCCAGGCCGCCGAGGTGCGCGAGTTGCGCGAGCGCCTCGAGCAGTCGGGCATGCCCGAAGAGGCGCGCCGGGAGGCGATGCGCGAGTTGGAACGCCTCGAGGCGCTGCCGCCCGCCTCGGCCGAGTACGGCGTCATCCGCTCCTACCTCGGGTGGCTCACCGAGATGCCCTGGCAAGAGACGACCGAGGATAATCTCGATATCGTTGCCGCCCGCCGTGTGCTCGATGAGGACCATTACGACCTGGAGCGCATCAAGGATCGCATCATCGAGTACCTGGCGGTGCGCAAGCTGCGGCAGGAGCGGCGCCGCGACACATCAGAGGAGGATGGACGAGGAGACTATATCCGTCAGGAACGCGAAGGAGTCATTCTGTGCTTTGTGGGGCCGCCGGGCGTGGGCAAGACCTCGCTGGGGCGGTCCATTGCGCGCGCGCTGGGGCGTGCGTTCATCCGGCAGTCCCTGGGTGGGGTGCACGACGAGGCCGAGATTCGTGGCCACCGTCGGACCTACATCGGCGCCATGCCCGGTCGCATTATCCAGGCTATTCGCCGAGCCGGCACCCGTAACCCCGTCTTTATGCTGGACGAGGTGGACAAACTAGGGGCAGATTTCCGTGGTGACCCCGCCTCGGCGCTCCTCGAGGTGCTCGATCCGGAGCAGAATCGCGAGTTCCGCGACAACTATCTGGATGTTCCCTTTGATCTCTCACAGGTGATGTTCATTACGACCGCCAACGTATTGGACACCATCCCGGCTCCACTGAGGGATCGTATGGAGATTCTCCAGCTCTCCGGCTACACCGAAGAGGAAAAGGTCGCCATCGGCCAGGAGTACCTGGTGCCGCGTCAGATCCGTGAGAACGGCCTCCGCGACGACGAAATATCGTTCGACAATGACGCCCTCCGTCGCATCATCCGCGAGTATACCCGTGAGGCCGGCGTGCGTGATCTCGAGCGGCAGATCGGTACGGTGTGCCGCAAGGTGGCAACCCGCATTGCAGAGGGCGCGGTCCAGCACGTGACGGTGCTGGCGGACGATGTCGCGTCCTACCTGGGCAAACCCGACTATATCTTTGAGGTCGCTGAGCGCACGCAGATTCCTGGCGTGGCTACCGGTCTGGCGTGGACGCCCTCCGGTGGCGACATTCTTTTCATTGAGGCGACCAAGATGAGGGGCTCGAAGGGCTTTACCCTGACGGGCCAGTTGGGCGACGTGATGCGCGAATCGGCTCAGGCGGCCCTCAGCTTTGTGCGCGCGAATGCCCGTCAGCTCGGCATTGACGAAGAGGCCTTTGACCGCCTCGACATCCACCTACACGTCCCCGCGGGAGCGGTGCCCAAGGACGGCCCTTCGGCGGGGGTGGCCATGGCTACGGCCATCGCCTCGGCCATGAAGGAACAGCCGGTGGATGGCGAGGTGGGCATGACGGGCGAGATCACGCTTCGTGGCCAGGTGCTGCCCGTGGGCGGCATCAAGGAAAAGGTTTTGGCGGCTCGTCGCGCGGGGATTACCAAGGTTTGCTTGCCCCGACGCAACGAGAAGGATCTTGATGAATTACCCGAGGACGTCAGGGAGGAGATACAATTCATCCTCGTGGACCGAGTGGAGCAGGTCTTTGACGTGGCCTTCGGAAACTCGGAAGGAATACAGAGTGCCCAGATCGAGACGGAGCAGAGGAGGACAGAGTAACGGGAAGAGGGAATGGCGTCGGGTCGACCTTCACGTGCATACTCCTGGCTCCAAGGATTACGATGAACCCGACGCATCATATCTCGACATCCTAAAGAAGGCGGAGGCCGAGGGAATCGATATCATTGCCTTTACCGACCACAACACGGTGGCCGGCTATAACGCGATGATGCAAGAGATCTCGGACCTGGAGCGCTGGGAGGCGGCTGGGCGGCTGCGCCCGGAGGAAAAGAGCCGCCTCGAGGAGTACCGGCGCCTGCGCGAAAAGGTGCTGGTCCTCCCCGGCATGGAAGTTACGGCCACCTTCGGTTTTCACATCCTCGGGATCTTTGACCCCGAGACACCGGTCCGAGTGCTGGAGCACGTGCTCCTGCGCCTCAATGTGCCCCTCGAGGCGCTGGATATCGGCGAGACCGAGGTCGGGGCCACCACGGACGTGCTGAACGTCTACCGCGTGCTGGCGGAGGCCGGCGCGCTGGTCATCGCCGCGCATTCCAACTCGAGCAACGGCGTGGCCATGTTCCAGCTGGACTTTGGTGGCCAGACCAAGATCGCCTACACCCAGGACCCGAACCTGCACGCCCTGGAGGTTACCGACCTCGACAGCACGCGCAAGCGCACCACCGCCTCCTTTTTCAGTGGGTCACGGCCCCAGTATCCCCGGCGCATGCACTGCATCCAGGGGTCCGATGCGCACCGCGTGCACGGCATCCCCGGCAATCGCCAGCACTTTGGTGTGGGCGAGCGCGCGACGGAGGTGCTGCTGAGCGAAACGAGCTTTCGTGCGCTCAAGGAGGTGTTCCTCAGCCAGGACTTTGCCCGAACGCGGCCCTACCGGCGGACGGAGGAACCGTTTGACTATGTGGGTACTGCCCGCAAGGAAGGGCCGACCATCGTCCAGAGCTTTCACGAGCAGATGACGCGCCAGGGCGGGCGCCTCCACGCCATCATGCGCGACGTGGTGGCCTTTGCCAACACGAACGGCGGCACCATCTATGTGGGCATCAGCGCGAACCCGCGCGCCGGCGTACGGGGAATAGACAAGCCCGACGAGGCCATCGCCGAGCTACGCAGCGAGATCGAACGCCTGGTGACGCCGCCCCTCGATGTGACCTTTAACGTGGTGCACAGCGGCGGCAAGGACATCGTGGTCATCTCGGTGCCCAAGGGCTCGGATGTGCCCTACGTCCTGGAAGGATCGAACATCTACTTGCGCCAGGAGGCAGAGACGAGCCTGGCGATGCGCGACGAGATCGTCAGCATCGTTGCCAGGGCCTTGCGGCAAAGCGCGGCGCCCGAGGCGGCTGCGGCA
>DUUT01000054.1 GCA_012841405.1 Chloroflexota bacterium
CGCCTGGCGCCGTCTGCGCCGGCGCGGTCGGTGCCCCATCGCGCTCTGGTGCGGTCGTTGCTACAGAGGGCTCTGCGCGAGGGGCGGCAGGCGTCGCGTGCCCGGTTGATGGCGGCGCGGCCGAGAGATCGCCGACCTCTGCCGACTCTTCACGCCCTTGGGCCTGGGCAGCGGCCGATGGGGCACCCGTTGGCCGGAACCCTTGGGCGGACGCCGGTGTACCCTCGAGTACTGGGATGCCGCGAGGGTCCGCAGGGGCGTCACCAGCGCGCGGCGCGGTGGGCGATAGGGCTCCCTCGCGCGCTGCTTCTGCGTCGTCGCCTCGGCCCTCTCCTGTCCCCGCGATCAACAGCTCGTCTGCAGGACGTGCGGGCTCGCTGCGCACGTTGGGTGCTGGGACCGCCTCCGTGGCGTTTGCGCGCGGGGGCGGCGTCGTCCCGACGCGGCTTGATGCCTGCGATGGTGCCATGGCGCCGGATGGCGCTACGGCGGTGATGGCGAGGACATCCTCGGCGCCTGCCTCGTCCGGCTCGGGCGCCGTATCGCTGCTTGCCGCCTCCTCGATGAGGTCCAGCGGCATGGAGGCACTGACTGCGGCGGCAGCCTGTGCCACAACTGCCTCTTCCACGGCAGCTGCTGCCGCGGATGCTACCGCCGCAGCCGCCGTAGCAGCCGTCGGGTCGGTAGCGGAGGGCTCGCCCTCTGTCGCCCGGGGGCCCCTGCGCGCCGTGCGACGGCGGACGCTGGTGGCGCTGCGCTCGGCCTCCTCTGGCGTCTGTGGCGTGCGCTCTGAGGCGTCGGGCGGGAGTGTCGCCTCGACACGGGCATCGTCGCCTGGCGTGGGTGCGGCCTCCGGCCGCTGGGGGCCGGCGTCCATGCGGTGCCGCAGCATGGCCGTAAAGGCGGCGCGATCGTGCGCGCGCGCGGCGTCGAGCGCGCCACATCCCGATGCCCTGGAAGGCGCTCGCGCCCGTTCCGAGAGCCCAAGAATCACGAGGCTCTCTGCGGTGGTCATGGTCTTTGTACCTCCTTGTGCCCCTAGCTTTCGGTGGCGATGGTCTTGAGCAGGGCCAGGCGTTTCGATGCCAGCTGAGCGATGGCCCGATACTTGAGGCCCGTCTCGACGAGGTGCACCATCTCCTGGTTGATGTCCACCGTATTGCCGTCGACGCGCATGTTGGGGTTGTCGCGATCGACGACACGCGGCTCCGCGAGCGCCGGCGCCGCGGGATCGATGTGCCTCGCATTGGTGCGCGCCAGCGCCAACTGCCCCGACGCTCCCATGGCGTGCTCGAGGGTGGCGTCAAACGACAGCGTCTTGGCGCGATACCCCGGCGTGTCCACATTGGCGACATTGTGGCCGATCACCTGCTGCGTCCTGCTGAGCCTGTCGAGGCTGTGCCCCATGAGCGCCAGCGTGCGATCGGTCAGGATTCCTCCCACGGTTTCCTCCTTTCTAGGCCAGATGGTTGCAGAACGCCTCTCGCACCTGGAGGACGCGCGTCACGTACTTTTGCGTCTCCTCGTAGGGTGGGATGCCCTGGTACCTGTCCACCGCGCCCGGCCCGGCGTTGTAGGCGGCCAGGGCGAGGGTCTCGTCGTTCTGGTACCGGCCGAGCAGGAACTTGATGAACTTGACCCCTCCTTCGACGTTCTGTATCGGATCGAACGAATCGGTGACACCCAGCATCTCAGCGGTGCCGTCCATGAGCTGCATCAGCCCCTTGGCGCCGGCGTGCGACACGGCACTGGGGTCAAAGTTCGACTCGATCTTGATCATGGCCTTCACCAGCGTGGGATCGACGTCGTGGCGCTCTGCCACCTCGGCGATCAGTTGGTCAAAGGCGCTGGGCTGCTGGGGGCCCAAGACGCGCCTCCCCCGACTCTGCTGTACCACCTGGGCGCTCGACGGCGTCCCCAGGAGCGCCGACATGGAACGCAGCAGCAGCCCCTGCATCTGTGAGCGGATGACTTCTAGGCCTCCGGGCATCCCTTCACCTCCTGTGGCCAAGCGCTGAGCTCGGCCCATCGTGTTCATGTCACCGAGGGCACCACGGGCGCCTCGGCTTGCGGCGCGTGCAAGGTAACGCGCACGTGGCGCGCCAGGGCGATCTCGTCGGCAAAGTCGTCTTCTTGCGCCTCGAGGCGCCGGAAAAAGCGCTCCGCCGCCTTTTCCTTGAGGCGTTCGAGCATCTCCTTGTCCTGCATCACAGCGACGAGCTCATCACGCTTGGCGACGATGCGGGCATCCAGCGCCACGAGCTGGCGGCGCTCGCTCTCGATACGCTCGCGCAGCCACGCGAGGTACAGGCGATGCCGTTGGATGCGCTCCAGGTGGAGCGTGCCGCGTTGCTCGCGCTGGAGCAGTGTGTGGATGTCAGCGCGCTGTGCCTCCAGGGCGCTCAGCGTCGCCTGCAGCCGGGTGCGCTCGGCCAGGAGCTGGGCCAGCTGACGCTCCAGCACGTCGACCAGGTTCTCCTTGTAGGCGAGGACGGGCTGCAACGAGAACGGGACCTTGGGCATGGCGCTTACTCCCTCACCTGCTCAGGCAGCGCGTGGGACTGTAGCTCGTCGAGCCACTCGACGGTCTGCTCGAACGGTGTGGCCGTCGTATCCTGACGCAGGAACGCCTCGATGGCGGGCATCACGGCGATGGCCTCGTCGATCTCGGCGCTGGAGCCAGGCTGGTAGGCGCCGATGTTGATGAGATCGCGGGCTTTGGTGTAGATGGCCAGCATCTCCTTGACGTAGGACGCCCGCTGCTGGTGCGGCTCGCTCGCTACGGTGGACATCAGGCGGCTGATGCTTTGCAGCACATCGATGGCGGGGTAATGGTTCTCGGCCGCGAGTTCGCGGGTGAGCATCACGTGCCCGTCCAGGATGCTGCGGGCGGCGTCGCTGATGGGCTCGCTAAAGTCGTCGCCCTCGACGAGGACGGTGTAAAAGCCGGTGATCGACCCTCGCTCCGAGGTGCCGGCCCGCTCCAGTAACTTGGGCAGCAGGGCAAACACCGATGGCGTGTATCCCTTGCGGGCGGGCGGCTCGCCGATGGCCAAGCCAATCTCGCGCTGGGCCATGGCAAAGCGCGTCACGGAATCCATCAGCAGCGTCACGTGGAGCCCCTGATCACGAAAGTACTCGGCGATGGCGGTGGCGACCCAGGCGCCCTTGAGGCGCACGAGGGCCGGACGGTCCGAGGTCGACGCCACGACCACGGAACGCTTCATCCCCTCCGGGCCCAGGTCGCGGTCGATAAACTCCTGGACCTCGCGGCCTCGCTCTCCGATGAGGCCCACGACGCTGACGTCCGATCGGGCGTTGCGGGCGATGGCGCCCAACAGCGTGCTCTTGCCCACCCCGCTGCCGGCAAAGATGCCAATGCGCTGCCCCTTGCCGACAGTCAGCAGCCCGTCGAGGGCGCGCACCCCGGTGACCAGTGGCTCACGGATGGGGGTGCGCTTGAGCGGATGCGGTGCGGCGTTGGCTGCGGCGTAAGAGGCCGTGGCTGGGATCGGCCCGCGCCCGTCGAGCGGACGCCCGAGGCCATCGAGCACGCGGCCGAGGAGCGCCTCGCCGACCGGTATGCGGAACTCGCTGTGGGTGGGCACCACGCGGGTGCCCGGCTGGATGCCGTCCAGCTCGCCGAGGGGCATCACCAAGGCACAATCGCGGCGAAAGCCCACGACCTCGGCGGGGATGTGTTCGCCCCGCCCCTGAGGAACCAGGTAGCACAGCTCACCGATCTGCGCGCGGATGCCGCGCACCTCGATGGTGAGCCCCACCACCTCGGTGACGCTCCCCTCGGTGCGGAGCGGCTGGCAGGCGCGCACCTGCTGCACGTACCGCGTCAAGTCGATGCTGGGGCTTTCGATGGTCATGGCGCTATGCTGCTCCCATCTGCTCCTGAAGTACCTGCAGCTGGGTCTCTACGGAGGCGTCGACACACCCATGAGGGGTGCGGACCAAGCAATCGCCGACGTTCAGCCGGTCGTCGGGCACGACCTGGAGCGGAATGCCGAGCGTATCGCGCTGCAGGTGCTGCTCCACGGTGGCGGCGTCGTCGGGGTGCAGGTGGAGGTAGTACGCATCGGCCTGGCCGGCGGCCTCGAGTGCTCGCCGTGCCACCTCGGCGACGGCTTCCTTGTCGATCGCCAGGCGCTCGCTGATCACCTTGCGGGCGATCTCGCACACGAGGTCAATGATCTCGGGCTCGGAGCGGCGCAGGAGCTCGGCCCGCGCGCGCACCGCGCCCTCGGCGACAGCGGCGATGGCAGCGATCTGGTCCGCCATTTCGCGCTCGGCGCGCTCGAGCCCGGCCTGGTAGCCCTCGTGTTGCGCTTGGGCGCGAATCTCGGCGGCCTGCTGGCGTGCATCCTCCACCTGGGTGCAGGCCATGGACGCCTGATGCTGCAGCGTCTCGAGGAGCGCCTGGCTCTCGGCGAGGCGCGCCTCCGCGGCAGCGATCTCGGTCTCGATGGCGTGCAGGCGGTCGCGGGCGGCGTCCAACTGCCGGCGAGACCGGTCGCAGGCGGCGGCGTCGGCCGCGATAGAGGCGGGCAGCACGTCGGGCGGGGTCGTCTCCTCCTGCGCATCGGTGGTGTTGCTCCACAGGGGGACATGCACGGCGCCCTCTGCGCTGGCGACGTGGGCCGGCAGCGTGCCGATCAACCGCGCCGAACTGAAGCGAATCAGGTCTGGCTTGAGAACCGGGCTATCCAATGATCTCATCCTGTCCACGGCTAATAAAGATCTCATCTTCGGCCTCGAGGCGGCGCACGGTCTCGCTGATGCGGTGCTGCGCCTGCTCGACGGCGCTCAAGCGCACCGGTCCCAGCAGGTCCACCTCTTCCTCCAGCATCTCGCGGGCCCGGGTGGACATGTTCCGGTAGATCAGGTCACGCACCTTGCCCGTAGCGCCCTTGATGGCCAAGGCCAGGTCACGCCGATCGAGCTCCTGAATGAGGCGCTGGATGGAGTGGTTATCGAGCAGGACAATGTCCTCAAAGACAAACATCTTGCCACGAATCTCGTTGGCCAGGGCGCTGTCGCGCTCTTCGAGGAACTCGAGGATCGAGCGCTCCGTGGGGCGGTCGACCTGGGTGAGCACCTTGACGAGAAAGTCGGGGCCGCCGGCCTGGGAATAGTCCTGGCTCAGCACCGTTGAGAACTTGACCTGGAGCCCCTGCTCGATCTGCGAGAGGATCTCGGGCGCGATGCGGTCCAGGCGGGCGATGCGCTCGGCGATATCCTGCTGAAGTGCCGGCTCGAGGTTGGAGAGCACGGCGGCTGCCTGGTGTGCGCTCAGGTGGGAGAGCACGACCGCCGAGGTCTGGGCGTGCTCGTCCTGGATAAAGTTGGCGATCTGTAGCGGATCGGCCGACTCGATGAACTCGAAGGGATTGACGCGCTGGGCGTTCGCCACGCGTTCGAGGATCTCTTCGGCCCTGCGCTCGCCAAGGGCGCGCACGAGCACATGACGGGCTAGCTCCTTGCCTCCCGCCTCGGCGGTGCTGTCCATCTGGATGAGGCTGTAGCACTCGGCAAAGAGCTCGGCGCGAATCTCGGCGGGGACGGCACGTATCTCGGATATCTCGCGCGTGAGGCGTTCGATCTGGTCCTCTTGCAGTTGCTTCAACACGTCAACCGCTACGTCCGGGCCGAGGCTGATGAGGAGCATGGCGGCCTTCTGGGGGCCGGTGAGCTGGTTGGTCGCTTGCACTGTGGCCACGGCTATTTGCCCTCCAGGAGCCAGTTGCGCACAACCTGGGCGATGGCGTGCGGTTCATTGCGAGCAAGGGCCGTCACCTGGCGCTGGAGGCGTTGCCGTGCCTCGAGGGCGAGACTGGCCTCTCCTTGCTCGGCATCCAATCGGTCGTCATCCTCGATCTCGGCGAACGCCGCAGCGATCCCGGACATACGTGCATCCTCCATATCACGAACGGTCTTGTCCGGCAGCGGCACGGCGAGGGCCTCGCGCGCTTCGGACTGCTTACGAATGAGCGTTTCCAGCCGTGGATCCGGCTTGAAGGCTGTCGTCGTCTCGGTGCCGCTCTGCAGGGCGCGGGCCAGCTCGGTGGGGCTCAACTGCCGCGCCCGCTGCGCCGAGAGCTGTTCGAGCCGATCGCCCTCGGGCAAGCCGATGAGGCTGGGCCGCTCGACGCGCATCGGCGTGGGGCGCAGGCCGTTCAGCAGGCCGCGGATGTACAGGAGCAGCACCAACACCAGGATGGCCAACCCGGCGTACTTGCCGATGGTCACGTAGAGGCGCTCGCGGGCCGCCTGCTCCATGGCCTCCGCCTCGGCCTCGTAGTAGCTGCGATCGAACGGCATCCCCTTGACGCTGACCACATCGCCGCGCTCTGCATCAAAGCCAACGGCCGCAGAGACGGCCTCCTGAATATCGCTGAGGTGCTGGGCATCGGTGATCCCGTCGATGAGGACCGACACGGCCAACCGTTCGACACGCCCCGGTGCGTTGCTCGAGTGCGTCTCGACGCGCGACACTTCATAGTTGCGCAGCGATTCTTCCCGGGCATAGTCACCCGTCTCTTCCAGCGAGGCCTCAGACGCGGGCATCGGCGAATCCGGAGCCGGTGGCAGGTTGGTGTCGGCCCCGGGAATGCCGCCCACGCCCGACTCGGTGCCCTTGTACCGCTCGACGATGTCTTGCGAGCTGCGCAGCACCCCTTCCCCCGTACCGGGAGCATAGGTCTCGCTGACGCTCTCAACGCGGTTCCAGTCCATGGTGACCTGCGCCTGTACGACGGCGCGTCCGGGGCCCACGAGCTGCTCCAGCATCGACTGGACCTTGGCCTCGAGGGTGCGCTCGTAGGCGCGCTGGATCTCGAGCTGCTGGGAGCTGATCTCGAGTGCCTGCTCGAGGGTGACGTCTTCGGCGCCGGATGCCAGCGTGTTCCCCTGGGTATCGACAATGGCCAGGTTGTCGGGGTCCAGTCCCTCCACGCTGCCCGCCACGAGGTAGCGGATGGCGCGGATCTGTGCCTTGGTGAGGCTCGCGCCGGGGGCGAGGCGGATCATGATGGAGGCCGTCGGATCGACCCGCTGGGACGCGTAGAGTGACTGCTGGGGGATGACGAGGTGCACGCGGACCTGATCCACCGCATCGAGGCTGGCGATGGTGCGCGCCAGCTCGCCCTCGAGGGCGCGGCGATAGTTCACCTCCTGGTAGAACTCGCTCATGCCCAGGTTGCTGGCGTCGAACAGCTCAAAGCCGATGGCGCCCCCCTTGGGGAGACCCTCGGCGGCCATGGCCAGGCGCACCTCTGCCAGAGCGTTGCGCGGCACAAGGATCGAGCCGTCATCGCCCAGGCGGTAGGGATAGCCCTTCTCCTTGAGACTGGCGACGACCTCTGCGGCGTCGTCAGCGTCCAGCCCCTTGAAGGCGACCGCATAGTCCGGCGTGCGCGCCCAGGTGGCAAAGACCACCATCATGATGACGGCCAGCGTGGTGAGCCCCGCCAGCGCGATGCGCTGCACCCGGCTCAAGCGCGTCCACAGCGACGCAAGATTGGTTCCCATATGTCCCATGAATGACGGCATCATCTTCCCCGGGGTGTGCGAGACGTGGAATCAGCGATCAAGCGCCCACGCTACACCTGCATGCGCATGACCTCTTGGTATGCCTGCACGAGCTTGTTGCGCAGCTGAAGCGCTACCCGAAACGTCAGATCCGTCTTTTCCGCCGAGAGCATCACCTGGTGGAGATCGACCTGCTGCCCAGCGATCAGCTTCTCGATGGCGCGGTCCGATTCGGCTTGCGTCTCCATGAGGTAGTCGAGGGCGTCGCCAAAGCTCGTGCCCGCCGCGGCGGCGTGGGGCGTGGCGGCCAGCGTTGCCGTCTCGCGGCTGGCGAGGGTTTGGCGGATCGTCTGGAGTGCCTGTGTGGCGGAAGTCTCGGGAATCATGGCGTCCTCTTACATGGTAGCCGGGGTGCAGCCGGACTAGGTAGTGTATGGGAAAAGGGCCACAGCGTCGTTCTGAGCGTGGCGAGAACCCTTGTCGATGGGCGTCAAGGCCCCTCGCGTACGCTCGGGGCGACATCGTTACGACGTCGGGTGCATTTTCGAATCACGGCCTAGCGGCCGATCTCGAGTGCCTTCATGGCCAGCTGTTTGATGCTATCGATGACCGTCACATTGGCCTGGTAGGAGCGTGTCGCCGAGATCATGTCGGTCATCTCGGTGACCACGTCGACGTTCGGGTACTCGACGTACCCCTCGGCATCGGCGTCGGGATGCTCCGGCTCGTACACCCGCGCGCCGGGCGCGTCGTCGATCAGGATGCGCGTCGCCTCGACGCCAGCGATGCCGTCATCGGGGCCGAGCGACCTGGCGGCCGTGAACGACGGTGGAAGGGCGAGCTGGAAGGGCTTTTCCTTCGGTTCGACGACGATGCGCCGGCGCTGGTAGGCCCCACCGTCGGCGGTTCGCGTCGTGTTGACGTTGGCAATGTTGTTGGCGATCACGTTCAGGCGCAGGCGCTGCGTGCTGAGCGCTGATCCCGCTGTTCTGAGGACTCGGAACACGTCGTGCATGGTCGTCTACCTCATTGCAGTTGCCAGGCGTTTGAGGGCGTCCACCACGGGGCTGACCCAGCCGTTGCGCTGAAAGAGGGCCTGCCACTCAAAGGCATCGTCATGGCCGCCGCCCGCCTGGTTGGCGAGAATCCAGTAGGTATAGGCGAACGTGTAGGGCTCTGCCTGGGTCGCCATGTAGCGATAGGCGCCCGATATGAGGTCGACCTGCTTGGCTTCGTCGACCTGCTCGTTCACATAGGTGCCCGCTTCGGTGCCCACAATGGGGATGATGCGCCCCAACTCGCGCTGCAGGATGTCGGCGTACTGCCGGAAGCGCAGGAACCCGTCGGGGTTGTCCAGCGGCAGGTTCCCGGCATAGTTGTGCATGCTCAGCCAGCCACGATCGAGCAGCCATTCTTCGCCGCGCTCCTTGAGTCCCCGCAACGCCTGCGTGAGGAAACTGCGGTCGTCCACCTCGCCCTGCGGGCTGAGCGCCCCGAACCCGGGCAGCCCGCCAGCGGCCACGACGCGCTTGGCGGCGGCGATCCAGACGTCGAGGTAGCGGTTCACGTCCGGGTCGGCACCGTCGTTCTCCAGACGGAGATTCGGCTCGTTGTACAGCTGGAAGTAGGAGACGCCGAGCTGCTTGTAGTGGCGTACCAGCGCCTCGAGGTCGCCCATGATCGGCGCGAGCCCGGGCGTATAGACGCGCATGACCGGCATGATGCCGCTCTGTACGAGCTTGGACACGAGATAGTCATTGGCGCCGATCTGCGTACCCTCGTTGAGGATGACCATCCACTTGATGCCCATCTCTTGGGCCTCGCGCACAAAGCGATCGACGACCTCGGGAGTGCTGGACACCGTCGGAATCCAGTGCATTCCCCAGCCATTGTCAGCGACGGGCCGAGGGTACTCCTCCAGCGCCATCGGCTTACGGCCGGCGATGGGCCCGACGTTGCTCCTGCCCTTGACGGCGCCCACCTGCGTCGCGCGCGTGGCGTCGATAGGCGCTGGCGCACTGGCCCCTGTCGAGCCGGTAAGTTGCGCCGGGAGGGGAGTGTCGGGAGGCGGCATGGCTGGCCTCCCATTGGGCATCACCGGGTCCTCGGGGGCTCTGTCAATGGTCCGTGGTGGAACCCGTACGCGCCCGGCCTGGCGGTACACCTTGGGTACGGCGGCGGTCCTCAGGTAACGGGTCTGCTGCCACGTCCGCGCTCGCGCGGGAGCCTGCGGTTGAGGCTGTGGCTGAGGGGCACTCTCCGCCGGCTGGGATTCGGCGCGTTTCCCGTCGAGGAGCAGAGCGAAGGACTGCCCGTTGGGCTGCCCATTTGGCGCGACGGGATGCGGCAGGCGCCCCTCAGTGAGAGAAGCCGGGGACTCTGCCCGTACCATCGTAATGTCACGCATAGCGTCCGTCATGCCAGGACCTCACCAGACTGGGGCGTGTGGCGCACTCCACACGCTCGCGAGCCGCTATCGGTGCCGCGATCAGCGCCGGTCGCAACACCACCAATGGCGCCGTCGCGCCTCGGCAGGGGGCGCCACGTCGCAAGGCCACTATAGCAAAGGGGGGCGGGCAAAGTCAGTAAAGTTGTCGTGAAGTAGCTGTGAAAAGAATGTGAATGCGAGGGATGTAGAAAAAGACAAAAGAGGATATTGAGGGTAAAAGCAGCGAGGCGAGGAGGTGGTCTTCTCGGAGGAGGTCTCTTCTCGAGGGAGCCTTCCTTTCGGAGGCCTCCTCTAGGAGGCCTCCTCCAGAGGGGCGGGGGCAGCGATGACGATGAGCCGGTGCGAGTTATCGCGATAGGGCCAGCAGGTGACCAGTGTGAGGCGTTCATCGATGGTGGGGGCAATCCAGAGGGCATTCTGCGCCCTCTGCTCCTCCGAAACGTGCTTCTCTGGCACGATAAAGCGCTCGCGCACGAGGTAGCGATAGGTCGTCTCTCCCGCGGCGAGGTACACCTCATCCCCCGGCGCCACATCCACCAGGTAGCGAAAGACCTCACCGCGGATGTTGTGGTGCCCCGCGAGCACGACGTTGGTCCCCTCACCGGGCAGGGCGGATCGCTCCAGCCACCCCACGGCGGTGCCGGGATCCTCCCAGAGCACGCTCCCGTCCGCTTCCTCGCGCCAGCCCATCGGTACGACGGTTGCGCGGAGGCCGATGGCCGGGATAGCGAGCTCGGAGGGGGGCGCCTCGGCCAGCGGGATGGCGGGGGGCGGGGGCGCAATCGTCGGTGAGGGCGTCGCCGTCGGTCTAGGAAGGGGGGTGGCGGTCGTAAGGTAGGCTAGGGGCCGCGGCGGGAGTTGCTGCGGCGGAACGCCTGGCGGAGGGGCTGCCGTGGCGTCGTGCGCCGGCTGGAGCGCCGGTGTCGTGGGGCGGTCCTCGACGGCAGCACCCGCCGACGGGAGGTGCTCGGCGGTGGGTATCACCACGGTGATACGATTACAGGCCGTGCACTGGAGCAGGCAGACGGTGGCCGCCAGGAGCGCCAGACCTCGGCGCGCCCCAGACGGCCACCAGAGATGGGTGTGGGTAGCCATGGGCCGGTCAGAGCGATTCACGCGAAACCTCGCATGTGTGCAAATCGATGTGGGCCTCTAGAGCCGCGTCTCGATGAGGGAGCCGACCTGCGCATTCCCCTCGTAGAGTAGCTTGAGGATCTCCTCCGGCGGGATCGTGCGGATGACTTGGCCGGACCGACGATCAATGATGCGCACGCTGACCTGCTTGGTGGTGCGATCAATGACAAACTGGACGTACGCATCGCGAAAGGGGCCGTTGGGCGGCTCGCGCTCTGCCTCGCCGTCGGGCGTGGCGCCCTCGTCCGAATGCCGCACACGCGCCGGTGGTACCCAGTCCTGTCCGGGCGTGGTGAGTGGATCAACCGAGTTACTCCCCATGAACCGTGCCCACTCGGCGAGGCGCACGGTGAGCCGGTCGATGGGGGGTAGGTTCTCGATCGCGGAGATCGAGTGTGGCATGTCGTGTACTCCTCTATGCCACGGCTGGGCTCACGGAAGGTCCGAGCCCCATGCCGTGCCTAGCCATAGGTACCTCCCCAGTACATGCGCATTTGCTGCTGGCTGTAGGTCATCTGGGTGAGTTGAACCAAGAGATGGCTGTACTGCTTTTCGAGGACGGCACGCTGGCTCTCGATGCGCTCTTGGATCTGGGAGACGCGGTCATTTACGCCGCGGAGCTGCTCGTTCGTTACCGCTATCTTGCGATTGATCATCCCATCGGCGCCTGTGTAGGGGGAGAGGCGCTTCTCCATGTTGTCCAGCACGGCGTTCAGGAGCGCCTCAACGCCCGACGGATCGGCAGCCAGGGCAGCATCCAGCGCGTTCGCATCGAGCACCGGTACCAGGTTGGCGTCCAACGTGATCCCGATCTGACGGAGACTGGTGGGCGCTCCTGCAGGCAGGCCGCTGATGGTCTCGGAGAGCGTCATGTAGAGCGATGTGCGCAGGGCGGTGAACAGCGTGTTATCGCCCGCGAGGGCATTGCGCGTGTAGGTGGCATTGGCACCCGAACCCGAGGCGGTCACCCCCGTCTCGTTCTTGATCAGCGACTGAAAGGCGGTAAAGGCATCCAAGAGCGTGCTGATCTTGTCGGCGATGGAGCCGGTGTCGCGCTCCACCGTCAGGATGGCGCTCTGCCCTTCAGCATCGGCGGCCAGGTTGATCGTCATGCCCGTCACGACGTCGGACAGGCCGGTGTTGCGGTCGCGGGTGACGGTGATGCCGTTCACCGTAAAGACCGCATCGGTCGCGTCCTGGTAGCCGCTACCAGGGCCTGTATTCTTGAACGTGTTGGGTGCCGAGATGAGGCCAATGCCGTTGGCGCCCGTGCCGCTGAGCACCGTGCCTTGCACATCGGCGAGCTGGATGGTATGCGCCGCGCCGGTGGACTTGGCCGTCAGCACCAGGCGATTGGTGACGATACTGGCACTGACGCCCGCACCGTCGGGATAGCTCGCCGTGTTGATGGCGTTGGCAATGTCGATCAGGCTGTCGCCCGAGGAGACGGTGATCAGTGCGCCGCCGCTGGTGTACGAGACGCTGGCAGCGCCGGCCCCGATGGTGCCAACTTGGGTCAGGCGCGCGGTATAGTCGACCTGCGCCGCCCCGGCTCCCATGGTGCCCTCCACGTAGGGGCCCTCGCCGAAATCGATGCTGATGCCTCGCCCGGTGACAAAGACACCATTGGCGTCGTTGGCCAAGACAGCATCGATGGCCTGCCAACCAGCGGTAAAGCTGCCATCAGCCGCCGCGGCGTCATAGATCGACACCGCCGTGCCCGTCGCGTCAACGAGCCGGAACTGCCACTCGCCGCTCCCGGCGCCGTTCTCGCGGGTCTCGACATAGTAGCGGCCGCTGGCGAGCTCGGCCTGGCCAGAGCGCACCGCGCTGGTGGTGATGGCCTCCACCGTATCCGGCATCGTGACCACGTCGGCCACCGCGTGGTCCGACAGGGGGGCAAAGGTGATCGTGAGGCCTCGCCCCGTATCGAACGTCGTGCCGGCCACGGTGCTCAAGTCCTGCCAGTCCGACGTCATGGCGGTGCCCGCGTCGCCGGCAACGTCCACCGAGACGGCGACGCCGTGCTCGTCGACGATCCGGAACTGGAGGGTGTTGTGATGGTCGCGGATCTCGACGTGGTAGCTCCCGTGACTGAGCTCGGTCTGCCCGGAGCGCACGGCCGCGGTGCCAAAGGCGCTTACCGTGTTCAGCACAGGGGACGCGTCGCTGACGGCACGCGCGCCCGTTCCGCCGATGACAAAGGTGCCCTCGAGGCCCAGTGCTGCGGTGGCGGATACCTGCGCGTCCGAGGCGGCACGCTGTGCCCGCGCCAAGCTCGTGACCGAGATGGTGTAGGCCCCTGCAACGGCGCTGCGGGTGGCGCTGGCCGTCACGATGGTGCCACCCGCCACACTGTGGCCGCCCACCGACACCTTGTTGGCAGTCCACACCGAACCGGCGCTGCTGCGCAGGTCGGCGATAGCCGAGGTCAGATCGGTGAGCTTGCTGTTTAGCCTCGTGTACGCCTGCACGAGCGCGTTCAGCGTGGTGCGCTGGCTGGCGAGCTGGTCCAGGGGCTTGGACTGAGTCGTCAGCGCGGCATCAATGATCTGACGGAAGAACTGCCGATAGGTTTCGTTCACCCCAGCGATCGTGTTTGCGGTAAGTGCCATGGTGTCTCTCTTGTGCGCAGCAGGTGTCAGACGACGGCGGTGATGCTCTCCATGGTTCTCGAGCGCTCCGTAGCGGTGGCTACCGCGTCCGAGTTCTTGGCCGCTTCGGCCCAGGCATCGCGCAGTTCCTGAAGCACACGGGCCGCGTCGCTAAAGCGCTGCTGACGGCCCAGCTCGCCACACCACTGGTAGAGGGCGGCAAACTGAGACGCTACCGGATAGGTGAAATCCAGTGCTTCCATCAGCACGCTCAGCCCACGGGTCAAGTCCTCGAGGCGACGGTTTTCGCAGGCCCGCAGCGTGTAATCGTACACCGTCAGCAGGCGCGAGAGGGGGCTGGAGCTGATAGCCTGGTTCGTCTGGTAGACGCTGGCGACGGATGGCATATGGCTACTCCTGCGCGTTAGGGTGACAGATCAGAGAAGAGGTCCCTGGGGGCTGTGAACCACAGCCCCCAGGGACCTTGATACTAGCGGAACAGACCGAGGATAGCTTGCGGGGCCATGTTGGCCTGGCTCAGCATGGCGATGGCGGTCTGCTGGAGGATCTGGTACTTGGTGGCCTCGAGCTGCTCAAAGGCCATGTCGGCGTTCATGATTCGGTTCCAGGATGCCTCGGTGTTCACCTTGGCGACGCTGAGCGAGGCCTCCTGGTAGTCGAGGCGGTTGACGATTGCGCCGATGTAGCTCAAGCCCTCGGACACCTTGAGGCTGGCCGCGTCGACCTTGGTCATGAACTCGTTAGCGGATGCCTGGCTGGCCACCGACCACTGGCTCGCGCCGGTGCCGATCTGGACCTTGAGGTAGGCCGCGTTGAAGCAGGCCTTGCCTCCCGTGCTCGTCGAGCCAAAGACCTGGTCGGCGATCTGGAACGACATCTTGTCAGCGGTGCCGGTGCCGACACCCACCTGGAAGTTAAACTTGCCAACAGTGGTGGTGCTTGCAAAGGTCGAGGTGCTGCCGACCAGCAGGTTCACGCCCGCCCACTGCGCTTGGAGTACCTCGTTGTCGATCTGCGTGCAGAGCTGCTTCAGCTCGTTCGAGATCGCCGTGCGCTCATCCACACCGAGGGTGTCGTTGGCCGCCTGGGTGGCCTTGGTCTTCATCTTGGTGAGGATGTCGTTGATGTTGTTCAGGTGCCCCTCGGCGACGGTGATGAGTGACTTGGCGTCGGCGATGTTGGCCAGCACCTGACCGAGGCCCTTGACCTTAAAGTCGAACTTGGTGGCGATGGTCAGGCCAGCGGCATCATCGGCGGCCGAGTTGATGCGCTTGCCGGTGGAGAGGCGCAGCTGGGCGACGCCGAGCTTGTTGTTGATGCTCTGCAGCGAGTTGAGGGACTGCAGCGCGGCGATGTTGGTGGCGATGCGTGTGAAATCGGCCATGGTGATTACCTCCGTGCAATCGTGGTGGGGGTATCCTTACCCCCTCGCAAACAAGAAGCTGCCTTTTCGGCGCATCGACGATGCACTGGAACGCTCGATAGACACCTCCTCCGCCCGTCCAGACTCAACGGTCGTCAACTACTCACTAGTGCTTATCGGCTCGGAGCAACGCGCCTAGAGGTCAGTCCGTAAATGTTGCGCAAACGATGGGCATGGTGTACCTCGGGGCGCGCTCCGCTGCCGGGCGGGCTCTGGCGCTATGTCGAGATGGTCGGCTGCTCGACAAACCGTTGGAGGGCGGCGACGTTCTCTCGGACGAGGGCATCGTGCGGCGCTGCGGCTAACACACAGCGATACCCCTCCAGGGCGGCCGCATACTGCTGCAGGTGTGCATAGCAGGTCGCCAGGTCTGCGAGGGCATCCATGTCCGTAGGGTTGCCGTGCAGATACTCCTCGAGGTGGGCGATGGCGTCATCGAACGCGCCGCGCCCGGCGCAGGATCTCGCCGCGAGGAGGGCGGGCGCCCCTGGGGACGCGTCACCGGCTTCTCCCAGCACCTTCCAGCGGAACGCCGGGGCATCGGCGTGTGGCGCCTTTGGGTGTTCCCCGGCCTCGGGTGCGGCGGCCAGCGACGCGTCCACCGCTTCCGCTGCGGGCGCCTGCGCGGGCGCGCAGCGACGCGCCTGGGCATCGGCCTCCTCAGCCTCGACGAGCCGGTCCTGGGACCGGTAGAGGTCTGCCAAGTACTGCCATACCCTGCGGTTCGCCGCCCCACAGGCGATGGCCCTCTGGAGCACCGTCTCGGCCGGTACGAGCGATCCGGCGCGGCCGTAGCACATGGCCAGGTTCGCATAAGCGTCCCCATCCTGGGGAGAGTGCTCAATGGCGCGTTGGAAGGCGTCGATCGCCTTGTCTCGCTGGCCGAGGCGGTCGTAGCAGCCGCCCAAGTGATTCCACGCCATCCCCTCCGAGCTATAGTGGTCATACACCAGCTCGGTGGGCTTGGGGTTCCGTGTCTCCTCGCGCTTGAGTATCAAGAAGCGTTTGAACTGGCTGATGGCGGCTTCGGTCTTGTCCTCCTGCGCAAAGTACAGGAGGGCCAACTCGATATTCAGGTCGAGGCTCTCGGGGATGCGTTCAAGCTCTGCGAGGAGCACCTCTTCGCCCTGGGCGTAGCGTCCCAGGGCACGGCAGCTGATGGCCACGTCGCAGGCTACGCCATGGCGGTGCAGGCGCTGCGTGTTGGGGCGGCCGAGCACCCACAGGCCCCGCTCGATGACCTCCTCGTGGCGCTCCGTGTTGCGGTACACGCGTATGAGGTTCATCCAGGCAAAGGTGTTCTCCGGGTCCTCGGCGAGCTGTTGTTGGAGCAGCTCTCCGGTGCGCTTCCACTTGCGCTCCAGATCCTCCCGGGAGAGGTTGTAGCCATAGTGCCACAGGCGCACCTCGGTGACGAGATGTTTGCCCTCGTAGACGAGTTGGTTGTGGACGATGCCCTCAAAGTGCGCCTTGCCCCGGCGAAAAAGCCGCGGAAAGTAGTGTTTGGCCAGCCGCCCGCCGGGGAGCGTGCTGAGCAGCGGCACGCCGAGGGCATGGACGTCGGGCGAGGCATGAGCCCGGCGCACCGTCTCGAGGAGCAACTCCTGATCCTCATGCTCCAGCTCTTCATCGGCGTCGATCTGCAGGATCCAATCGCCGGTGGCGTAACGCAGCGAGTGGTTGCGCGCCTCGCTGAACGAGTTGTTCCAGGCGTGAAAGAACACCCGATCGGTGTAGCGACGGGCGATGTCAACGGTGGCATCCGTCGAGCCCGTATCGACGATGATGATCTCGTCGGCCACGTCCTGGACACTCTCGAGGCACTGCGCCAAAAAGCGCTCCTCGTTCTTGACGATCATGCAGACAGACAGGCGTGGGGCGGGATCCTGGGGCGCGTTCGCTACGGGATTGACCATGTTCACCTCACAGGGTTCAGACGCCTCTCGAACGGTGCGGCCAAGGGAGTGGTGGAGAGCCCAAAGCGGCTGGCGATGGCCTGGGCGATGCGCTCGCCAGCGTGACCATCACCGAACGGGTTGGGCGCAGAGGCCATGCGTCGGTAGCTCTCCGCGTCGGTAAGCAGGCGCTCGGCCTCGCGGACGATGCGCTCTGCGTCGGTGCCGACGAGCAGCGCTGCTCCCGCTTGGACGGCTTCGGGGCGTTCAGTGGTATCGCGCAATACGAGCACGGGCACATTCAAGGAGGGGGCTTCCTCCTGGATGCCGCCGGAATCCGTCAGGATCAGGTGCGACCGCCGCATCGTGTGGGCAAAGGCGACATAATCGAGCGGCTCGACGAGGCGGATGTTGTCCCGCCCCGACAGCAGGCCAAAGACGGTCTCGCGTACGCGCGGATTGAGGTGCACGGGGAGGAGAAAGGTATCCTCCGGGTGTGCGTCGGCCAGACGAGACACCGCGTCGCAGATGCGGTGGAGGGGGGTGCCCAAGCTCTCACGGCGGTGCGTCGTGACGAGGATGAGCCGACCCGAGAGCCCCTGCAGCGGGGCATCAACGGGTGCCCAGGGGCGACTGACCACGTCGAGGAGGGCGTCGATCACCGTGTTCCCCGTCACGGTGATGCCGTCGGGTGCCACCCCCTCGCGCAGGAGGTTCTGGCGAGCGGCCTCGGTGGGTGCAAAGTGCATCGCGGCGATCGCGCCGGTGAGGCGACGGTTCATCTCTTCGGGGAACGGGTTGAGCGGATCGCCGGTTCGCAGCCCTGCCTCGACGTGGCCAACGGGCACGCGCCGGTAAAAGGCCGCCAGGGAGCCCGCGAATGCTGTGGTGGTATCGCCCTGCACGAGGACGACGTCCGGCTTTTCCGCCTCGATGACCTGCGACACACCCTCGAGCACCCGCGCCGTGAGGAGCTCCAGGCTCTGGCGCGGCTGCATGACGTCGAGGTCGTATTGCGGGACGATGTCAAACGTCGCGAGTACCTGATCGAGCATCTGCCGGTGCTGGGCGCTCACGCACACGGTGGTGGTCAACTGGGGCAGCGCGCGCAACGCGCGGATCACCGGTGCCAACTTGACGGCTTCGGGGCGCGTGCCCAAGACGACGAGGACGCGCGCGCCAGCGGGCCGATGTCTGCAATCCGTTGACGGTGCCATAGGTCTCTTCACGCAGCCTTTCTCCGCCTCATGAGCCGTCAACCAACACTGTAGCGGCAACGACACCCGCCGGCTCGCTGATGGCGCCCATGGGAGCACCGGGCGTGCCATCGCCGGCCAGGTACGCGCTTCCAGGACTGGCGGGTAGCGCAGGGGCTCCAGGGAGGCTCGCCGCCAACGCCAGGAGCTCTTGCAGTCGGTGTCGATAGGTGTGCCCCTGCAGGATGGCGGCATGCCCGCGTCGGGCGATCGCCTCCCGCTCGGCGTCGTGGGCGAGGTAGTAGGCTACGGCCTCGTGCAGAGCAGCGATGTCGCCAGTTGGAACGCTGACATAGTGCTCACCCTCTCGCAGCAGGTGGGGCGATG
Organism: Chloroflexota bacterium; assembly: GCA_012841405.1. GTDB lineage: Bacteria > Chloroflexota > Anaerolineae > UBA1429 > UBA1429 > DUUT01. The sequence goes on from DUUT01000054.1 coordinate 18,639, forward strand.
ACAGCGCCTCGGTGATCAAGAAAGCGCCGGCGCCGAGCACCTCGGCGATGCGCGTCTCGGTATTGGGCAGATCGGAGAGGTGCAGATTGAGAACGATCTTGGACTCGTTGTAGAGCGCGTTGAGGGCGCGAGGGTTCCAGACGTTTGCCCGGTGCAATCGACAGCGCTGCGCGAGGGCATCGAGGATCTGCGCGCGGCGTGGCGTAACCGTGCCGACAAAGGTGACGTCGTAGCGCTTGGGGAGATCGAGCACGCCATGCACCGCGGGGTCGACGGCGGCCGTTGACAGCCACGCGACGCGCTGGGCGCCCAGGCGACGATAGACCTCGAGGTTGCCCTCATCATGGGATAGGACCAAATCAAAGGCGCCGATGTTGAACGCCAGCTCGTGGCGTCGCTCCATGGCGGCCGCATCGGCGGCGTCAGGAGTCCCGAGCTGCTCGGCATACCACAAGACAGTCGGGCAGGGGGCTGCACGGATGATGCGCGGGTCGATCCCCTCGCCGCGACACACTAGCACGAGGCTGGCCGGCTGTTGGATGCGCTCGGCCAGATCATGCCGGTGCTGGCGATAGTCGGTGCTGATCACCCTGTAACCGAGCGCCTCTAGTGGAGCGATGAGGCGATTCTCAAAACCCCATGGGTAGTTGGCCTCCTGGGCGCCCACGAGGTGCACGGTGGGCTGCGGAGGAGAGTCTGACGCGACGACCGTGGCCGTGGGACGATCTCGGCGCGACACGGCGGGCGGTGCATCTTGGATCACCCGGTGGAGCACCCGACCGAGCTGCCGACGCAGCGTATCGATGGACAGCTGCTCCTCCGCAAAGCGCCGCGCGTTGGCCCCCATGGCGGCGATTCGATCCGGGGCGCTCGCGAGGGCGCGCATCTTGTCGGCGAGATCGTGCGTGCTGACGATCGTCTCGGGGAAGGCAATGTTGTCCGCGCGGGTAACGGTGCGCTCCACGTCCACCAGGAGGCCGTTGTAGCCCTCGATCACGAACTCGTTCATCGGTGGGGCGTTCGTGGCGATGGCGGGCAGGCCGCAGGCGAGGCCCTCGGGCAGTGGAAGCCCCAGGCCCTCGAGCTTGGACGGGAACACGAGGATGCGACCGCGGTGATACAGCCCGGGCGCCGGCTCGGTGCCCACGTGGTAGGTGATGCGGGGGTGGCGAGCGACGATGGCGGCGCTCTCGGGAGGCAGCTTGTCCGTGCCTACCTGCGCGTGCACGAGAAGCGTCACCTCGGGCAGGTCTTTGGAGACCATATCAAAGGCGGTGATGACGGCGGGCGTCATCTTGCGGTAGCCGATGCCCAGCCAGCCCGCGTTGTGGAAAAAGGTGTGCGTCGCGGCGCGCGGGTCGGCAGGGGCAAAGAGTGCGGTGTCCACCGCCCAGCCGATGTAAAACGCCTGGCAGTGGGAACGGACGAGATTGTAGGTGCGCAGGGTGGAGCAGAGCACCCCGTCATAGAGGCGCATAAGGGGCGTCCACTCGTCCCTGTAATAGTCGAGATAGGTGAGGACACGCACTCCTGTGGACTTGGCCGCCACCACGAGGTTCCAGTCATACTCCTCGTTAAAGACGACGGCGTCGAGGCGGTTCTCGTGGATCCAGCGCACGAGGACATCGCACGGAATCTCATAGTCGGGAAAGGTGTGGAGGTTGGGCACGTGCCAAAAGCCGGCGGTTTCGAGCATCGAACGGCCATAGACGCCGCCGGTACGGGCAAAGACAAAGGTCTCGTGGTCCTGCGCCAGGGCGTCGCGCAGCATCTTGGTGACGTATGCCTGGCCGCGTTCGAACCAGATGGAGACGAACCCGACACGGAGGCGCCGGGTATGGCGCGTGGCGTGCGCTTCGGCGCGCGGCACGACGGCATCGAGACGCTCTCTGGCGCGGGCGTTGGCCGGTTCACGCCGGAGACAGACTCGGTACGCCAGCTCGGCTTCGATCGCCTCATCGAGGCTGTCCAACGTCCTGGCCAACCCGTACCACGCCTGGGAATAGTCCACGTCGAGTGCCACGGCGCGGCGGTAGCACTCCTCCGCCTGGGTATAGTGCCCCTGTGCATAGTGGAGCACACCGAGATTGTTCCAGATGCTGGCATCGTCCGGCACGAGGGCGGCGGTGCGCTCAAAAGAGGCGATGGCCTCGGGCACCTCCCCGCGCGCGTGGTGCAGGAGGCCCAACTCGTAATGCGGGCCAGGCTGGTCGGGGTAAGTACTGGCGGCGTGGCGGTAGGCGGCGATCGCCTCGGAGTGGCGTCCCTCAGCCGCCAGTGCGGCGGCGTGGGCCATCATCCCGTCGTACGCGATTCGAGTGCTATCGGCCATGCAAGCTCACTCTCCGTGGGGCTCACCGTGGAATGCGGCAGCCGGCGGTCATAGCGTCTCAATCGAGGGTCAGGCTGGTACGCCGGTACTGAGGCGTCACCGCCTGCAGGGCGCGGGTCACTGTGGGTTGGTCGGGCACCAGCGCAAGGGATTCCTCCCAAAGCTGTCGGGCGCGGCCAGTATCGCCCGCAGCGTGGCAGCAGTCGGCCAGCGCGTTCAGTGTGTGCACCTTGGGCCCCGGATCGGGCGTCTCGGCCCAGCGCCTGCGGCGCTCCTCGATGGCGCAGTGTTGGTTGAGCGCCTCCTCGAGCATGGCGATGGCCAGCTCGAGATCGCCCCGGTCGCGGTAGAGCTCGCCGAGCTCGTGCCACGCCTCGGCATAGTCGGGGCGTAGCTTGATCGCCCGTGACAGGAATGCCTCGGCCTCTTGTGACAGGCCGCACGCCCGGGAGCACACGCCCAGGCGGAAGTAGCCCTCCTCGTGCTGATCATCGGCGAGCACCACGTTGCGAAAGTGGGCCAGCGCTTCGCGATGACGGTCCTGCATCTCGAGGATGAGGCCCAGCCCCAGGTTCAGGGAGACGTCATCGGGGTGGTGCGCCAGGGCGCCACGCAGCACCTCACCCGCCTGGCGCAGGTCGCCCTGTTCGAGGTGAATCCGTGAGAGGGCGGCGGCACTCCCCAGGTCATCGGGCCGCAGCCTGACGGCCTCGGAGTAGAGGACGATGGCATCCTTCACGCGGCCCAGGCGCAGCGCACTCTCGGCCATCTGGCCATACACCGCGGCGTCTTCGGGGCAGGCCAAGACGACTTCCTTGTAGCAGGAGAGCGCCTTGTCGTGTTCTCCGAGCCGCTGATAGACCGCGGCAAGGTTGTAGTAGACATCGACGTCGTCGGGCAAGAGTCGCGCTGCGCGGAGGAGGTGCTGTTGGGCCTCCTGGAGGCGCCCTTGGTGGACCAAACAGACGCCGAGATGCGCCAATCCCTCGCCCCAGCGTGGGTCGTCGTCCAAGGCGCGCTGGAGCAGCGTCGCGGCTTCCATCCAGTTCTCGGCCAACAGGGCATCCTCCGCCTGGCGGCGTACGTCAAGGAGAGGAGTTGCGAGCGCTCCATCTGCGGGCGCAAGAGGCTCTGCCTGCTTATCACTGCTTGGCATGGTCTGTTGATCCCCCAGCTCTTGGCTAAAAAAGGAACCCTGCCCGGACGGCTCGGCGGGCGAAGGTGTAGGTGTCTAGGATAGCATCGGCATCGGGCGAGGGCGCTTGAGCGGGGGCCGATAAAACTACCGTGAAGACAGCACGGGGTGGGGCATGGGGCCGAGTCCAGGGGGGATGCCGCGGCCAGCGCCCGCACGGTGAGTGCTGGCCGCGTGGGCGGAGCGCTAGGTGAACGCAGAGACGTTCGCGGTGTAGCTGGCGAACTCGACGGGGGCGTCAGGGTTCTCGCAGAGGGCGAGATCGAGCCCAATCTCGCCCACATTGGTGATCAGGGGGATGGAGATGCGCTCCATGTTGAGCGTGAACACGCGCGAGCCCTTCCCGATGATGAGCATGGGCACTGAAATGATGGAGGCGTACCCCACTTCGGCGAGCTTGGTGCTGGAGAGCCCGGTGATGACGTTGGCGAGCTCGGCGATGCCACTCTGTGCCAGCTCGTCGAACGCGTCAAACGCCTGGCCGAGGATGGCCGAAACGAGGGCCTGGGCCGTCTCGTAGCTCATGTAGAGCAGCACGGTGCCCTGTACGCGCCCCACGAGGCTGATGAGCACCGTGACATCGCTCGACACAAAGAGCCCTTTCTGCACACGTATCGGGCCGCGGGAGACGTCGGTGCCTACCTCCTGCTGAAGAACACTGGCTGCGGCGGCAATAAACGGATTGAGAAATTCGACCTTCATGGCATCGATCCCTGTGCGTGGTGTGGCACCATCCCCTCTCACTGAGCGGCGAGCACCGTGGAGGACGCGTTGCCCTCCCGCAGGGCCAGGAGGATGTCGATATCGCCATACTGTGTTTGCAGGGGCACGGCCAGGAGCTGCAGCTCGGGCGTCGCGATGCGCGTATCCGCCCCGAGGATGACGGTGGGCGTCGAGATGTTGCACTCGTAGCCTGCCTGCGCGAGCTTGATACTTGCCCGACCGGTGATGACGTTGCCTAGCTCAGCGATGCCGCTCTGCGCCAGCTCGTCCATGTCGCAAAGCGTGTCGCCCATCATGCACGAGACCAACTGGAGGGCCGTGGCGGTGGAGAGCCCGTAGAGGACCATCCCGTCCACCCGGCCGATGAGGCTGAGGGTCACGGTCACATCGCGCGCCGTATAGAGCGAGCGATGGAGCGTCACCGGCCCGCGGGTGATGGATGCGCCGACCTCCGCATGGAGCACCTCGGCGGCGGCTTCGATGAACGGGTTCAGGTATCTGACGTTCATGATGGCGACAACTCCCTCCGACGGTAAAATGAGACGGCAACGTTGCTGAGGGGAAGGTTGGGCAAGGCGGGAACGAGCTCTGTGCCACCGACGAACAGCACACCCCCAGGGCGTAGGGCCTGGGCAAAGCGTTGGTACAGCGCGCGCTTGCTCTCCTCAACAAAGTAGATCACCACGTTGCGACAGACGATGAGATCAAAGTCCTCGTCAAAGTCGTCAAGCAGCAGGTTATGGGCGCGGAACGTCGCCCGAGAGCGCAGCTCAGGGCGGATGGTGTAGGACTCGCCGTGGGCAACAAAGTAGCGCGCCAAGCGCGCGGGCGTCACCGCCCGCACCTCGTTGGCCAGGTAGGGGCCTCCCTGTTGCGCTTTGGCCAACACGGCGCGATGGATGTCGGTGGCCAGGATGTGGTGGCGCGCCCCGCCGCCGAGCTCGTCCAGGAGTATCGCCAGGGTGTACGGCTCGGCGCCGTGGGAGCATCCCGCGCTCCAAATGCGCAACCGTTGTCGCTGGCGCAAGAGCTCTGGGAGGATGTTCTGCTCCAGGTACTGCCACTTTTGCGGGTCGCGAAAGAACTCGGTAACGTTGATGGTCAAATAGTCGCGAAAGCCTTGCATCGCCTCCTGGTTGGTCCGCAGATAGGCAAAGTACGCTTGCCACGTCGGGTAGCCCGAGCGCGCAAGCAGGGTATCGAGCCGCCGCTGGACCTGGGGGCGCTTGTAGTGATCGAGATCGACGCGTACGAGCCGCTTGACCTCGCGTTGGATGTACAGGTACTCCGTATCCTCCATGGCACCATCCCCTATCGTAGGGCGTGTCGAGCGCTCCGACGCCAGGATGCGCACCTTCGGCGCAGCTACAGCGTCTCCCGGGCGCGATGGACCAGCCGTGTCGCGGTCTCGGCCATGTCACCAAGGGGCACAAGGGCATCGACGAGCCCGGCGTTGGCGGCGCTCCTGGGCATGCCATAGACAACACACGTCTCTTCGGATTCGGCGGCGACGAACCCCCCGGCGGCCTTGATGTGCCGTGCACCCTCGGTTCCATCGGAGCCCATGCCGGTGAGGATGACGGCCACGGTGGCGCTCCCGTAGGATGCGGCCGCTGATTCAAAGGTCACGTCCACCGAGGGGCGCACGTGGTTGCGCGGGGGAGCGCTTGACAGGGAGACGGCGCCTCCCCGATGCAACACCAGGTGGTAGCCGCCTGGGGCCACCAATCCCTGCCCTACCCGCAGGGTCTCGGTGCCGTCCGATTCACGAATTCGAAAGGCCGAGTGCGCATCGAGCCGTTCCGCCAGAGTCGCGGTGAACTGGGGTGGCATGTGCTGCACGATAACCAGTGCCGCGGGCAGGTCGGCGGGGAGGCGCGATACCACACTCTGGAGCGCCTGCGGGCCTCCCGTCGATGCGCCGATCACGAGCACCACGTCCCTCCGACCCAGCGACCGCGTGTGCGCAGGGGGCTGGGGCACTCCCACCCGAGCGGACGCCTGCCGCAAGCGCTGCAGCCGGCCCATGGGCATGCCGGCCACGCTGCGGATCTTGTCGATAAGCGTGTCCAGCACCTGCTGGACGTGAATCGTCGTCGTCGGTTTGGGCACAAAGTCCACCGCTCCCAGGGCGAGCGCCTGGAACGTCTCGCGGGCGCCTTCCTGGGTGAGGGTGCTCAGCATGATGACGGGCCGAGGGCTCTGCGCCATCAGCTGGCGCAGCGTGTCCAGCCCATTCAGCCGCGGCATCTCGATATCCAGCGTGACCACGTCCGGCTGGAGGTAGGCGACTTTGTGCAGGGCATCGATACCATCGTATGCCGTGCCGACGACCGTCAGATCGGGTTCCGCGTCGAGCCGCTTGGCCAGCGCATAGCGGATAAAGGCCGAGTCATCGACGATGAGGATGCGTATCGGCTGCACGCCTCTCTTGCGGCTGCCATTGCTCGTGGCCAGGCAGGCCGGTCGTACTGTCACGCCAGGGCCTTCTGCAGGGCTGACAGCACCCGCTCCTGCTCAAAGGGTTTGACGATGAAATCGCGGGCGCCGGCCTTGATCGCCTCCAAGACGATGGACTGCTGCCCAAGGGCGGTGAGCATGACGACGCGCGCGTTGGGGTCCTTGGTGCGGATCTCGCGTAGCACCTCGAGGCCATCCTTCTCGGGCATGGTAATATCGAGCAGTACGGCATCTGGCGCGTTGGCCTCGTACTGGGCAATGGCGCGCTCGCCGTTCTCCGCCTCGATGATCTCGTACCCGTGCTCCGTCAGCATGCGGGTCAATCGTACCCTTAGGAACTGGGCATCGTCGACTACGAGGATTCGTGCCATCGTACTATCTCCTATCACATGATGACATGGCATCAGCGGGACAGGTCCTGCTCGCCCCGACCAACCGAACGTACCGTTACTCGGCCGTTGCAGACAAACAGCTTGACCGTGCGCCCCCAGTGTCCGCCCGTGTCCGCGCCGGCCACGGCGAGACCTCTGTGCTGGAGCACGGTTCTGGCCATCTCGACGTTGCGGGCGCCGATGTTGAGAATGTTCTTGAACCCCGGTGCGGTGAGCATATGGGCGCCCCCCGTCAAGTGGATCACGAGCCGATGGGGGGCCACGCCCTGCGCCGTCAACTCCTGGAGCATGTGGGCGATGCCACTATCCACGTAGCGCGTCACTTGCGCAGGAGCCCGGCCGGTGTTCTCGGGGAGCATGGCATGGAGTAGCGCCCCGATGCGCAGCTTGGGATCGTAGGCGCAGACGCCGACGCAGGACCCCAACCCGTGTGCCACGAGGCATGCCCGTGGATCGCGGCTGATCCCGAGTTCCCCGAGCCCCACGCTGATTACGTGCGAAGCATCCCGATCCATCAACGTTCCTTTGAACGAACCTATCAACCTAACGACTTGCCGAGGGCATCCAGATTGGGGATGACCCAGAAGAGTGCCTCAACGCGGCGGTCGGACCGACAAAAGGTGGTCTCGATGGCGACGATATACTCCGAGATGGCGCCCACGGCCACGACGATCACGTCGAGGATGGCACCTACCATATCCTCCAAGACCGCCGGAGGCGATGGGCGGGCGCTCACGCCACACATCCTGGCGACCGAGTTCAAAAAGAGCGCGCCGGTGAGATTGCCTACCTCGGCGAGGGCAGAGCGCTCCAGCGGGCCCAACGCTGTCGTCGTACCCGGGGCATTGTCCATCAAGAGATCCACCAGTGCAGCGGCGGCCTGTTGTTCGAGCAGAAGGAGGATGTGGCCATCCATGTCACCATCTACGGCCAGATAGATGCCCACGGCAAGCGTCTCCGGCCCCCCCATGATAGAGGGGACCTCGGTGATGGGCAGTATGGCGACCCGCGGCTCGGTGAGGCGAATCTCGTGCCCGACGAACACCGATAGGCCGTGTGCCGCGCTCTCCAACCCCTCCTGTGCCAGCGTCTCGAGCAATGCCTGCATCTGCTCGGGCAATGCGTCAACTGTCTCCATGGGCCTACCTCTGCTGTGCACTCAGCCCGGTACTCCCGGGTTCTACCGCTACGGTGCTACCGCTTCATCGCGAGCTTGATGAGGTTGGGCACGTCCAGGATCAGAGCGATGCGGCCATTGCCGAGGATGCTCCCTCCCGCCAGCCCGCGGATACCCGTGAGCAAGGGGCCCAACGACTTGATGACGACCTCCTGGTTGCCGATCAAGGCGTCGACCATCAGCCCGGCCTCGACCCGCCCCCAGCGGATGACCACGATCTGCCCGGGGCTGCCGTGGTGACCGTTGCCGCCATCGGGGCTGGGGAGGCGCAAGAGATTGCGCAACCTCAGCAGCGGCAGCACTTGGTCCCGGAGCCGGATCACTTCGGCGCCTTCTACAGTCTGAATCTGGCCCGGAGTGAGCTGATGGACCTCTACGACCGAGGAGAGGGGGATGGCAAAGGTGTTGTCGCCGGTGGTCACCAGCATCGCCGGGATGATGGCCAGGGTGAGGGGCAGCGTCAGCTCAAACGCCGTGCCCACGCCCACCTCGGTATGGATCTCGACGGAGCCGTTGAGCCGTTCGATGTTCGCCCGCACGATATCCATCCCGACGCCGCGGCCCGAGAGATCCGTCACTTGTTCCTTGGTAGAGAGGCCGGGGCGGAAGATGAGCTCGACGGCCTCGCCATCACTGAGCGCCTCGGCCGCCTCGGCGGTGAGCTGTCCCTTTTCCACCGCGCTGCGCCGCATCTGGGCCGCATCGATCCCCCGGCCATCGTCGGCGATGGTGATGCGAATATGCCCCTCGTGCTGTTGCGCCGACAGGCGCACGGTGCCCGTCTCGGGTTTCCCTGCCCGAAGGCGCTCCTCCGTCGACTCGATGCCGTGATCGATGGCATTGCGCAAGAGGTGGATGATCGGATCGCCGATCGCCTCGATCACCGAACGATCAAGCTCGGTCTCTTGGCCCTCGATGAACAGGTCGATCTTTTTGCCGAGGCGGCGCGACACGTCACGCACCAGGCGCGGGAACTTGATGAACAGCGATGACACCGGAACCATGCGGGCGCGCATCACCTCTTCGTGCAACTGATCGATGATGCGGCTGAGCTGCACCGTGACCTGGTTCAGGTCCGAGATGCCCTGGTCGCTGTGGAGCGCCGCCGGATCGTTGGCCACCTGGAGGAGCTGCGTGCGGCTGACGACGAGCTCGCCCGTGAGGTTCATCAGCCGGTCGAGCTGATCAACGCCGACGCGCACCTTGGTCTCAAGCTCGATGGGGTGCGTGCCTGCTGCTGGAGCCGATCCTGCAGCCGGTGGCGCCTGCTCGGCGGGGGGGCGGGCGGCAGGCGGCGTGGCCTGGCGCACGACCTGCACATCGATGATCTCGGGGATGGCCACCACTGCCGCGGCGAGGTCCTCAGCGCCCTCCCTGCTGAGGACCAGGGCTTCGTAGCGCGTGGCGGTGGTGCCCATCTCGATGTCATCGGCAGGTGGCGAGGTAGCGAGCACCTCGGCGAGCGTGCCCAGGGCGGCGTGGAGCTGGTAGATGCGCGCTGCGGGTGCGATGCTGGTGGCGTCCACCGCAGCCGTCACGCGATAGGCCGGCGGCGCGTCTGGCGCGCCCAGAAGGGCGCGTACCTCTGGAGTAACCAAGTCCGCAGACTGGTGCGCCGCCGATGGAGCCTCCTGCTCCTCATGGTAATCGTGGAGGCGCCGTACCGCCTCGGCCACATCGACGGCGCTCTCCTCACGGGTAATGAGCTCTTCTTTCAGCGCCTTTAGCGCATCGACGCTGGCGAGGACGACGTCGATGAGCCCCGGTGTTACCTCGAGCTGCCCCTTGCGGAGGCGATCGAGCACCGTCTCGAGGGCGTGGGTCAGCTCGGCCATGCGGTGGTGTTGAATCAGCCCCGCATTGCCCTTGAGGGTGTGCGCGGCGCGAAAGATCGCCTGGAGCAGCGCTTCATCGTCAGATCGCGCCTCGAGCTCGACGACGGCCTGATCGAGGAGCGCTAATTGCTCGTTGGTGTCCTCCAAGAAGGCCTCAATCTCGTCCGGTGAGACATCAAAAGTCAGAGGCATGGCGATTCCATCGGGCATTCCCCGTTGTGGTAGGCGGCTCTGGATAGGCGGGATGGGCCGCTGTGCGCTAGGCCGTCTCTGCGGCGACGCGGCTCAGGGCTTGCTGCTCGGCAACGGACAGCACGCGGTCGAGATCGAGCAGGATGACAAGGCGCTCGTCCAGCTTGGCGATGCCGCGCAGGTAGGCCGAATCCACCGTGGTGACCAGGTCGGGGGGCGGTTCGATGACGTCCGTGGGGATGTTCAGCACCTCCTCGACGGCATCGACGATGAGGCCGACCAGGTGGTCACCCATCTCCACGTTGATGATGCGCGTGTCGACGCCGATCTCGTGCTCGAGCAGGCCAAAGCGCTTGCGCAAGTCGATGATGGGCACGATCTCGCCGCGCAGGTTGATGACGCCCTCTACGAACGCGGCCGCGCGGGGCACCCGTGTCACCTCGGGCATCTTGATGATGCCCTGTACCCGCGAGATATCCAGCCCGTAGCGCTCCTGGGCCAACGCGAATACGACGACCTGCTCCTCGGCGACCTGCGCCTTGGTTTCGATAGCCATCGCCCAGACTCCTTCACTAGCTAGATAGGGATCGTATCGTGCGGCGGGGCACGTAGCGACCTCGCTCCACCGCGGCAGCGTGCCAGCGGCGCGGCGGAACACGAGGCCCATGGTATAGGTATCTGCCTTTTGCGGCGAAACTTGAGGGCCTGAGGGGAAACCGTGCGTACGAGATGCCACCTCTGCTGTGGCCACTAATAGCGAAATAGTATGCTATTCTACGTTTGTATTCTGTTTCGATCTGTAGAAGCCATCATTCATCTTCCAGAGTCCGTTCACGTTACATTCACGACATCATCACGGTCAGTTTACTGACGCACGTAGGGCGCTGTTCTATGATGGGAGCCGTCAGCAGTACGAATCGGCGGATGCGCTCCGCCTCATCGCAAGTGGGAGAAGGAACGTGATTCCAGTGACCCGGCTGAATGGCGTACCCATTCACGTGAACGCCGAGATGATCGTCTTTGTGGAGGCCACGCCCGACACGGTGATCTCGTTGGCGAATGGGGACCGGGTGGTGGTGCGCGAGACGCCGCAGAGCGTCGTGGATGCCGTGATTGCCTATCGTCGCGCTATTCACAATTGGCAGCCACAGGTGGGGTCGGCGGACACCTCGAACGATGAGCCCTCTCGCGTGCCCAACCCCGGCGCGAGGCGCGCCTGAGCTCTCGTGGGCGAACCCGATGCCGCCGCAGGCGGCGCAGTCCCTGACAGGTGGATAGGCGAAGGATGGAGATCTCAACGATTCTGGGTCTGGTGGTAGGTCTTGGCGCCATCTTTGGCGGCCTGGCGATGGACGGCGGCTCGATCAGCGAGCTGGTGAGCGTTTCTTCAGTGGTGATCGTGGTGGGCGGCACCATCGGTGCGTCCGCCGTGAACTTTCCGATGTCCACGATCCTCTCGATCCCCAAGTTGGTTGCCCAGAGCTTTCGGGCGTATGCGATCGATCCCAAGGAGACCATCGACCTCATGGTCAACCTGGCGGACCGTGCCCGACGAGACGGCCTCTTGACCTTGGAAGAGGCCGCCCAGTCGATCGAAGACGACTTTTTGCGCAAGGGGATCAACCTCGTCGTGGACGGCGTGGATTCGGCCACGGTGAGCGACATCCTGCGCACCGATCAGGAGCTCGCCAGCGAGCGCCACGCCGCGGGGATCACGCTGCTGGAGGCCATGGGTGGTTATGCGCCGGTGATGGGCATGGTCGGCACCGTCATGGGCCTGGTGACCGCCCTGGGGAACATGAACGACCCCGACCAGTTGGGTGGGGCGGTGGCGGTGGCCTTTTTGACCACGCTGTACGGCGCGCTGATCGCCAACCTCTTCTGCCTCCCCATAGCCGGCAAGCTGCGGGAAAAGGATGAGGCCGAGCTCCTCCTGCGCCGCCTGACCATGGAAGGCGTCCTCGCCATCCAGGCGGGACAGTCACCGCGTATCGTGCGCGAAAAGCTCTCTGCCTTTCTCCCGCCTTCGCAGCGCGAGGAGGCCTAGACCATGGCGCGGAAGAGCGACGGTGGGGGCGGGTCGCAGCGGTGGCTGCTGACGTATTCAGACATGGTCAGCCTGGTGATGGTGTTCTTTGTGTTGCTCTTTGCGATGTCGCAGATTGACATCCGAAAGTACCGCCGGCTGGCCGACTCGCTCCAGCGGGCCTTTGGCGGCGGATCCAGCCGCGTCATCACGCCCATCAGCAATGGCGAGGGGACGCTCTGGGAGTCGGAGTACAGCAGGCCGGCCATCGTCGAGGCACCGTCGATCTCGTACGACCCCACGGATGTGAGCGCCGAGCTGGGCAACGCCATCGCCCAGGCGGGTATCGAGGGGCAGGTGAGCGTGCGCACCCACATCGAGGGGGTCATCATCAGCCTCAGTGAGGACTTGGTCTTTCCGCCGGGCAGCGCCGAGTTGCAGCCCGACGGCAAGGAGGCGCTGAGCGACATTGCGGCGGTGCTCCACGGTATGCCCAACCTCGTGCGGGTGGAGGGGCACACGGACGATCGCCCGACGAACAGCCCCATCTATCCCACGAACTGGGAGCTGTCCACGGCGCGCGCCGTCAGCATTGTGCGCTATCTCATCGAGTGCGGCATCTCGCCGGCGCGGCTGACGGCCGCGGGCATGGCGTCCTATCAGCCGCTGGTGCCCAACGATACGCCCGAGGGGCGGGCGATGAACCGTCGGGCGAGCCTCGTCATCGTCTATCCCATCGAGAGTAGTGACTTTCGGGTGAACCTGCTGCCGGAGCTCGATGCGATGAAGAATCCCATCACCGGCATCGCCCAGTAGGCACTACGCCGCAGCGGGTGCTCGCGGTGGTCCTCCGAGGTGGGCCCCGCGAACAGGCATCATCCAAGCGGTATCACGCATATGCAAGGCGGTAACTCAACCATGGCAAATCTTCTGGCAGACAAGAAGCGCCTCCTCTTCCTGGCGACCGCGGTGTTCGGGGTGTTGTTCGTGGCCTATATCCTGATTCCGTCGAATCTCCCCAAGCCGTTCTACATCGAGGTGGCCCGTGCCCAGGGGGCGGAAGATGGGGCGCAGCCCAACGGCAACGGATCGATCGCCCCACCGGCTGGCACGCGGGAGCAGTCCACGGCGTTGGCCGTCTACCCCAAGATGGGCGACGGCATCATGTACGACGTCGGCAGCCGCATCGTGAACCTCCTGGATCCGGTGGGCCGCCGGTATCTCAAGGTCACCATCGTGCTCGAGTTCCTCCCGCCGGACTATGCCTATTACACCCTGCCGGACGAGGAACGCGAGGACATGCGCAGTGAGACGCTCTCCAAGATCGAGGCGCGCAAGCCCGTGATCGACGATCTGCTCACGAGCCTCCTCACGAGCAAGAGCTATGAGGATATCTATAACCTCGACGGCAAGAATCGTCTCCGGGCAGAGATCCAGGAGCGCCTCAGCCAGGTGCTTGGTGAGCCTCAGGTGATCGCGGTGTACTTTACCGATTTCATCGTGCAGTGAGGTAGAGGGCATGGATGGAGTGGCGGCGGACGAGAGGATGCTGTCGCAGCGCGAGATTGATGCGCTGCTCAGCAGCCTGGCACTGGGCGCTCCCGAAGCGCAGCGGCCCAAGCAGGACAGCCTCAGACCATACGATTTCCGCTCACCGGCGCGCTTTTCCAAGGAGCAGATGCGCACCCTCAAGCTGGTGTTTGAGGACTTTGCCCGGCAGATCAGCTCGCTCCTCTCAGTCCTGCTGCGCTGTGGCGTCAAGGCACGGTTCGTGCACCTCGAGCAGAGTACCGGCCGGGACGTGATCGGCATGCTGGACACCGAGCGCACCAGCATGGTGAACATCCTGCGGCTCGCGCCACTGCCGGGTCGCGCCCTGCTCATCATGGGCGTCGAGCTCGTCTGCATTCTGGTGGAACGCGTCCTCGGGGGGCGCTCCACCACGCCCGTCGATAAGGCGCGCGAGATCACCAACATCGAGCTCGCACTGATGGAAGTGGTGATGCGCCATGTGAACCGCGGCCTCGAGACGGCCTGGAGCAAGGTCGTCGAGGTCAAGGCCGTGCTGGAGAGCAGCACCGTGGACCTGGAGATGGTCCAGGGCGCGCTGGGCGACGAGATCATTTTCGTCGCCATGGTCGAGATCCACGTGGAGAACGCGTCGGGCATGCTGACCTTTCTGATGCCCCTGTCTCTCCTGCACCCCATCGCGCCGGCGCTCCGCCCCCACCTGATCATGACGCACGAGCAGGAGGAGGAGGGCGACGAGCACGATCGTGCTCTGGTGGTGAACCAATTGCAGCGCGCCCCGGTGCCGGTCTCGGTGACTTTGGGGACGGCGCAGCTCACCTTTCGTGACCTCCTGGGGCTCGAGCCCGGTGATGTGATACCCCTCGATCGCGGCGCCGACGAGGATCTGACGGTCTCTGTGAGCGGCCGCGAAAAGTTCTGTTGCCGCCCCGGCCTGATTGGCAAAAAGCTGGCGGTGAGCATCACAGGTGTGATCGACGAGGACTAGCCGACCGCGTGGGCACGGTGGGTGTGCACGGGGTGCCCAAGCCACCCGCATACGCCCAGCGGACACGTATACCGATCTAGCGAGGAAACCAAGGTCATGGCCCCCAACCAAGACACGGACAACAAAGGGATCACTCTGGATGAGGACGAACTGCGACGCCTGCTCGAGCAACCCATTTCTGAGGAGGATGCCGACGGAGAGGCCGAGGTTGCCGATGGGGCCACGCCGGACGTGACTGCAGCGGCTGCTCTCGATAGCAGCATCCTCGGCTCGCAGGCGACCGCGGCGCCCGTGCCCTTGGGCCAGGATGCCGTCGACCAGCTCTTGTTCGAGGCGCGCGCCGGATCCATCGCCGCGCCGCCTCCGGACCCAGAGCCCCTGGCTGAGGCAGCGCATGACCGCCCGGCGGTGGAGCCAGAGGCCGCGCCGACGGCCACGCCCCCCCGGGTGGAGCCGACGCAGCCCAAGGCGCCCGTCACCGTGCAGCCGGTGCAGTTCGCACCGCTGGGAACGACGTCGGAGAGGAGCCGTCAGGGCTCGCTCGGTGATCTCGGCATTCTGCTCGATGTCCCTCTCCGCATCACCGTCGAGCTCGGGCGCGCCGAGATGGCCGTGCGCGACGTACTGGCCCTCGGACCCGGCTCGGTCATTGAGCTGGATCGCTCAGCGGGTGAGGTGCTCGATGTGCTGGTGAACGGCACACTCATCGCCCAGGGCGAGGTGGTGGTCGTCGATGAGCAGTTTGGTATTCGTCTCACCAATGTGTTCTCGCCGAGCAAGGGCCTCCTCGATGGGATGGGGGCGTAGGGCATGATGGACGGCGTCGAGCTGCAGGTCCTGGTCAAACTTGGCGTGGTGCTGCTGCTCATCTTTCCCACGCTGTGGGTGTTGCGGCGCCTGATGGGCGGACCCGCCGGCGGCTGGCGCCAGTCGATCCACGTGCTCGAGAGCCGACCCCTGGCGGACGGGCAGCGCCTGTACCTCGTGCGCATTCATGATCGCCATCTGTTGCTGGGCGGCAGCAAGCAGGCAGTGAGCCTGCTGACCGAGATCGAGGCGCCCCCAGAACCCGAGGCGATGGCAGCCGAGGGGCCCATGGGGTGGGACGAGGCCGTGCGATCCCTGCGTACCGTGTATAGGCGGTGCCTTGCATCGTTGGGTGCCCGGCTCCATGCCGGCCGACCTGAGGCGCTGTGAGCCGATCATGAGGCCATTCCCTTCCTCGGCATCGCGGCGCGCGTTGGGGCGCTTGGTACGCGTGGGGCTCTTACTCGGGCTGGCCGCGCTGCTGTCGGGCTGCGCCACCGATCAGACGGTGAACCTCTCCGCCGACCTTGTGCCGGTGGGGGCGAGCGAGCCGGTGACGGTGAGCACGCCGCTCCAGCTGGCGTTGCTCCTCACCGCGGTGACGCTGTTGCCGGCCATTCTCACCCTGGTCACCGCGTTTACCCGGATCGTGATTGTGCTCTCCTTCGTGCGCAACGCCGTGGGCACACCGCAGACGCCGCCGACGCAGGTGGTCATTGGGCTGAGCCTCATCCTGACCTTCTTTGTCATGGCGCCGACGTGGAGCACGGTGAACGCCGAGGCGGTGCAGCCCTACCTGGAGGGGCAGATCGGCCACCGGGAGGCGTACGAGCGCGGGATCGTGCCGGTGCGGGCGTTCATGTTCGAGCAGACCCGCGAGAAGGACCTGTCGCTCTTTGTGCGTCTGGCCAAGATAGAGCAGCCCGACACGCCGGACGACATCCCAACCCACGTGCTGGTGCCGGCGTTCGTGATCAGTGAGCTCAAGACCGCCTTTCAGATGGGATTCATGATCTTTGTGCCCTTCCTGGTGATCGACCTACTCATCTCGAGCACGCTGATGTCCATGGGCATGATGATGCTGCCGCCTTCGCTCATCGCAACGCCCTTCAAGATCCTGTTGTTCGTCATGGTCGATGGCTGGCACCTGATCATCAAGTCGCTCATCGAGAGCTTTGGCTAGGAGGTCCCTGTGACGGAGGCATTCGTGCTCACCCTGGCCCGCGATACGCTGACCATGACGCTCATGCTCGCGGCGCCGATCATGGGGGTGGGGCTGATCATCGGGCTGGGGGTGAGCATCTTTCAGGCGCTCACGCAGATCCACGAGATGACGCTCACCTTTGTGCCCAAGCTGATCGGCATGGCGCTGGTGATCGTCATCCTGGGGCCCTGGATGCTGCAGAACCTGCTCCAGTTCACGACGCGCATGCTGGGCGGGTTGGCGCCCATGGCGCGCTAGACGCATGCACAGGACGAGGAGAGACGTGTGACCTTTACCATCGCCCAGGCGGAGCACGTGCTGCTCGTGACGGTGCGCGTACTAGCCATCACCATGGTGGCGCCGGTGTTCAGCACGTCGCGCTACCCGGCGCCGGCCAAGATCGGCTTGGCGCTGGTTGTCGCCGGCATCATCGTACCCACCCTGCCTCCCATCGAAGAGACGTGGGGCCTGTTCCCGCTGGCGTTCCTGGTGGGGCAAGAGTTCCTGGTGGGACTCATCATCGGGTTCTGCAGCCTGATCGCCTTTGTGGGCGTGCAGATGGCGGCCACGTACATCGGCTTACAGGCCGGGTTTCGCATGGCCGACATGCTGAACCCCAACATGCCCGACCTGGTACAGCAACAGGGCTCGTCCCTGGAACAGGTCTACACGGTGCTGGTGGTGCTGGTGTTCCTGGCGGTGGATGGCCACCACTGGATCATCATGGGCATTCAGCGCAGCTTTGACCTGGCACCGGTAGGGCCGCTCGCCCTCGATGGACTGGCGGGCGAGCGGCTGGTGACGCTGGCGAGCACGCTCTTTACCATCGCGCTATCGATTGCCATGCCCATCATGGGCACGCTCCTGCTGCTAGACGTCGCCCTGGCCATCATTGCGCGCGCAGTGCCCCAGGTGCAGGTGTTCTTTGTCGGTGCGCCGGTCAAGATGGCCTTGGGATTGGTAACGCTCATCCTCTCGCTCCCGTGGATGGCGAGCTATATGGTTGATCGCCTGGGGCGAGTGATTGACGACATGCTGATCGTGCTGGTTGCGTAGGAGAACGAGGCCGTGCCCGAGAGGACCGAAGCTCCCACGCCCCACCGCATCGCCGAGGCGCGTCGGAAGGGGCAAATCGCTCGTAGCACAGAGATCAACACCGCGCTGCTGCTCCTGGCGGGCTTTTGGATGCTGGGGCCCATGGCCCAGCGGTTGGCTTCAGAGCTCGCCCATATGACGCGCGAGTGCTTTACCTGGCCACTGGCGCAGGAGGAGCTCACGGTGAGTGGGCTGCTCCATGGTGGCCTCGGTGTGGGCCTGCGCTTTGGCCTGCTGCTGGCGCCGTTCGTGGGGGTGCTGATGGTCACGGGCATCGGGGCCAACGTGCTGCAGACGGGGCTGTTCTTTTCCTTTGCAGGGCTCAAGCCGAATCTGAGCAAGCTGAACCCACTGTCTGGTCTGCAGCGCATCGTGTCCAAGCAGGGGGTCATCGAGCTCGCCAAGGCCTCGCTCAAGATCGCCGTGGTGGGGCTGGTGGCCTACGGCGGCATCCGCAAGGCCTATCCCGAGCTGCTGACCCTGCCGCACCATGGCCTGGCCCATTCCTGGGCGACATGGCAAGGCATTGCCCTGAACCTAGGGCTGCGCATTGGCATGACGTTCATGGGCTTGGCCGTCATGGACTACCTCGTGCAGCGCTGGCAGTGGTGGCAGGGCCTGCGCATGACGCGCGAAGAGCTGCGTGAGGAGATGCGCCAGTCGGAGGGCGACCCGCAGCTGAAGGGCAGGCTCCGACAGCGCCAGCGCTACTTGGCCCAGAGCCGCATGATGGCGGCCGTGCCCACGGCGGATGTCGTGGTGACCAACCCCACCCACTATGCCGTGGCGCTCGCGTATGACGCCAAGACCATGGCGGCGCCCACCGTGGTGGCCAAGGGGCAGCGCCTGGTGGCGCAAAAGATCAAGGACCTGGCGCGGCAGCACCGTGTGCCCATCGTGGAGAACAAGCCGCTCGCCCAAGCGCTGTTCAAGTCGGTAGAGGTAGGCCACGAGATCCCAGGCAATCTCTACGATGCCGCCGCCGGCGTGCTGGCATACGTGTACAGCCTGAGATCCGTGCGCAGACACGCCGCGCGGACGAGTACGAGGGTCCATCAATCGGCCTGAGGCCTTTCCACCATCGAGACATAGGCAAAGCGAACCATGACTGCAGCAGCGACCGTCGCCCAACCGAAAAACGCCTCGCAGCGCAACGACTTGTTCATCACCGTGGCCTTGGCCCTGATCATCGGCATGATGATCGCGCCACTGCCATCGTTGTTGCTCGACATGGCGCTGATCCTGAACATCGGCATCTCGGTGCTCATCGTGCTGATCGCTATGTACATCACCGAGCCGCTCCAGTTCTCCGTGTTCCCGTCGCTCCTGCTCATCATCACCCTCTTTCGGCTGGGCCTGAACGTCTCGGCGAGCCGCATGATCCTGGCTCAGGCGACGGCTGGACGCGTCATCGAGACGTTCGGCGGCTTTGTTGTCGGCGGCAACTATGTCGTGGGGGTGGTGGTCTTTGTCACCCTGTTGGTGATCCAGTTCCTGGTGATCACCAACGGCGCCGGCCGCGTGGCAGAGGTGGCCGCACGCTTTACGTTGGACGCCATGCCCGGCAAGCAGCTCAGCATCGATGCCGACCTGAACAGCGGCCTCATCGACGAGGCGGAGGCCCGCAGACGGCGCCGCATGGTCGAGCAGGAGGCGGATTTCTATGGGGCGATGGACGGCGCCTCCAAGTTCGTCAAGGGCGATGCCATCGCCGCCGTGGTGATCGTGGTGGTGAACATCATCGGCGGGTTCGTCATCGGCCTGTGGCAGCACGGCATGGACATCATCGAGGCGCTCGAGACCTATACGCTACTCACGGTGGGCCAGGGGCTGGTGACCCAGATTCCTTCCCTGCTCGTGTCCACGGCCACGGGGCTGATCGTCACGCGTTCGGCGTCCGAAGAGTCGCTGGGCAGCGATGTGACGCACCAGCTCTCCGACGGCAATGCGATGATGCTGATGGCCGGTTTTCTTATCCTGCTGGGCCTCGTGCCGGGCATGCCCAAGGTCCCGTTCCTGGGGCTGGGCGTGGCGTTGGGGGTGGTGGCGGCCGTGATCCGCAGCCACCGGCAGGCCGTGGCCGGCGCGCTCGGCGAGGACGCCGAGGGGGCCCCGGCGGCCGGGGCCGCCCAGCTGGAGGCGGGCGACACGCCCAAGGCGCTGCTGCAGGTCGATCCGCTGGAAATCGAGCTGGGCTTTGCGCTCATCCCCTTGGTGGACGAGACGCAGGAGGACAACCTCCTGAACCGCGTCACCAGCATTCGGCGCCAGCTCGCCATGGAACTCGGCTTTGTGCTGCCCAAGGTGCGCATTCGCGACAACCTCCGCCTGCCCACCAACCGCTACCGCATCAAGCTCCGTGGCGCCGAGGTGGGCCAAGGCGAGCTGTTGCTCGGCCAGATGCTGGCCATGCCCACACAGCCAGGCGTGCCCGAGCCCGAGGATGGCCACCGCACGGCCGAACCTGCCTTTGGCCTCCCTGCCTGGTGGGTGGACACGTCCACCCAGGCGCAACTCGAGCTCATGGGCTACACCGTGGTCGACCCGCTGTCGGTGCTGGTGACGCACCTATCCGAGACGATTCGCGCCCACGCGCCGCAGCTCCTCAGCCTGCAGGACGTGCAGGACTTGCTGGATAACCTACGCCAGGCAGCGCCCGCCGCGGTGGATGGCGTGGTTCCTGAGCGCCTGACGCTGAGCGAGCTTCAGGAGGTGTTGCGCAACCTGCTGCGCGAGCGCGTCTCGATTCGTGACCTGGGAACCATCCTCGAGACGGTGAGCCGCTACGCGGATACCCGCGACACGGCACTCCTCACCGAGCTGGCGCGGCGTGCCCTTTCCTACGCCATCTCCGATCAGCATGCGGAGGAGGGCATCATCCACGTCGTGACCCTTGATCCGGCCACGGAGGCCGAGCTCGTTGATCGGCTGGACCACGGGCAGGGAGGAGCGCCGAACGCACTGGCGCTGGACCCCGCCTCGGCGCAGGAGCTGCTCCAAGAGATCGGGCGCGCAGTGGAGCAGCTGGCCCAAGTGGGGCATCAGCCGATCCTACTCTGCTCGGCGGATGTTCGGCGGCCGCTGGCGCGCCTGACGGAGCGCTCGCTGCCGAACCTGACGGTACTGTCATACAACGAGATCGCGCCTACGGTACAGGTAGAGGCGCACGCCATGGTAACGCTACGCATGGCGGCGTAATGAACTGCCCGAGAAGGAGATTGCGATGAGTACCATCCCATCCGAACCCATCGATGTAACCAGCGAGATGGAGACGTTCTGCCACTGGGGGATTCGCGTCGCATGGTACCTGTCGCTGTTGTGGGGTGGCCTGGTGTTGCTCCTGTCGTGGACGGGGGGCGCCGCAGCGGCGATAGCGGTAATCCGTGGGCTTGTCGCGTTCCTGGCGATCGGGCTCGTGGGTTGGGGCGTGAATGCCGTGATGGTGCACGCCGGCGCCCAAGACGCGCAAACCACGAGCGCGTCGGCGGACGCGATGGAGGGCTCGGAGACGCAGGAAACGGGCCCGGCGGACGAGGCGGCGCTTGCCGGTGTGGAAACGGAGGCGAACCGGGGCGATACGGCAACGATGGAGACCGACGCGGGCGCGCCTGCCGACGCGACCTCGTAAGAGTTGGGGCTAGAGTACGGGATAGACGCCTGGGGGGCGAGGCCAATGGACGCGACAACTTCAAAGATGGATACAAAACAGATCTGGGAGCGGTATGACGAGACGCGCGACCCGGAGCTTCGTCAGGAGATCATCACCCGGAATATGCACCTCGTGCGCTACGCGGTAGAGCGCCTGGGATTCGGTGTCTCTTACCTGGATCGCGAGGACCTGATCAGCGAGGGGATCATCGGCCTCATCGACGCCGTCGATCGCTTTGATCCCAAGCGGGGGATCCAGTTCGTCACCTATGCCACCATCCGCATTCGGGGGCAGATCCTAGACGCCCTGCGCACGCGCGACCTCTTGCCGCGGTCGGCTCGTCGCCGGGTGAAGGGCATGCAGGAGGCGGTTCAGACGCTCGTAGCGACACTAGGGGAGCCGCCCACCGAGGAGCAACTGGCTGAGTACATGAACGTCAGCGCTGAGCAGCTGCAGCAGACGCTGTGCGACGCCAGCCTCGAGATCTGCTCGCTGGATGCTCCCCTCGTCGAGGACGGGGAGACGTTCTCGCTGCAGAATCTCATCGAGGCATCGGAAGAGTTCGAGCCAGCCGAACAGCAGGCCCGTGCCGAGCTGCACGAGGAGATGCGCCTGGCCATACGCAAGCTCCCCGAGCGGCAGCAGTTGCTCCTGTCGCTGTACTACGTGGAAGAGCTGACCATGCGCGAGATTGGCGAGGTGCTGTCGGTCTCCGAGTCGCGGGTGAGCCAGCTCCATGCTCAGGCGGTCACGAACCTGCGTGCTCTGCTCGAGACTGCGGGCTATATCGAGAGGCCGCTCGTGCACGCGGCGCCAGCGCCCCTGGCCATGATGGCGGGGACTGCCTGAGCACGACGGCCGAACTGTGTCTGGAATATCACTGCGCCGGTGGGAACGGCCCCGGCTATGAAAGGATGCGATCCGTGCGACACGAGCTCTTTGTAGGACGTGCTGCTCCAGTCATCATGGCGATGGCGCTGCTACTCGCCCTTGCACTGGCCCTGCCACCTGCCGCCAGCGCCAATGGCAAGGGGGTAACGGTCTATCTCGGTTACCTGCCCGAGGTGTCGACCTGGGGCCCCTTTGAAGCGACGGGAGAGGCCTATGTGAATGCGGGTGAGGCGCGCGCGCACATCACCGTCGACCACATGATCTACGATCCTGCCATCCGCTACGAGGTGTGGCTGGTCCGCGCGGATGACCGAAACAGTCTCTTTAGCGTGGGCTCCTTTGAGGTCGATAGCGACGGCCACGCGGACGTCGAGCTGTACAATCCCGACCTCAAGCCGGCCGAGTTCCGTTTCTTGGTCATCAGTGCCGAGCCCGTACCCGACGACGATCCGCGACCCGATGCGCGACGCACCGTGGCCGGTGTCTTTCCGAACGAGATGGCGCGGCCCGTCGCCGGTGGGGCCGCGGGCTTTGACGGCATATGGGCGCAACCCCCCGAGGCCGCCGGCGGCGCGGGAGCTCTACATGAGGGCTCGAATGCTGGGCCGCCGTCCGATGCTGTCGGCGCGGCTCCGCCCCGGTTGCCCGTGACGGGGGGCACCTCGACGCCGCTCGCTCTGGTGCTCGCCGTGATGAGCATGGCCTCGCTCGGCTTGGTCGTCGCCGGCGAACGCAAGTGCCGCATCGCTGCCCGCGCTCAACGCGAGCTGACACGAGGAGAAATGCAATGATCGAGGGGATCTATACATCCGTTTCGGGCATGACGGCGGCCATGTGGCTGCAGGCGCGCCTGGGCCACGACATGACGAACGCCAACACCGTGGGTTACAAGAGCATCCGCACATCGCTGAGCGATTTCGCCGTGCTGCTGGAGACGATGGACGCCGAGGGGAACGTCAACATCCCCGATGTCATCGTGCACGATGACGGCAACGGCGTGGCCATCGCCCAGGAGAGCACGGACTGGAGCCAGGGGCCGCTGCGGAACACGAATCGCCCTCTCGACGTGGCCATCTCGGGGCAGGGCTTTCTCGAGGTGCAGACCCCAGCAGGGATTCGCTACACGCGTGCCGGCAGGCTCCACCAGGATCAGGAGGGGATGCTCATCACTGCCGAGGGGCACGCAGTGATGGGAGATGCTGGGCCCATTCAGCTCCCTGTGGGCGACATCACCATCGGCGAGGGCGGAGAGGTGATTGTGGATGGCGAGCCGCGTGCGCGCCTCACCATCGTCGAGTTTGGCAACCTCGAGGCGCTCGAACGGGTGGGAGGCACGTTATTCGTCGCGGGGGATGGCGCTCTGCCCCAGGCGGCCACCGAATCGCGCGTCCAGCAGGGCTATCTCGAAGGCGCGAACGTCGACATGAGCAGTAATATGACCAGCCTGATCGCCATCCAGCGCCTCTATCAGCTCGCTCAGCGCATGACGCTGGCGCAAGATGATATCCTCAACCAGACCGTCAATGAACTGGCCAAAGTGTAACACCCTGGGCGGACCGCCCCAGGTGATGTGCGAGGTATCCACGCCATGATCACAGCCCTAGCATCATCGTACAAGCTGGCCGCATCGGGCATGCGTGCCAACCAAATCCATCTCGACGTCGTATCGAACAACATTGCCAACGCCAACACTCCGGGGTTCAAGAGCAGCCACGCCTACTTTGCCGAGGCGCTGGACAGCGCCGCTGGGGGGCCCGACGCCCTCGATGCGCGGCGCTACCTCGGGGTCCGCGTCGCCAACACGAGCCCGAACCTCGCCCAGGGGACGTTGGCGCCCTCCGATGCGCCGTGGCACATGGCCATCGACGGGGCGGGCTACTTTCAGATCCGCCTGCCCGATGGCACGCCGGCCTATACGCGTGACGGGCGCTTTGCCCTGGACGCCAGGCGTCGACTCGTGACCGTCGACGGCTATCTGCTCGAACCGGCGGTGACGCTTCCCGAGGGCGCCCAAGAAGCGCACGTGAACCCCGATGGCACCATCATGGCCGAGTTTGCCGATGAGCAGGGGGGGCGCGAGCGGCGCGAGGTGGGGCGCATCACGGTGATGGGCTTTATCGTTCCCGAGCGCCTGCAGCACATTGGGAAGAACCTGTTCGCGGCGACGCCCGAATCCGGGGCGGCCATGCCGCAGCGGCCGGACGGCCAGCCCTGGGGCGAGATCGTTGCCCAGGCCGTCGAGGGCTCGAACACAGAGCTCGCCGACGCCATGATGGACCTCGTCAGTGCGCAGCGGGCCTACGCCGTCTCGGCGCGGGTGCTACAGACCTATGACGAGATGGCCGCCGAGGCTGCCAACCTGAAGCGGTAGCCGCCACGGATGGTCATCCATTCGTTGATCCGCCTCCCCCTGGGCTCAAGACAGCACCCTCCATGCCGATACTATCGCTGTAGTCGCGTCACCTTGCGACGAGTCCGTGTGGCTGGGCTCGGCCCAAGAGCCAACATCACTCTGGGGGAACAAGGAGTATCCTGATGAGGATTGACGGCAGAACGGATCCAATCTACAGGATTACGCAAAAACTCTGTACGCCAGGCGGCAGGGATTCGGCGCGAGGAGACACCCCGGCGCTGCAGAGTAGCGACCAGGTGACACTCTCGTCGCGGGCCCAAGCGATCAGGCGCATGTACCAGGCGCTCACAAGCGTACCGACCGAGCGCGCCGAGCGCATCGCGGCGCTGCGCGAGGCGGTACAAAGCGGCAGCTACGAGATCCCCGAGGATGCGTTGGCCGCACGCCTGATAGGCGTCATCTATCCGGAAAGGTAAGGTATGCGCGATCACATCGGCGCATCAGAGCTAACGTCTTTGGTCGAGGCCGAGGTCGGTATCTGCGACGAGATGGTGCATCTGGCGCAGCGCGAACAGCACGCACTGGCCCGCTTTCGGCCGGCGCATCTGCCCGAGCTCCTCGCCGCGCAGGACGATTGCGCGCATCGCTTTGCCCGAACCCATGAGGCGTTGGAGGCATCCATCGGTAGGGCTGCGGAGCACGTGGGCATCGCCGATGCGGGCAGCCCATCGCTAGACGTCTCTGCCCTCTTGCCATACCTCCCGCCGGATGCGCGGGAACGCCTCGAGGACCTGCGTAGCGCATTGGAGGGGCGGGCCTACACCCTCGCCGTGCTGAATGCTCAGAACGCCCTGCTCGTGCGCACGGGGCTCGTGCAGCTGGGCCAGACGGCGAACGTGCTGGCCGATGTGCTCGGTGAATCCCCGGCCTACGGCGCGAGCGGCAGTGTGTGCCTGCCTACTGCCAACCACACCCTTGTCCTCGACCGCCAGGCGTAGGGTGCGGGCGAGGGCCCCCCAGAAGGAGGTTTGATGGCACACCCGTTTCTTGGTCTCGATATTGCCTTCCGGTCACTCATGGCGCACCAGCAGGCGCTGGAGGTGGTCAGCCACAACGTGGCGAACGTCAATACGCCAGGGTACTCGCGGCAAGAGCCTGTCTTTCGCGCCGAGGGACCCTACACCGTGCCCGAGGCCACGCGCTCGACCCAGGCCGGGCAGGTAGGCATGGGCGTGCGGGTGACCGAGATACGCCGCCTGAATGAGAGCTTTGTCAACCGCAGCATCTGGTTGCAGAACCAGGCGGTGGGCAAGTGGGCGGTGATGCGCGAATCGCTGGACCACATCGAGGCGATCATGCCTGAGCCGTCCGATGGCGGCCTCTCCAAGGCGCTGGACGAGTTCTGGGGCGCATGGCGCGATCTGAGCAGCGACCCCGAGAGTATGGCGCTGCGTTCGGCCGTGCTCGAGCAGGGCGATCGGTTGGCCAATGTGATTCGCACCTACTCGGAGCAGATCGCGACCTACCGGCAGGACCTGAACACCCAGATCACGTCCTACGTGCAGGATATCAACGACATCGTACAAGAGATTGCCCAGCTCAATGCTCAGATCGTCGAGGTGCGAGCGGTGGGCGATCAGCCGAATGATCTGCTCGATGAGCGTGACTTTCTCGTGGGGCGCCTCTCCGAGCTGTGCAGCATCACCTATGCCGAGGACGCAGAGGGCTCGGCCACCATCCTCATGGGTGGGCACTACTTGGTGATGCGGGATGAGGCGGCGGTACTCGAAGCGGTGCCCAGCGTCGGCGACCCGATGCTGCTGGATGTCGAGTGGGTGGATCGGTCGGTGGCCGTCGCTCCCGGGGGTGGCAAGTTGGGCGGCATACTCGAGGCGCGCGATGAGGCGATTTCGGGGGTTCTGGCGAGCCTGGACGAAATCGCGGTGGCGCTGATCAATGAGGTGAATGCCGTCCACCGCACGGGATACGGCCGCGATGGCTCTACCGGTCTCGACTTTTTCGCTGGCACGACGGCGGCCACGATCCGCCTGAGCGACGACGTAGCGGACCCGGTCAAGCTGGCGACTGCCGCCGCGGACCCCCTCGATCCCAGCAGCCCCACCGGTCCCGGAGACGGCACCATCGCCCTGAAGATCGCACAGGTCGCTGAGCGGGCCGTCCTGGGGGGCGGTACGCTGACCATTAGTGATCAGTACAGGAACATGATCGGCAGCATCGGGCTTCAGGCGGCCCATGCGGAGCTCAACGAAGAGGCCAGCAAAGAGATGGTGGCCCACCTGCGGACGCGCCGCGATCAGGTCTCGGGAGTATCGCTGGACGAAGAGGCCGCGAACATGATCCGCTACCAGCGCGCGTACCAGGCGGCCGCCAAGATGATCACTGTCGTCGATCAAATGATAGAGACGCTCCTCACCATGGGGCTCGTGGGGCGCTAGGTAGTGTTTGGAAAAAGGGCCACAGCGTCGTTCTGAGCGTGGCGAGAAACCTTGGCGATGGGCGTCAAGGCCCTCCGCTTACGCGCGGGACGACATCGTTGCTACGTCGGGTGCGTTTTTGAAACACGGCCTAGTGTCGGCGGACATTGCTGGCGTGGGCGAGGGGCACAGCACGATGTAGGTGCCGCGCGCTACCGTGTCCTTCGCCCGCAGTGTGAACGCACGCGCCGTTGCCCCACCACCCCTGCCCGTCCTCCAGAGTCACGAAGCGAGGTCAGTATGCGAGTTACATCCAACATGATGATCGAGCGGGCGGTGCGCGACATGAACGCCAGCCTGCGTCGCCTCCGAGACCTGCAGGTGCAGATCGCCTCGGGTAAGCGCGTCACCAAGCCCAGCGATGACGCCTTTGCCGCCGAACAGGCTCTGGGGATGCGCTCGGTGTTGCGCGCCAACGAGAGCTATCAGCACAGCATCGACCTGGCCACGAGCTGGCTAAACGCCACCGAACACTCGATAGCGACCATCACCGAGATCATGTCGCGCGTTTCGGTGCTTGCCCTGAGCGCGTCGAATGATACAATAGGCCCCGGAGAGCGCGAGGCGATCGCCGTCGAGGTCGACGAGTTGCTGGCGCATGCGGTGCAGGCCGGCAACACCCAGCACCAGGGGCGCTATATTCTGGCCGGTTTTCAGACGAACGCCGAGCCCTTTACCCTGGAGGCCGATCTCTCGGTCACGTACCACGGTGATGGAGGCGCTATCCGGCGGGAGATCGGCCCCGGGGAGACGATGCAGGTCAATATCCCGGGCGATGAGGCGCTCGCCGAGGTGTTTGCGGCGCTCCGCAGCTTTTCGCAGGCCCTGCGCAACGACCCGAGCGCCATCGAGGCCTGTCGCAGCGAGATCGAGGCTGCTGCGGACCACCTGGCCATGCTCACGGCGACGGTGGGCACGCGGGTGCGCAACCTGCAGGATCGTCAGCAACGCCTGACGGCGGTTGACACCGCCATCCGCGAGCAGCTGTCCAAGATTGAGGACATTGACCAAGCGGAGGCGTTGATGTACCTCGCCAACCAGGGGGCAGCGTACCAGGCCCTCTTGCAGGTGGCAGCAGATCTGCCGCAGACGACGCTATTTGAGCACCTGCGCTAAGCACGAGTGGAGGAGACTGCGCGGATGTCACAGGCGCCACTGGTCGGCAAGAGGATGCTCATCTTTCCCGATGGGCTCGTGGGGTACCCCGAGTGGCGACGCTTTACCCTGGAGGGCGCGCCTGATGGCTCCCCCGTAGCCTGGCTACAGGGGATGGATGACGAGGGGGCCAGTTTCCTGGTGACGGAGCCGCGCTTGGTGTGCCCCACCTTTACCATCGAGGTGCCAGCGCACGTGCGCGCCGCACTGGGGCTGGCGCCCACGCAAGAGCCGCGAACCCTGTGCATGCTGGTGATCAAACCAGAGCCCCTGACCATCACCGCCAACCTCTTGGGGCCCATCGTCTATAATCCCGACAGTGGTGTGGCCTGCCAGATGGTCTTGGCAGAGTCGA
The DNA here is from genome assembly GCA_012841405.1 of Chloroflexota bacterium. GTDB lineage: Bacteria > Chloroflexota > Anaerolineae > UBA1429 > UBA1429 > DUUT01. Next base: position 47,493 of record DUUT01000054.1, read on the forward strand.
ACTACTCAGCCCGCCATCCCGTCGTGGTGACCGAGTTGGATTCGGGGCAAGGCGGCGGGGCATGCTAGTACTTAGCCGGCGACCGGGAGAGAGCATCGTGATCGGCGACGGCAAGGAGCGGGTGCGCGTGACCATCGTGGAGGTGAGTGGCGATCGCGTCAAGGTGGGGATCGAGGCCCCCCAGGAGATCGTCATCCTCCGCCAGGAGCTGTGCGAGGCGGTCGAGGCGGAGAACCGTGCCGCCCGGCAGGTGCGCCCCGAGCAGGTCGGTGCGGCGCTGCAGTCACTGCGCCGGGTGCTCATGCCGCGCGCAGCGCCCCCGCGTGATACTGGGCGCGGTGACGACGCGCCGTAGCGGCGCCGTTTCACTCCCTAGTGTGGCCAAAGAGACACGCCGGCTGATGCGCATCAGTACGAGCTAATGCGCATCAGCCGGCGTTGTCGTTGCATGGCGAGCGCGTCAGGTGCTATCCGCGCTTTCGGGAAGCTGTACCGTGTAGCCGCGCCGCGGCACGGTGCGAATATAGATCGGCGCTCGGGGATTCGGCTCGATCTTGAGGCGGAGGTTGCGTACGTGCATGCGCACCAGGTCTGGGCTGCCGGCATCGTAGGGATAGCCCCACACCTCCTGGAGCAGCCGATCGCTAGAAAAGACGGTACCGGCGTTGCTCATCAGGTGGTAGAGGAGGTCAAACTCGACGGGTGTCAGCAACACGCGCTGGCCGCTGCCGGTGGTGATCTGGAAGGTCTTGGTATCGAGGGACAACTCGCCGACGGTGAGGACGGTGGGCGGCTCGGCTTTGGTCGCGACCTCTGCATGGGTGCGGCGCAGCACGGCTTTGGCGCGCAGGGCGAGCTCTTCGACGTTGAACGGCTTGGTGAGATAGTCATCCGCCCCCAATCGGAACCCCTCGAGCCGATCATTGATCTCCCCCTTGGCCGAGAGGAACAGGATCGGGATATCGGCGCACAGGGGGTCGGCGCGAAGCTGGCTGCACACCTCGTACCCATCCATGCCGGGCATGATGATGTCCAAGATGACGAGGTCAGGGCAGTACCTTCGGATCGTCTGCAGCGCTTCTGCACCGTTGAACGCCAAAGAGACCTGGAAATCGGTGTGACGCCGCAAACTCAGCTCGATGGTGCGGGCGACGTCGACATCGTCATCGACAACAACGATGTGGAAAGGCATGGCGATACCTCACTGGAAACGGCGAAATAGGCTATGCGAGGCAGAAACCAGAAGGCGTCCTCAACAAAGCGGCACGAGTACAGCCGAGGGAGACTACCACACGCCAAACGGCGGCAGTATCCTAAACGGCAGTTATCGCTTTGTCAAGAGCGACAAAGGGGCGGGTGTGCCGGGGAGTTCGGGCGACTGCCAGGGCCGGGCTCATACGGAATGGCCCGCCATAGGGGGCCGTGTGCCCCAGTGCTGGCGGTGAGCCGTCCTGCTGTGGTAATGTTCGGCGTGGCACTACGGCGGCTCTGATTTATCCAACCGAGACAGGGAGGCATCCCGTGACCAAGATTACCGACGTTCAGACGCTGCTCCTGCGTTTCCCGGAGGGCTCTTCGTTCTCTGATGCCCAACACCATTTTGGCAAGCGTGCCGGCGTGGTCCTGCGCGTGCACACGGATACGGGGGTGACGGGGCATAGCTACTGCTATTTCGGCGTGTCGGCGCGCTCGGCAGAGGCGGTACAGGACCTCATCGACCTACAGCTGGCGCCCGTACTGATCGGCCAGGATCCATTCCAGCCGCGGCGCCTGCGCGACCGCATGTGGCACGAACAGGAGTACACCGGCATCGAGGGGATCGCCCATTTCGCCCTCACGACCATCGACACTGCTCTGTGGGACATCATGGCGCGGGCGCTGCGGGTCCCTGGATGGCAGTTGCTCGGCGCCTGCCGCGATTGCATTCCCGCCTATGCCATGGTGGGCTGGTACTATGATAACGACCCGGATCTCGACACGTATCGCCGGGCCATCGCCACGGCCATGGAGGATGGCATGGCGGGGGTCAAAATCAAGGTGGGGCGCGGCACGCTGGAGGAGGATCTCCACCGTATCGCCGTGGCCCGCTCGCTGGTCGGCGCGGACGGCGTACTGATGGTGGACGCCAACCAGGTGTTCGACCGCGTGGAGGCCATGCGTCGTGGCCGCGCCTATGAAGAGGCCGGCGTCTACTGGTACGAGGAGCCACTGCGACCCCACGACAAGGAGGGCTATGCCGACCTCTGCGCCGCCCTCGACGTGCCCGTGGCCGCCGGAGAGAACGAGTACACGAAATACCACGTCGCCGAGTTGCTGCAGGCCCGGGGGTGTGACATCTTGCAGCCCGATGCCCGTCGCACCGGCGGCCCCAGCGAGTGGATGGAGATTGCCGGCTTGGCGGCGGCGCTCCACGTGCCCATCGCCAGCCACGGTGGCGATGGCGTGGCCACGCACCTGCTCATGGCCACCCCCTCGGCCATCTGGTGCGAGACGGGGGGCAAGCCCAAGGGACCCGGGAACTTTGTCGATCGGCCACGGATCGACGGGGGCTATATCTATGCTCCGGAGGCGCCCGGGTTTGGCATGGAGATCCGTCAGGAGCTCATTGACCGGTACGGTGTCAGGCGCTAGGGAGTGTTTGGAAAAAGGGCCACAGTGTCGTTCTGGGCGTGGCGAGAAACCTTGGCTATGGGCGTCAAGGCCCCTCGCGTACGCTCGGGGCGACATCGTGCCTACGTCGGGTGCGTTTTTGAGACACGGCCTTGGGCGTCCGTTGGCTAACGCGCTTGTAGGCGGTTTGTGCGCCATAGGCAGGGGGATGGAGGGGGGCGAGGGGGCGTGAGGTGGCTGGTCAGGGGCAAGCGATCGAGCGTTCGCTGAGCCATGTGAGGCTCCAGACCCCTCACCCCTTCCCCTCTCCCCGCCCGCAGGGAGAGGGGAAGGGAGGTGGCATACCGTCTCGTAGCGCGGATGAGCCTCGCGCGATGGCAGCTGCGTCCACCTGCCGGGACCAGAGCCCGCGCAGGCGGGCTTGGCCATCCTAGCGCTGGGTTGCAACCCGCGGCGAACGTTCGGGGGCGCCCCATCGCGCACCCTTCCCCCAACCGGATGGCTTCTGACAATCCAGACAGTAGCTCACCCCACACGCCACAACCCACGCCCTGCACCCAGATCGCTGCCGTTCCCATCACTCGGTGCGTTCGACGGCCCTGCGCACGGCCATGAGGTTCGACGTGGGGGCTACGATGGGGGTGACGCAGCCCGTGCCGAGGATAAAGCGGCGTCCGCCGGTCTGGGCGATGGCGTCAGCGGCCTCGGCGCACACGGCCTGTGGCTCCCCGCGCACCATCGTTGCCCATTGGCGCAATCCACCGCACACGGCGGCATTCGTCCGCGCCAACCCTTCCGCCAGTGTGGGGGACGTCTCCCGGTCGTGCCAGTTCACCACGTGGACAGGATAGTCGGCCAAGAGATCGAACATGACGTCGGTGCCGTGGAGGTGCAAGAGCTGGAACCACCCTTCGCTAGCGGCCTCGAGCACGCGCAGGTCATAGGGCCGGCCAAAGGTGGCGTACTCCTCCTCCGAGAGAAGGCCGTACTGGGCGTGCTGGACAGCCAAAAAGATCCCCGCTGCGCCCGCACGGATGACCTCTTGCACGAATGCGACCATGACCTCGGTGATGATCTCTAGCCCGGCCAGGAGCTGCTCGGGGTGGCGGCGCAGGTGGATGCGCATCAGCTCGTCCCCAGCCAGGTACTTGGCCACAGAGAGCGGGTTAAAGATGGTCATGATGTAGGGCACGTGGCCCTGCATCGCCTCGCCGATGGCTCGTAGGCACGCGAGCTGGCGTCCCAGCGCGCCGTGGTGGGGGTCGAGCATCGGCAGCGCGGTCCATTCCTCCGGTGTCCGGACCCAGTACCGGCGGTACTCGCGGGTGCCCTCGAGGCTGCCGACATAGGCCGTCTCGACGCCCCAGTCTTCGACGCAGTAGCCGCTATTGGGCGTCACCTTGATGAAATCCCAATCGTAGCGCTGTTGGAAGGCAATCTGCGCCGACGCCAGGTCGTCGGCGCGCTGGTCGTCACCGGGCCAGTGGCGCCACAGCGCCACCGGTGGACGATCGACGGGATCACCGCGGAACGCTGCCTCGAGTCGCTGCCGTTTGGTCATCGTGTCCATACTGCCCTCCTCTGGCCATCGGCTGCGGAACCTGTCACGATTGTACCCAACGCATGGCAGCGGGCGCAAGGCGATGGGGAACGCGCACCGCTCTGCGTCAGCGTTCCTCGGCTCTCGCCATTGACACCACGGGCCGCAGCGTGCTATGTTGCGGCTAATTGGACAACCGGGGGGGAGGCGGAAATGCGCGTTGTGGTCATCGGGGGGACGGGACACATCGGCAGCTACCTCGTGCCGCGTCTGGTGGAGGCCGGCCATGAGGTGACGGTGTTGGCGCGGGGGCAGCGCGAGCCCTACCGGCGGCACGCTGCCTGGGAGCACGTGCGGCGCGTGACGGTGGATCGCCACGCCGAAGAGCTGGCCGGCAGCTTTGGCCGGCGCATCCTCGATTTGCGCCCTGACGTGGTGATCGATGTCATCGCTTTTCGGCCCCTGAGCGTGCAGCGCATGGTCGAGGCGCTGCGCGGCTCGGTGCAGCAGTACATTTTCATCGGCTCCATCTGGGTGCATGGCTACAGCACCGTTGTCCCGACCAGCGAGGAGCAACCGCGCAAACCGTTCGGTGACTATGGCATCCAAAAGGCGACTGCCGAGCAGTACCTGTTGGAGCAGGCGCGTCGCAACGGCTTCCCGGCCACCGTCGTGCATCCGGGCCACATCGTCGGGCCGGGGTGGGAGCCGATCAACCCCGCCGGTCATCGCGATCCCAAGGTGTTCGAGGTGCTGGCCCGCGGCGAGGAGCTCGCACTGCCCAACTTTGGTCTCGAGACCCTCCACCATGTGCACGCGGATGACGTGGCGCAGGTGATCATCAAGAGCATGGTCCACTGGAGCAACGCCGTGGGGCAGAGCTTTCACGCCGTATCGCCGGCTGCCGTCACCCTGTGCGGCTATGCTGAGGCGGTGGCCGGGTGGTTCGGCGCGCAGGCGAACCTGCGGTTTCTGCCCTTTGAGGAGTGGAAGGCCACCGTCTCGGAAGAGAACGCGGCAATGACCGAAGACCACATCGCCCACAGCCCCTGCTGCAGTATCGCCAAGGCCCAGCGCCTGCTCGATTACCAGCCGCGGTACACGTCCATGGAGGCGGTGCGCGAGTCGGTCGCGTGGCTCATCGACCACGGCGTCATCCAGGCGCCGCCGTTGTGCTGAGAGGTGCGCCCTAGCGGGGGCGGCCTTTGATGCCACCGCCTTGCCCGTTGCTGACGGCAACACGAGAGGAGGTTCGCAGCGATGGAGCGACAGCTACCCACCACCGTGCTGGGCCGCACCGGCCTCACCGTGACGCGCCTGGGGATCGGCGGGGCCTACTGTCCCACCGTGGCCGGGTATCGCGCCGCGCTGGACACCGGCGTCACCTATGTGGACACGGCCCGCGCCTACCGCGACGGCGATGACGAGCGCGTGATCGGTGAGGCGATCGCCGGGCGGCGGCAGAGCCTCGTCCTGGCCACCAAGACTCAGTCGCGCGACGCCGCCGGCGCGCGCGCCGATCTCGAGACCTCGCTGCGGCTCCTGCGTACCGACTATATCGATGTGTGGCAGATCCACTACCTGAACACCGAGGCGGAACGCGAGCGGGTGTTGGGCCCGGGTGGAGCCATGGAGGCGGCCATCAAGGCGCGCGAACAGGGGCTTGTGCGCTACATCGGCGTGACGGGCCACGTCTGGCCCGAGATCGCCAAGGCGGTGGCGACGGGCCTGTTTGACACCGTTCTCTGCTGGTACAACGCGTCCTATCGCGAGGCCGAGGACACCGTCTTTGCCCAGGCGATGGCACAGGGGGCGGGCGTCGTCATAATGAATGCCACGCGCAACGACAAGCTGTTCGGGCCCGATGCCCCGCCGGCAGCCGATTTCTACCGCTATGTCCTCAGCCACGAGGCGGTGGACGTCACGATCATCGGCCTGCGCGACGTCGACCTGTTCCGCCAGATGGCGTTGGCTCTCGCCTGGCGCGATACCCTCTCGCCGGCGGAGCGAGACGCTCTCGAGGCGTACGGCGCGGGACGGCGTGCGGCCGGCGCCCTCGAGATGTGAGGAGGTGCAGCCGGTGACCGCCCAGACCTTTCCCCTGGTGACGGTGCGCGGTAATGCGCGGCAGATGGGGCAGCAGCACGGCGAGGCCGCCGCCGACATGATCGAGCGCTACCTGCTGCTCATCGAGCGGCTGACGGCCAAGACCCGCGACGTGCTGTGCGCCCGTGCGATGACGTTCTGGCCACGCATGGAGACGCTGGGACCCACCTTTGTCGAAGAGGTGCGTGGCCTGGCCGAGGGTGCCGGCATCTCGCTGGAAGAAGCGGTGCTCTGCCAGGTGCGCGGCGAGGCGGGCAAGGCTGGCGCCGAGGGGTGCACCGCCTTTGCGCTGCGCGGTGCGGCCACCGCCGACGGTGGCATCCTCATCGGTCAGAACCAGGACCTGTCGCCGGAGCACAGCGACGTCTCGATCCTGCTGCGTGTCTTGCCCGATGACGGCCGACCGCGGGCGCTCATCTATACCTTTGCGGGGCAACTCGGCTACTTTGGGATGAACGCCCATGGCGTGACGAACTATGCCAATGCTGTCTATGATTTCCGCTGGCAGCCGGGCTTGGCCCACTATCCGCTAAAGCGCCTCATGCTCGAGTGCACCACCGCGGAGGATGCGCTGGCGCTCTATGACCGGCACGCCGTATGCTCGGCCGCCAATGTGCTGACCTCCGATGCGAGCGGGGTGGTTGCCGATCTGGAGGTGCGCCCCGAGGGGGTAGCGCGCTACGCCGGCGACCACCCGGACGCCATCGTCCACACCAACCACTACCTGAGTGATGCCTTTCGCCCGCTCGAGACCGGCTCGCTCCCCGATTCTTTTGCGCGCTATCGCCGTTTGACGGACCTCGTCCGCGAGGCGTGGGGCGCCATCACCGTGGAGACGCTGCAAGCGTTCCTGGCCGACCACGAGGGCGACCCCGCCGGCATTTGTCGCCACGGCGCGCGGGGCATGCACACGACCTCGGGGCACATCGCCGAGCCGCAGCGGGGCGTCGTCCACGTGCGGCGTGGTCACGGCTGCCTGGGCTCGTGGGAGACGTACACGGTCTAGCATCCTCACCGCACGCGCCGCACACGCGGTGTCCCAGGGAATCCCGTGGCATGGCGCCCAGAACCCCGTCCACGCCGCTGCTGCCTGCCATCCTGTGCAGGCGCGCTCATGCCGGGGTTCTGGAAGTAGGTATGGGCTTGTGTTACCATAGCCATAGCTCGATGAGGGAGAGAGCCATGCGTTGGACGCGCGGACGTCGGTGGGTGGCTGGGTTTGCCGCCGGCCTGGGACTGGTGGCAGCGGGGCTGATGGTGACGGAGGGGCGGCTGGGCCTGCTCCCGTCGACGCGCCGCATGTGGCGCGAGGCACGCGCCAAGGGACAGCCGTGGTGGCTCTTTTTCCACACCTACGTCTATGGGCGCTTTTCCTATGCCTACATCGGGACGGCCATTGGCGAGCGAGGCCTTTTGGCGCGCGTCAAGCGGGCGCTATCGCCCCTGGCGCTGCGCGTGGCCAACGGCAGGGGCTGGGCCAACGAGTACCACGGAAAGGTCTTGCCCACCGCAGCGGCGCGGCGGCTGGTGGAGGTACGTGAGGACGTCGCCGAGGTCGTGCCGGAGCAGATCATTCCCTTTCAGAGCGCGCGCGACCTGGTGCTCTCGGCGTCAGGGCCGGTGGTAGCGTTTGACTGCCCATGTCGCTCGGCGCGCGCTGAGCCGTGCCTGCCCATGGACGTGTGCCTCGTGGTGGGCGATCCCTTTGCGAGCTTTGCCCTGGAGCACCATCCCGGCCGTGCCCGCGAGATCAGCCGCCAGGAGGCGGTGGAAATTCTCGAGGCGGAGGCCGACCGCGGCCACGTGCACCACGCCTTTCTCAAGCACGCGATGCTCGATCGCTTTTACGCGATCTGCAATTGCTGTTCGTGCTGCTGCGGCGCCATGTGGGCGCAGCGGAATGGCACGCCGATGCTCGTATCATCGGGGTACGTGGCGCAGGTCGACGCGCAGGGGTGTGTGGGCTGCAGGCTGTGTGCCGAGCGCTGCCCGTTTGACGCCGTGACGGTTGCGGGGCTTGCGCACATCGACGCCGAGCGCTGCATGGGCTGTGGTGTCTGTGTCCGTGCCTGCCCGCACGGCGCCCTCGCGCTGGTGCGCGACGCCTCCAAACCGGCGCCGCTCATCGTCGGTGGCGATGGGGCGCCCACGGAGGGGCTTGCCGGGGAGCTGCAGGAAGCGCCCATGGGTAGGCGCTCCGGATGAGGCGCTCCGTCTCTAGTCCTCGCGCTCGACAGGCTCCACATGGATAAAGGCGTGGTCGACCTCGGCCATCTCTTCGATGGAGGCACGGACGGCGTCGCTCACGGCATGCACCTCATCGAGGTTCGCACGGCGGTCCATGTCAATGTGGACATCGGCGCGCACCTGCGGGCCGACGTACTCGACGATCACCTGATGCACGTCGAGCACTCCCGGGACCGACTGGGCGGCTTCGATGACGGCCTGGGTCAGCTCGGGGGATGCGGCGCCGCCGACGAGTTGGCGCACCCCCTCGCGCAGCACGTCGTAGGCGCCCCGCACGATCCACAGGGCGACCGCGAACGCCGCGATGGGGTCGGCAACGGGGGCAATGATCTGGCTGGCGGCCACGCCGATGAGCGCTGCGGTGGACGCAACGACGTCCATCAGGTTGTCCTTGGCGGACGCTCGGAGAGCGGGGCTGTGGGCCTCGTCCCCCAACCGGCGCACCTCGCGATACATCCAGCCCTTGACCAGGACGGTGCCCAGCGGCGCCAGGTAGGCCCAGAGCGAGGTAATCGCCTGGGGACCGATACGCAGGGTGCGCCAGCCGGCCTGTGCCGCTTGGTACCCAGCAAAGCCCATCGCCAGGCCGATGACGACACTCACCAGCGGCTCGATGCGTCGGTGCCCGTGGGGGTGGCTGAGGTCGGGTGGGCGCAACGATAGCCACAGCGCGACCCCTAGGAAGAGGCTATAGACGACGTCGGCCGCCGAATTGGCCGCATCGGCGTACACGGCGCTACTACCACTCGCTGCGGCGGCGGCCGCCTTGGCGGCCATGAGGGCCAGGTTGCCCACCACAGCAATGATGCTGGCGCGCAGATACAGGCGGCGCGTCTGCGGCGCGATGCTGTCCTCGTCGACGCGCTGGACCCGTTGCATGGCCATAACCTCCGGCACGCCCAGAATATCGAAACGCCGCCCGGGGCGTGGTGTTGCTGGGCGGCGTGAGTGACTCTGATTCGAGTATAGTCACGGGAGGGGCCGCGTCAAGCACGTCCGTCCCCAGCGCGCATGGCAGCGTGGCCGTGTAGCCCCCCTTCCTTCCCACCACCTGTGCGAACACTTGCTCCGTTACGTTCATTGACCGCCGCTTGGGCCCCGAGTATCATCGGTTCACGAGGTGAAGCGAAATGTCCGACGAACGAGGGAGTAACCGGACGAGTGGCATCCTCTGTCATCCCACCTCCATGCCGGGCGCCCACGGCATCGGCGACCTCGGTGAAGGGCCGCGCCGCTTTGTTGATTTCCTGGTCGCTGCCGGGCAGACCCTCTGGCAGATACTGCCGCTGGGGCCCACCGGCTATGGCGATTCGCCCTACCAGCCCTTCTCCGCCTTTGCCGGGAATCCTCTGCTCATCGCGCTCGACGATCTGGTCCGCGAGGGCCTGCTAGATCACGCCGAGCTGACCGATGCTGCGGCGCTGCCCGCCGATCACGTCGACTATGGGCGGGTAATCGCTTTGAAGGGGCGCGCGCTGCGTACCGCTCACGCGCGGCTGGCGGAGCGTGGCTCGGCCTCCTTGCGGCGTGAGCTCGAGGCCTACGTCGCCCGTGAGGTTCACTGGCTGGAAGACTATGCGCTGTTCATGGCACTCAAGGAGCGCTTTGACTGGAAGCCGTGGGTCGAGTGGCCGCCCGATATCGCCCTGCGCCGTGCGGACGCCGTGGCGCGGTGGCGCGCCGAGCTCGCCGATGCCGTGAGCTACCACCGCTTTGCGCAGTTCGTCTTTTCCCGCCAGTGGGCGCGCTTGCGCGCCTACGCCAATGATGTCGGCATCACCATCATTGGCGATATGCCCATCTTTGTGGGCCACGACAGCGCCGACGTCTGGGCGCACCGCGATCTCTTTCGCCTCGACGATCGCGGCCTGCCCACGGTGGTGGCGGGCGTACCGCCGGACTATTTCAGCGCCACCGGCCAGCTGTGGGGAACCCCCCTGTACCGCTGGGACCTCATGCGCGAACGCGGCTATGACTGGTGGCTGGCACGGCTACGCAACGCCCTCCAAGCCGTGGATATGGTGCGGCTCGATCATTTCCGCGGCTTTGCGGGGTACTGGGAGGTGCCGGCGGGAGAGGTCACGGCCATCAATGGTCGCTGGGTGCGGGGGCCTGGCGCGGGCTTTTTCCAGGCTGTGCGCCGCGAGCTCGGCGCCCTGCCGATCATCGCCGAGGACCTGGGCCTCATCTCCGTCGACGTGGACGCGTTACGGCGCGCATTGGGGTTGCCGGGGATGCGCGTCATCCAGTTCGGATTTGGCGCGGATGCCAGCAACCTCAACCTACCGCACAACTGGGAACGCAACCTCCTCGCCTATACGGGCACCCACGACAACGATACGACGCTCGGCTGGTACCACCAGGCCGATGAGCAGACGCGCCACCAGGTGCGCGTCTACACCGGCACCGATGGCAGCGACGTACACTGGACGCTCATGCGGTTGATCATGAACTCGGTGGCCGACATGGCCGTCTTTCCCCTGCAGGACGTGCTGGGCCTGGGGAGCGAGGCGCGCCTCAACACGCCAGGGCGCCCACACGGCAACTGGACCTGGCGCTACACCGCGGCGATGCTGCGCCCGGAGCTGGCCGTCGCCCTGCGCGACATGGCCGAGGCCTCGGGCCGCTGGCTCCCACCCGGCGAGACGTGGGACGCCGCCACGCCCCTGGTGCTCACCTACGAGGAGCCCTAGCTCTAGCGCCGTGCTGTGCCGCTACGTCGGGCGGTGTTGTATGGCGGGCTTCGGTGGTGTGGCAGGTATCTCCACCGTATTGTATTTTTTGGTGCTGTTGCTTCTCGTAGCGTTCTATGTTACACTTAAATTGCCATCGCCTGTCGCTGTGTAGCGCCCGGCGGGCCGGAGCCCTGGCGCATGTGGTGAGCCCGACACCGCGGGGCTTGGCCGCGTCTGGGTGGATGCGGCGGACGACGCGTGCGCTCCAACGCGTGCATCTCGACGACGTACGGTCCGACGACGTGCGTTCCGTGGCCTCGGCGCAACGCAACGGCATTGTGCTACAGGTGGCTGTGGAGGAGCCATGGGCCATTCCCTCGTAGCCGGCAGACTGGAGGCAGCGCGCCAGCGCCTGGTCGGTTGTATCGAACGCTCCCCCGAGCCGGGCGGGTGCGATGGCGTGCTGCGCGAGGCACTGGAGCAGCTGGAACAGGCTTTGGAGGAGCTACAGGGCACCGGTACGGGGCGAGCTGACCAGAACGACGCGTGGGCCGCCATGTGCGCCCGTATCGAGGCCGAACGCGAACGCTACCGGAGCCTGTTCGCGTCGATGCCGACTGCCTGCCTGGTCACGGCGCGTGATGGCACGATCCTGGAAGCGAATCGCGCGGCTGGCATCCTATTGAACGTGGACCAGCGTGCGCTCATTGGCCAGCCGCTGGAGCGGTACATCGCGGAGGCACAGCGAGCGGCGCTTGGCGAGACGCTCCGGCGCATCGAAGAGGCGCCGGGAGCAGTCGGGGTGGAGCTCGATCTGCTGCCCCATGGCGGTACGGCCATCCCATTGCTCGCCTCGGCCGAGCTGGAGTGTAGAGCCGTGCGTGATGGTGCCCGTCAGACGGTTTGCTGGATGCTGCAACGCGGTGGCGCTTCGCCGGCGTCGGGAGTGGCGGACGCCCTCCCCGACGATGCGCAGCACGTGCACGATACTCTCCAGATTGTGATGGAGAACACCCAGGCACAGCTGGCCTATCTCGATGCCGAGTTGCGCATCGTCCGCGTGAACGCGGCATTTGCCCAGGCGAGTGGCCATCGGCGTGAGGATCTCCTGGGGCGTCGCCTCTTTGATCTCTTTCCCAGTAGCGAGAGCCAGGCGGTTTTCGAGCACGTGATCCACACGGGCCGGGCCGTGAGCTTTGTGGCCCGGCCTGTTACCGATCCCAATCGGCCGGAGCGGGGCACGGTCTACCTGGACTGGCGACTGACGCCCATCAGCGACGCGCAGGGCAGCGTGTATGGCCTCGTGTTGTCGCTCTTGGATGTGACCGAACGGGAACGCCTCCTCGATATGCTCGCCGCGGAGCGGGCGCGGCTGCACACCGTTATTGCCAATGCCCCGGGGGCGATTATCGTCACGGACGAGGCAGGGCGGATCGTGTTGGCCAACAGCGCCGCGCGTGATCTGGGCTTTGTGACCGGCTCCAGCGCGCAACAGCCCAGTGGCGAGGGGCCAGGCGACGAACTCGGCTCGAAGCAGCGCATCGCTGCCGTGTTTCAGGCCGTAGCGGCGGGCGGGCCCGTATGCGATGTGGAGGTCACGGGGGAGCGCGCCGATGGCGAGGTGCGCGACCTCGTGGTGAGCGCGGCGCCCATCCGCGACGGCGCGGAGACGATCACCGGTGGCGTGGCCGTGCTGCAGGATATCACCGAGTGGAAGCGCACCCAGGAGGCGCTGCGTCGCTACGCCGAGCGCCTGCAGATCCTCCACGAGCTCGACGAGGCGGTGCTGACCTCCCACTCGGTGGAGGCCATCGCTGAGGCGGCGCTCCACTATGCCTGGCAGCTCGTCCCTTGCCTCTGGGCGGCGGTGGCCATGTTCGCTGCGGATCGCGACGAGGTCGAGCTCTTGGCGGCGCGCGCCGATCGCGAGACGGCGCTGACCACGGGATGGCGCGGGCCGCTGGACTGGTGCTGGTTCACCGAAGAGCTCGCGGCCGGCAAAGCGCACGTGGTCGAGAACCTTGGCAGGCTCCCCTGTACCTCTACCGTCATCGCCACGTTGCGCGAGCAGGGGGTGCGTACCTATGTGAACGTGCCCCTCCTCGCTCAGGGGCGACTTATCGGCTCCCTGAACCTCGGCATCGCCGACCCAGGGGGGCTCCTGCCCGGGCACGTGGACACGATGCAAGAGATGGCCAATAGCCTGGCCATCGCCATCCACCAGGCGGAGCTGAGCGAGCGGGTGGCGCGCCATGCCCAAGAGATGGAGCGGCGCGTCGCCGAACGCACCGCCGCCTTGCGCGCCAGCGAGGCGCGCTTTCGCACGGTGTTTGAGGAATCGGCGATCGGCATCGCTCTCCTCGACCTGGAAGGGCGCATCCTGGACGCCAATCCCGCCCTGCAGGGGATACTGGATCGCGATCTGGAAGATCTCGTCGGTGAGCCGTTGTCGCGGTCCATAGCTATTGAGGCTGAGGGCAGCGATGGGGACTCGTACACGACCCTGTTGGCCGGGCAGTGCGATTACTATCGGGCCGAGCGCCCATGTGCCCGCCATAGCGGGGGTGAAGCGTGGGTCCTCATCACGCTCTCTCTGGTGCGGCGGCATGGCGGCATCCCCTGGTTCGTCATCGCCATGGTGGCTGACGTGACGGAGGAACGCGCCATGCGGGCGGCCCTTGCCGAGGCAGAAAAGCTGACGCTCACCGGCAGATTGGTGGCCTCGTTGACCCATGAGATCAACAATCCTCTCCAGGCCGTCATTGGGTGTCTCGGCCTGGCACAGGAGGCGCTGGCCCAGGGAGATAATCCCGATCGCTTTCTCAACGTGGCTCGTGAGGAGCTGCGCCGTACGTCGAGCATCGTCGGCCATCTGCGCGACCTCTACCGCCCGGTCCAGCCGGGTGAGAAAAAGCCCAGTGATGCCAACGCCCTCATCCAGGAGGTGCTGGAGCTCAGTCGCAAACAAGTCTCTGGTCGCGGTATCCATGTCGTCACCGAGTGGGGCGATTTGCCCCCGGTGCCGATGATAGTCGATCGCATGCGCCAGGTTGTGCTGAACCTGGTCCTGAACGCCGTAGATGCCATGCCCGATGGTGGGCGGCTGCACATCGCTACCGCCGCCACCCGTCGCCCACAGGGGGTGCGCATCACCTTTCGCGATGAGGGGGTGGGTATCTCGCCCGACATCCTGCCGCACATCTTTGACTCGTTCTACAGCACCAAGCAAGACGGCCTCGGGCTGGGGCTGTTTATCACCCGCGGCATCATTCGTGAGCACGGAGGCACCATCACGGCGGCGAGCCAGCCGGACGAAGGCACGACCTTTACCATCTGGCTGCCCTTAGGAAGCAGAGCGTCCGAGCAGTTGGAGTGCGACCCCACCACATAGAGGGATGGACCCGATGGCGGAGACGGTACGTTCACTGGTAATCGACGATGAGGACACGGTCCGCTTCTTCATGGCCGAGACTCTAAAGCGGGATGGGCACGAGGTGACGACCGCCCGCAACGGTGAAGAGGCGCTGGAGCGTCTCCGCGAGAACCCCTTTGACCTGGCGTTGGTGGACCTCAAGCTTGGGGGCCGCATCGATGGATTGCGGGTGCTGGAGGCGATCCGGTGGCGCTGGCCGAGCACGGCTGTGATCATCCTCACTGCCCATGGCTCGCTCGAGTCCGCCGTGGCCGCCATTCGCGAGGGCGTCGATCTCTATCTCCTCAAGCCCCTAGAGATGGAGGAGTTGCGCGAGGCGGTGCGGGAGGCGCTGGCTAGGCGGCGGCGGGCGACGACGACCAACGCCGCCGGTGAGGAAGGAGCGGCTGACGTGCTCCGCTGCGGCCCCTTTACGGTGGATCTCGACAAGCGCCAGGTACAGGTGCATGGGCGCACGATCGAGCTCACCCAGCGCGAGTACCGCCTGTTGGTGCACCTCATCGAGAACGCCCAGCGCGTCGTTCCCCCCCAGGAGCTGGTGCGCGTGGTGCAGGACTATGAGCCGCAGGGCGTCCGTGAGGCGCGAGACATCATCAAGTGGTACATCTATAGCCTACGGCGCAAAGTCGAGCCGGACCCCTCGAACCCGCGGTACATCGTCAACATCCGCGAGGCGGGCTATACCTTTGGGGAGTAGGGGTGGCCCCCTGGAGCCGCCCAGGGCAATCCGTGTGATACCGTGACGTCGCTCTGCGCACGGGTGACGCTCCGTGCCCGTGCTGGAGCGCTCTGCCATCCGGACGATAGCACAGCCCGGCGATGGCGCGCAGCGCAAACCCACGCCCAACACTTCTGCAGCATTCAACTCGCCCCTTCTCTCACCAACTAACCGCAAACCTTCCCCCAACTGCCCCCGGCACTCAACAGCCCATATTTCGGCTATGATAAAGCCAACATTGCGGTAGGCTATTGCCAGTACAGGGAGCCCGACGGCTCGCGCACATCGTAGTCGTCGTCCTTACCAGCTCAAGACACAGTCGCCATAAACGGGTAACCCTGTTTTATCGTGTCTGGTGACAGGCTGGCATCGATCCGGACCCATCGCACGTCGGAGGTCAAGCAAGGTGGGGAAACGCATCCTGGTGGTGGACGACGACGAGCGGATCCTCTTTGTACTTGAGCACGCCCTACTGAGCCTGGCACCCGACACCGAGGTGATTACGGCAACCAATGCCGCCCAGGCTCTCGAGCAGGTGAGCGAAGTGCGGGTGGACCTCGTTCTCACCGACCTCCGCATGCCGGGGCAGGACGGCATCTCGCTGACGAGTGACCTGCGTCTGCTGATCCCGACCACGCCCGTCATCTGGGTGACGGCTCATCACGGGCCGGCAGTGTCGGAGGAGGCACGGCGCCTGGGGGTATTCGGCTGTCTGACCAAGCCGGCGGATCTGGCCGAGATTCGCGCGATGGCCCGTAGGGCGCTGGAGCAGGGCGTGGGGCTGCATACGGCGGCGGCGAACGCGCGAGCGCGGATCGACGCCACACCACGAAAGGAGGCGGAGGCGGGATCACAACCGGCGCAGCCGTCGATCCTGTATGGGGAGTGATCACGAAGGTGCATTACGGCGTGCTTTGGTGACCGCACAGCGTTTGAGTGCATTGGTTACTGCACAACCAACCAGAAGACGAGGAGACAAGATGTCCAGCATTCTAAAGGTATCCGCTCAGTCGAGGTCCACAGCCGTTGCGGGGGCGATCGCAGGCGTCATCCGTGAGAGTGGACGCGCCGAGGTTCAAGCCATTGGGGCAGGGGCAGTGAATCAGGCGGCCAAGGCAGTAGCCATTGCGCGCTCGTATTTGGCGCTTGACGGCTTTGATGTGGTGGTGATCCCCGCCTTCACCGAAGTGAACATCGCCGATCAGGTGCGTACGGCGATCAAGTTTACCATCGAGGACCGGGTTGCGGCCACTCAGCCAGATGTGCCGCTCGCCTAGTTGCCGGGCAGCGGGCGGCATACTTCGGCTCAAGCATGCCCTCCATGCCGATTACATACCACACTGGTGAACATGAACATCAACAACGCGATACGCCTTCGTGATCACTCCGCGTGCAGGATGGGCAACCACAGGAGCCGGTAGCGCCACCGGCTCCTCTCCCCATTTCTCCCCTCTCGACACGTCCCGCCCATATCCCTGTTCATGCCCCTCTCTGCTCCACATCGCCGCTCATCCGTTCGCGCAGCGCTGGGCAGCAACGGTTGCTCGGCACATGCCACGATAGGCCGCGACGCTTGCGCAGCGCAGCAACGGCCGACGTGCCGGAGCCTCGCGGCGGTCCCCTTGTGGAGGTTGCAGATGGCGAGTCGAGTTCGAACGGGACACCAGGTTCTGTTGCGCCGCGAGCACAAGAACCCGATCCTCACCGCTGATGACTGGCCCTATCCCGCGCACACGGTGATGAACCCCGGCGCCACGCTCTTGGAAGATGGCACGACGCTCCTCCTCTGCCGGGTAGAGGATCGGCGCGGCATCTCGCACCTGACTGCGGCGCGCTCGCATAACGGCGTCAGCGGCTGGGAGATCGCCCCCACACCCACGATGATGTCGGATCCCCAGGCTCGCCCCGAGGAGCTGTGGGGTATCGAAGATCCACGGATTGTCTACGCTGAGGAGCTGGGCGTCTATGTGATCACCTACACCGCCGTCTCGATCAATGGCCCGGGCGTAGCCCTCAGCACCACTACCGATTTCCACACCTTTGAGCACTATGGCTTTATCATGTCTCCCGATAACAAGGATAGCGCCCTCTTGCCCCGCCGTATTGGCGGTAACTGGGCCCTCATCCATCGCCCCAGCAATCCGGAGGGGGCCCACATCTGGATCTCGTACTCGCCCGACCTGCGCCACTGGGGCAGCCACAAGCTGATTCTCGCTTCTCGGCGCGGCACGTGGTGGGATGCCAACAAGATCGGTCTGTCGCCGCCCGTCATTGACACCCCCCGCGGCTGGCTGATGCTCTACCACGGCGTGCGCACGACGGCCTCGGGGTCCATCTATCGTGTCGGGCTCGCTCTCTTTGACCGCGACGAGCCCGAGCGCTGCCTGTTGCGCGGCGACGATTGGATCTTTGCCCCCGAAGAGCCCTACGAGCGTGAGGGCGATGTGGACGACGTTGTCTTTCCCTGCGGCTACACCATCGGGCCCGACGGTGACACGCTCAACATCTACTACGGCGCGGCGGATACGTGCATCGCGCTGGCGCGGGCCAGCATTGGTGAGTTGCTGGAATGGCTCGACAGGAATGGCCGCCCCTACCAGGCGACGCCTCCCATCGATAGCGTCATCGGCCGCCCGGAGGAGAGGCTGGCCATCTGACAGCCATCCGGGCACGGATCGGCGTGGCTGTCAGGGCTTCCCCAGTCCTCAGGAGAAGGGAGGGGGGCGGGCGCGCTTGTGTGCCGCTGGCACGACGGGTAGACTGCGGCGATGCTCCAGAACGCGGAGCATCGCCGCTTGCTATACCCATCATGCCGCCGTCCCCATCGCGGCGGATCACCCACACCCAGCGGAGGAACCATGACCAAGATCACGCGCCTCGAGATTCTGCGGGTACCGCCGAGTTGGGTCTGGCTTCGTATCCACACGGACGAGGGGGTCACCGGCCTCGGAGAACCCTACCTGGAGAACCACCCCGAAAGCGTCATCGCCGAGGTGCGGCGTCTCGAGCCGCTCCTGATAGGCCACGATCCAACGCGCATCGAGGCCCTATGGCAGGCGATGTACAACGCCGGCGTGGGCTACAAGGGCGGCCCCGTCACCATGAGCGCCATCAGCGGTATCGACATTGCCCTGTGGGACATCGTCGGCAAGCTCGCCGGGCAACCGATCCACCGCCTCCTCGGTGGCGCCACCCGTGATCGGGTGCGCATGTACCGCGCCACCGGCGGTGAGATGCCGCATGTCGTCGAGCCGGGCAGGCCCTACCGGGAGGCAGGCGCGCCGCGCCCACGCCGCCTCGCCGAGCCCGCCGTCTGGGCCGAGGCGGCACGGACCCTGGTGGAGGAGTGGGGCTTTCGTTGCCTGAAGGTGCACTTTGGCCCCGGGGAGGGGATCGAGGCCACGGGCCAGGTGGACGCGCTGGCAGAGCGTTTTGCCGCCGTGCGCGAGGGCGCCGGGCCCGACGTCGATGTGGCGGTGGACATCCACAACCCGCACCCTACCGTGGCGTCGCAGATCATCGATGCCCTGGCCCCCTACCGCCCCCTCTTTGTCGAGGAGCCGATGCCGATCGAGCGCGTCGATGCCCTCGTCGAGGTGGCGCGTCGGACGAATGTGCCCATCGCCGCGGGGGAGCGCTGGATGGGCAAGTGGGTGTTCTTTGACGCCCTGGCGCGCGGCGCGCTGGCCGTGCTCCAGCCCGACATCTGCCATGCCGGAGGTATTACCGAATGCCACAAGATCGCCGTCATGGGCGAGGCGGCCTACGCCCGGCTGGCGCTCCACTGCCCTCTCAGCCCGCTGGCCTTGGCGGCGTCGATCCAGCTCGATGCCTGCGCGCCGAATTTCCTCGTCCAGGAGCACAACGAGGTGAACGCTTGGCGCGAGGGGGGCCGCACCTACCTTGGAGCGGGATACTTGCGCGAGCCGTTCATCCTCGACGAGGACGGCTGTGTTGCCGTGCCCGCCGGCCCGGGCCTGGGGATCGAGCTCGATGAGAAGGGGATGGAGCGCATCATGGAGCTCCCCTGGCGGGTGCAGAGGGGCTAGGGAGCGCTGGCGACGCCCCAAACGCTTGACCATCGCCATCGCACCGGGTATCCTCCTGGTACATCATTCCTCAACCGGGAGGAGCCCGGACCCATGAGTGACCAGACACCGGCGGGCGCCATCGCCCGCCAGGGACACACCGAGCTCGACCTCGAGCTATCCGCGCGCGACCGCGCCATCCTCGGTGATCTCGCCTCGCGGGTGGCAGAGCTCGCCGCCCGCCCCGTGGAGGACGCCAAGCGCGATCTGTGGTACCGCCATAACGCCCTCGAGGCGACGCGCCCCGTCATCTTTTGTGATCCCGAGAACGGCTGGAACGAGATCATCAGGCCGGCGGACCTCGCCTGTGAGGGCGAGTTGGCGCGGAGCTGGGAGATGCGGCTGCGCAAAGAGATCTGGTGGGGCGAGGTGATGCGTGACGACCGCGTCATCGAGCCGGTGTTCGACGTCGCCCATGTGTACACCGAGAGCGACTGGGGGATGCAGGAGACGCGCATCGGTGGCCAGGACGGCGGCTCGTACACGTGGGACGCCCCTCTGAAGGACTATGCCGACCTCGACCGCCTGCGTTTTCCCCGCATCACCGTGGATGCCGCCGCGACCGAGCGCTCCCTGGCGCTGGCGGAGGAGGCCGTGGGCCACGCGCTCACGGTGCGGCTCAAGACGGTGTGGTGGTGGACTCTGGGGATGACATGGACGCTCATCAACCTGCGCGGCCTGACCCAGGTGATGCTCGACATGAGCGACCATCCCGATGAGCTCCATCGTCTCATGGCCTTCTTGCGCGATGGCCACCTCGCGCGGCTCGACTATCTCGAGTCCGAAGGGTTGCTGAGCCTGAACAATGACGGCACCTATGTGGGCTCTGGCGGTTTCGGTTGGACGCACGAGCTCCCGCAGGCCGATCACCAGGGGCGCGTGCGCACCATGGACATGTGGGGCTTTGCCGAGAGCCAGGAGACGGTGCATGTCTCGCCACGCATGTTCGCCGAGTTTGTATTTCCCTACCAAGAGCCGCTGCTCGCGCGCTTTGGCCTCAACTGCTACGGTTGTTGTGAGCCGCTGGACAAGCGCTGGCACATCGTGGAGCGTTTCCCCCGCCTGCGGCGCATCTCGGTGTCGGCGTGGGCCGACCCCGCGGCGATGGCCGAGCTGCTGGGGGATCGCTACATCTACTCCTACAAGCCCACGCCTGCGGATCTGGCGATGCCGTCCTTTGATGCCGAGCGCATTCGCGCCGGGCTGCGCGAGGTGATGCGCATCACGCGAGACTGCCGCCTCGAGGTCATCATGAAGGACAACCACACCATCGGGAACGATCCTTCCCGGGTCGTCAACTGGGTGCGGATCGCCCGCGAAGAGGCGGAGCGCTTGACGTAACGGGCGACGCTGGCCCGTACGGGAGAGGACCCATGAGCAGTACCCCCTTGAGCGCGGAGCAGGTGCGCTCCGCGCTGCAGGAGCTTGAGGGATGGACGTACGATGAGCGCCGCCTCACCAAGACCTTTCGCTTCGGTGGCTTTCCCGAGGCGATCGCCTTTATCGTACGGCTGGCGTTCGAGGCCGAAGCGCTGGACCACCATCCCGATCTCCACAACGTCTATAACCGCGTCGAGATCGCCCTAAGCACCCATGAGGCGGGTGACCGCGTCACCGAGCGCGACATCCGTCTTGCCCGCGCCATCGACGCGCTGGCGACACGCTGAGCACCGGCGCGTCGCCGCGAGCTGATCGCTGGGGCGCGCACCCCATCGCCCGCGTGCTCTGTCACGTGATGAGGGCACGTACGCGATGTCCTCGGTGCGCCTGCCCATCCTGACCATCGATAGCCGAACCGCCTTGCCTCACACCTGTCGATAGCCCAACCCACATCGAACATGCATCCAAGCGGGGGAACGGCATGTCCGTGCGTCTCTTCCTGGCCCCGGCGGGCTCGGGCAAGACGGCCTGGGTCCTCGACCGGGCGCGTGCCGCAACGCGTCGCCTCGAGGGCCTGGCCTACGTGTGCGTCGCCAGCCGTCTGCAGGTTCGCGCCTGCCGCCGGCGCCTGGCCGAGCGGGGTGGCGGCATGGGCGTCCACGTGGTTACCTGTGAGGGGTTGGCCGCCGCCTGCCTCGAGGCCACCCGCACTTCATACGCCGAGCTGGACGAGGTGGTGCAGCATCGGCTCTTGCGCTGGGCCGTGGAGTGGTCGGACCTCCCCTACTACGGCGGGCTGGCCTCGAGCCCCGGCTTTATCCAGCTCTTGTGGCGCCTCATCCAAGAGCTGACATCGGCCGCCGTCACCCCCGAGTGCCTCGAGCGCGCCCTGCAGGGGACGGAGCCGCGGCTTGCGGAGCTCGGCCGCATCTACCGTGCCTACTGGGAGGGGGCCCGCGCTCTGGGCGGAGCCGACCGGCTCGCCCTCATCCCGATGGCGCGCGACGCCATCAGGCGCGCCCCGGACGGCGTCTTGAGCGATTGGTTGCTGCTGGCCTTCGACGGTTTTGACAGCCTCACCCCCGCCCAGCTGGACCTCGTGCAGGTGCTCGCCCCTCGCGTCCCCGAAATGGTGGTGATGCTCACGGGAGACGTGGTGCCCGCGACGCCGCTCGTCTGGCGGCGCTTTCGTCGCACGCAGCAGGACGTGGAGCGGGTGCTGGGCATCCGTGCAGAGCCGTTCCCGGCGACGTTCGACCCGGGGCAGCGACCCCTCGCCTCCCTCGAGCCCGCGCTGCGGGATGGTGGGCGCGCTCCGGCGGCGCACTGCGCGGGCGTCGAGCTGTTGGAGGCGCCAGACCGCGCGAGCGAGGTGCGCGAGGCGTTGCGCTGGCTGAAGGAGCGCCTCGTGCACGACGGCCTGCGGCCGGGAGACGTGGCGTTGCTGGCGCGCGACCTGGACGCCTACCGCCCCTACATGCTGCAGATCGCCGCCGAGATGGGCCTGCCGCTCCGCGTGGCGGGAGGCGTTCCTCTTTCTGGCGTGCCCGTTATTGCCGCTATCCTCGACCTGCTGCGCTTGACGCTGCCGGCGGAGCGCGATGGCGCCGGGCCAGCGCTGCCTTACCGGTTGCTGGTGGAGGCGTGGCGGTCGCCGTACTTTGACTGGCAGGCCCTCCTGTCGGACGACGGGGGCCCACCGGACACGAGCGATGGTCCTAGCGGTGGTGCCGAGAGCGGCGCTACCGGCGGCGGCGAGCTCGCAGGGGCGCCCATCGACGGGGCCGCGGTGGCTAGCGCCCTCGATGCGGTGGCCCGCGCAGGTCGCGTCATCGGCGGTTGGGACCAGTGGGAGGAGGCGTTGTGCCGACGCGCTGCGGCCCGGCCGGACGAGGACGCGGAGCGCGATGATGGCTTTGACGGCGGGGACGGTCTTGCCCATGCGCCGGTGGGTGCCGAGGCTGCGCGGCTGCTGGAGCTGCTGCGGCGCTTTGTTGCGCGCGTCACGCCGCCCACAGCGGCCAGCACCATGCGGAAGTACGTGGCCTGGCTTGAGGCGCTGATCGGCACGGACGAGGCTCCAGAGATGGGCGCATCCCGAGCCTCCCCTCCCGCGGCAGCGGCGGACGATGAGGCGCGCTGTGATGGTATCGTGGCGTGTATCCGCGCCTGGCTCGCCGAGACGGCGGCGGCCGACGTGGACGGCGCGCCGGATCGGGAGGCCGTCCGCGTCGCCGCGCGCGACATTGAGGCGTTGCGGGCACTCAAGGACGTCCTGCGGGGGCTGGTGGCCGCCGAGGCGCTCCTGGCCGAGGTGGGGAGGATCGAGGAGCCGATCAGCCACGAAACGTTCCTCGCCGAGCTCGCCGGCGCCCTGGAGGCCATCCGCCTCAACATGCCCGCCCCCATCGACCAGGAGGATATCCTCGCGGCGGATGTGGTGGCGGCGCGAGGCCTCTCCTTCCGTGCCGTGGCCCTCCTCGGCCTGGCGGAGGGCGAGTTCCCCGCCAGCCTGGGGGAGAACGTGTTGCTGCGTGATGCGGATCGCCTCATGCTGCGCGCCAAGGCCATCACCCTGGAGCTGCCCACCGAGAGTGCCGAGCCAGAGCGCTTTTACGAGGCCGTCACGCGCGCCTCAGAGCGGCTCCTGGTGACGCGGCCCCGCCTGGCCGATAACGGCGCGGCCTGGGCACCCTCCCCCTTCTGGGAGGAACTGCGCCGGCTGACGGGCGCGGTCCCGCGCGCCCTCACCAGTGAGAGCGTGCCGCTCCCAACCCACGCCGCCTCCTGGCCAGAGGCGTTCGCCTCCCTTGCCGCCCATCCCAGGGCCGACCTCGGCGCCTGGCTGCGGGACGAGCGTCCCGAGCGCTGGGCCGCCTTTGCCTCCGCTGTGCGGGTGATCCGCGCGCGCACAGGCGGCGCGCCGGCCAGCGCCTATGATGGCGATCTGCGCATCCTGGCCGACGAGTTCGCCTGGCAGTATGGTCCCCGCCACGTGTGGAGCCCCACCTGCCTCGAGGCCTACCACACCTGCCCCCTCATGTTCTTTGTGGGCAGCGTCCTGCGCCTCGAGCCCCGCGCCGAGCCGGTCGAGGGGTTGGACGGGCGCCAACTCGGCACCATCTACCACCGCTTGTTCGAGGCCTACTATGGCGATGGCGGCGCGGACGGCGATCTCGACGCGTGGATAGCGGCGGTGGCCGAGCCGATCCTCGACGAGGCCCCCCGGCGGGATGGTTTCCGCGAGACGGCGTGGTGGCCGCAGACCAAGGCCGAGATCGTGGGCAACCTCGTGCGCTCCATCAACGCTCTGGCGGCGTGCTCTGACGGCTACACGGAGCTGCTGTGCGAGCAGGCCTTTGGCGGCGACCGCGCCCTCGTGGTGCGCGACGGCGACGATGCGCTGCGTGTGCGCGGCTTGATCGATCGCGTCGATCGCCGGCCCGATGGCGGCGTGCGCGTCATCGATTACAAGACCGCCGGGGCGTCCGGCTTTGATAACCGGGCGGTGCAGCAGGGGAGGAGGCTCCAGTTGCCCCTCTACGCCTTGGCCGCCCGCGATGCGCTGGGACTGGGGGAGCCGGTGGATGGGTTCTACTGGCACGTGCGTGATGTCGCCCCGAGCACGTTCACCCTGGCGCGCTTTGATGGGGGGCCGGAGGCGGCGTTCGCAGCGGCTATCGCCGCGGCCTGGAGAGCGGTGCGTGCCGTGCGCAGCGCCGACTTTGTCCCGCGGCCCGCGCAGGGCCGTTGCCCCTCCTATTGCCCCGCAGCCGCTTTCTGCTGGCACTATCGACCGGAGTACCGCTAGCGCGGTCTCTTGCGCTCACCATCGACCCTATCGCGCCCTGCCGTGGAGGTGTGGCTCCAGTATGATCCACCCCATCGCCGCTTCGATGCGGCCCAACGCGGAACAACTCCCGGCCATCACGGCCCGGGGGAGGGACGTCGTCGTCACCGCCGGTGCCGGCACCGGCAAAACGCGCACGCTGGTGGCGCGCTATCTGTCCCTGCTCGCCGAGGGCCTGCCCGTGCGCTCGGTGGTGGCTGTCACGTTTACGCGCAAGGCGGCGCATGAAATGCGCAACCGTGTCCGCGAGGTGGTGCGCAGCTACCTCGAGGATTCCAGCCTGGATGACGCCGAGCGCGCCCGTTGGGGCGCCCTCTATGGGCAGCTCGATGCCGCCCGCATTGGCACCATCCATACCCTGTGCGCCGAGATGCTGCGGGCGCACCCCGTGGAGGCGGGGCGCTGCGAGGCATCGGTCCGTATCGACCCCGGCTTTGACGTCCTCGACGAGGCGCAGGCCGCCCTCCTCCAGGAACAGGCTGTCGACACCGCCCTGGGCTGGGCGGCGGGCCAAGATGACGTCGCGCCGGTGTTCGCCCTCGTCCGTGAGCGAGCCCTCCGCGATGCGCTACTCACCATGGTGGAGTCGCGCCTCGCCGTGGACGATTGCCGTCCTACGTGGGCGGCGCCGCGTTGGGCCGACTGGCAGGCCTGCCTGGCGCCGGCCCTCTGCGCGTTCCTGGACGATCCGGCCGTCGACGAGGCCTTTGAGGCGTTGGACGCGCTGCGCGGCGATGGCACCCTCCAGCGGGCTGCGGACGCGGACGATCCTCTCGCCGGTCCGTTGCGCGTGCTGCTGGACACGTGGGACGCGATCCAGGAGGCGCGTGCCGCCGGCGAGTGGGAGCGCGTCTGTGCCTGCCTGCCGTTGCTGGGAGCCAACATGCCCCTCAGCAAGGGGCGTCAGGCGAACTGGGCGCCGGCGCGCCCCAAGGACACGCTGCGCGTCCTACGGGGGGTGTACGATGCGACCCTCAAGTCGCTTCTCGAGAAGTGTGCCGCCGACCTGTCGCTTGATCGGTGCCTCTTCGAGGCCATGCCCGGCCTGGCGCGCCTCCACGCACGGACGGTGGCGGCGTACGACGCGCTCAAGGCGCAGCACCGTGCCCTCGATTTCGACGATCTCGAACGATGCGCCCTCGCCCTGCTCCGTGACGATGCCGGCGTCCGCGCCCGCTGGCAGGCCGAGGTGGCCGCTCTGTTGGTGGACGAGTTCCAGGATACCAACGCGCGCCAGCGCGACCTGCTACGGCTACTGAACCAGCCCGAAGGCAAGCTGTTCGTCGTTGGGGATGCCAAGCAGTCCATCTATGCCTTTCGCGGGGCGGACGTCACCGTGTTTCGCCAGGAGCGCGCCGAGGTGGAGCGGCGCGGGGGCCGCGTCCTTTCCCTCGACGTCTCGTACCGCGCTCACCAGGCCCTGGTGGACAGCCTGAACGCCCTGTTGCACCCCGTTCTGGGGGTGGACGCCGACCCTCAACGTCCCTGGGCCGAGCCGTTCGCCCCGCTGAGCGGCTGGCGCCAGAAGGCGGCCATCGGAGGTGAGGGGCCGTGGATCGAGCTGCACCTCACCGTGGGCTCCAAGGCGGAAGGAGCGCTGGACCGAGCCGCCGATGTCGCCGCGGCGCGCATCCGGGAGCTCGTCGAGGGGTGCGACGCCGACGCGACGGGCGTGGCTGGCGATCGCCCGCTGAGCTATGGCGACGTGGCCATCCTCTGTCGAGCGTCGACCTCCTTCGGCGCGTATGAGGACGCGCTCGATCGCGCCGGCATCCCCTATGTGACGGTGGCGGGACGGGGATTCCATGAGCGCCCCGAGGTGCGCGACGTGCTGAACCTCCTGCAGGCGCTGGCCGACCCGGACGATGACCTGGCCTTGGCCGGGGCGCTGCGCTCCCCTGTCATGGGCGTCTCGGATGCGGCCATCTACCGCCTGCGCGAGGCGCAGCTCCGGGGGGAGGCGCCTACCCTGTGGGAGGCGCTCACCGCCGCCGAGAGCGTGCTGGCGGATGGCGGCCTGCCCAATGAGGCGCCCCGGGCCGTTGCGGCGCGCGAGCGGCTGGCGCGGTTGCGGGGGCTGGTGGGGCGCACCCCGGTGGCCGACGTCATCAAGGCGCTCTACGACGAGACGGACTATCCGGCGGCTCTGGCCGCTGTGGGACAGGCGCGGGGGAGCCGGAACCTGGCCAAGCTGCTGGCCGATGCGCATGCGAGCGGCCTCGTGGGGGTGGGGACGTTCCTCGAGTATGTGGAGCGACTGCGCGATGTGGGCGCGCGGGAGGGGGAAGCCCGGGCCCTCGCTGAGGGGGCCGTGCAGATCATGAGCATTCACGCCGCCAAGGGGCTCGAGTTCCCCGTGGTGGTGGTCGGCGACTGCACCCGCGACAACCGGAGCCTAGACGGCGTCATCATCGATCCCGATCTCGGGCCGCTGCTGCCGATACAGGACGAAAAGCGACATCCGCTCGTCGTCCGGGTTGCTACGGCACGCCTAGAGGATCAGGAGGCGGCCGAGTCGGCGCGGTTGTTCTACGTGGCGGCCACGCGGGCCCAGGAACTGCTCATCCTGAGTGGGTGCGCAGGCATCACGAAGGGCGGCAAGCTCTCGAGGATCGGAGCGTGGCTCAAGCCGATCATCGACGCAGGCGCCACCACCTTGGGTGAGGTGGTGTGGGACTATGACCCTGAGGGCGCGCGCGTGCACCGCGAGGAGCTGCGCATCGGGGGCTCACCGGCCGTCTGTTGCCTCTACGAGCCCGAGTGGTGCCCCGCGGTGCCAGGTAACGGCGCACAGGACCCGGTGGCGGCCCGTCGTTTCGAGCGCGCCGAGGAAACGTCTCCGTCTGTTCTGACGCGGCGAATGGATGGCCGGAACGACGGCCCCGATCCCCACGGCTCCGCGCACGGGCTGCCCCATCCGGCGATGCTCGAACCCGTGATAGCGCAGGTGGCGACGGCCGACGAGCGCATGCGCGAGCGGGAGCGTCACCCGCCGCGTCGCGTGTGGCGCGTCGTGCCGACAGAGCGAGAGCGTGAGGCGCCGCCCTGGGTGGTGGGCAACATCGTCCACGCCGCCCTGGCGCAGTGGCGCTTTGACGACCCGGATTTCGACGCCTGGGCCGAGGTGCAGGCGCGGCGCTATGGCCTGACGGATCGATGGCGGATCGACCATACCCGGCGGCGCGCCCGGCTGCTCCTGGAGCGCCTGCGCGGCCATTGGCTGTACGCCGAGATGGAGGCCGCACGCCCCCGCTGGCACGAGATTCCCTATAGCGTTGCCTGGGAGGACGGTATCGATGTGGGCGTCATCGACGTGCTCTACCGGACGGCACAGGGATGGACCATCGTCGACGTCAAGACGGACGCGCTGCGCAGCCATGCGGCGATGGATACATGGATCTCGAGGCGCGACTATGCCGCGCAGATGGCGCGCTATGGGCGCGCCGTGGAGGCGATGCTGGGCGAGACGCCGCGCACACTGCTCTGCTTCCTCGACGTGGCACAGCGCGTGTATCTGCACCCGGGCTCGGCCGTCCCCCTCAGCGGGGGATCTTGACGCGGTGGACCTTGGTCTCGTGGCGCATGGTGCTCACGAACTGCTCGATCTCGGCGTCCCAGTACTCGATGACCAGCACGGCGTCGTGGAGCGCGCCGCCGGCACGGCGCACCACCAGCCCCTCCACAGTCTGATGCCCGCGCCGAAAGGCCACCGTCTCGCCGATGGTGACGGCCTCCGCCGTGAGGCGGGCCCGGGTCGCGCTCGGCACGATATCCTCCACGGGCACGCAGATGTCGTCCTCGGCGGCGACGATGGCCAGGCCGGCCACGATGCTGGTAAAGGGGTCGGCGAGGCGCACGCGGTCGGCGCCGAACAGGGCCCGCACCCGGCCCTGGACCACCGGCACGAGGGAGGAGCCGCCGGTCATCAGGATGCGGTGTACCTCCTCGCGCGGCACACGCGCCTCCTCGAGCACCGCCGCGAGGCCATGCTCGATGGCCACGAGGTGATCGCTGATGGCGGCCACAAAGTTGCTCCGCGTCACCTGCTCGTCGATGTGCAGCCCATCGCGATGCATGGAGATGCGGGCGCGAGGCTCGGTAGAGAGCTCAATCTTGGCGGCCTCGATGGCCTGGAACAGACGAAAGCCGAGCCCCTGCCGCGTTAAGGTCTGTAGGTTTTCCACGGTGTGTGGCGCGTTGCTCAGCCGCTTGACGGCGGCGAGATGGGCGGCGTTGGCGGGGCGCGTCAGGATGGGGATCGTCTGCCAGTGGAGCAGTGGCGCCAGGAGGTTCGGCGGGAAGGGGAGCTCCTTCGGGCCGAGGGTGGTGCCCTGTCCAAAGTGCTTGAGGAGCGAGTGGCGCATGATGGCACTGTCGAAATCATCGCCTCCCACGGTGACGCCGTGCGTGGCAATGATATCGGGCGCCTCCGGCTGGACCATGCGCCCCACGGCAAGGTCCATCGTACCGCCGCCAAAGTCAAACACCAAGTTATGGCTACCACGGGGGAGGCCGTCACGCAGCAGGCGCGCTGCCGCCACGGGCTCGTACTCGAGGGCCGTCCTCTCAAAGCCCGCCAGTCGCGCCGCCGCCAGCATCCGCTCGTGGGCGGTGCGGTCGATCGTCTCAGCGGGAACGGAAGCGGGGCGATCAGGAGGGGCATAGCTTACGGGACGCCCGATGACGGCAGCCGTGACGGGCTCGCCCAGGTACGCCTCGGCGCGCTCGCGGATGTGGCGCAGCACGAGCGCGATGAGCTCCTCGGTGGCATAGTAGCGCCCATAGATGGTGGTACCGTTGAACCCCGCGTCTCGCAGCGCCGACTTGATTGACTGGAAGAGACGGGCAGGCTTGTCCGCGTCATCCTCATCGTCGGCGTCCGACACCACAACGAGGCCATGGTCGGATTCGATGAGCGGGTTCTCGGCCATCTCGGTGGCAAACACCGAGGTGAGCGCCCGCAGGTCGGCAAAGCGGTAGCGAATCGGCGTTTCGCGCGTCAGGTCGAGGTAGCGCTGGATGGCGGCCCTACCAAAGAGGATCTCGCCGGAGCGCGTGTAGCAGATGGTCGATGGGAGGACGGGGTACTCGCCCTCCAGGGGGATGAGCTCCACTCGTCCCCTGCGGAATATCGCCGCGCTGCAGTTCGTCGTGCCGAAATCGATGCCGATCGTCGTCATTACACCGTTTCCTGCCGTAACTCGCCATTCTGCACGCTGCGTACCCCGGTGCGACGCCCCGGGGCGCCGCGTAGGCGGCGGGGCTATGCCTCACTGTTGAGCGCCCACCGGCGCCGGGATTCGAGGAGCACCCAGCAGGATACCAGATCCCCTTCGGTATAGAGGCGCCGGCCGCGCGGGCGGCCGTACCGCTCGGCCAACGTGGA
This sequence comes from Chloroflexota bacterium, assembly GCA_012841405.1. Lineage (GTDB taxonomy): Bacteria > Chloroflexota > Anaerolineae > UBA1429 > UBA1429 > DUUT01. Next base: position 77,526 of record DUUT01000054.1, read on the forward strand.
GAGCGGTACCTCGCGCAGCACCCGGAAGCCGATGGTGTCACCGTCTTCCAGGCGCCTAATGATGGTGCCCACATCCTCACGGGCGAGGTTCCCCAGCCGCCACCACGGATGGAGATCCGCGAGGTTGGTGTACACGTCGAGGCGAGAGGTGACATAAAAACCTAGCCGCTCAGCGCTGCCCCAGCGCGTCGCCGCCGGCTCGGCGCAACGGCGCAAGCGGGCGACGATGTCGGCCTCCGCCTCGCCCAAGGGGCGCCCGATGTGGGCGACGGATGCCGTCAGGAGCTCCGCCGGCACCCGGGCGAGGGCGGACACGGTGGGGCGCAGGCCCTCGATGCCGATCGCCTCGCCGTCGGGGCAGGGCGTGTGGAGAAAGACCTGGAAGGGGCCTCCCAACGCCTCACACCGCTCCCGCAGGCGCAGTCGGTCCACCAGCGCGTAGAGCGCGTCCAGCTCGGGCAGGATGTGCTGTGTGAAAAAGATCTGCCAGCGCGGCCGGATGCCCGCCTCAAGGAGGCGCTCCGTGGCCACGAGGCTGTCCTGAAACGAGCCCCGGCGGCGCACGAACCAGTCGTGGGTCACCTCGAGGCCGAAGAAGGTGACCTGGCACGCCTCGGTGCCGATGCGGCGCGCCCACGCGGCATAGTCCGGGTCCCGCGCCAGCCGCCAAATGCTCAGCAGCTCGAACCGCGCCGGCTCCCGGCCGCTGAGCTCACGCTCCAGATCGTACAGCGCGCGATAGTCGGGGCGATAGTCCGGCTCGCGGAACCAGGTATGGGCTTGAACGTGGCGCAGGTACGGCGCGGCCTCGCCGGGGCGCACCCACGCCCGCAACCGCGCCACGACCTCGCGCAGCTCCGCGCCGTCCACCCGTCGCGTGGGGAGATAGCCCAGGTAACAGTGGCGGCAGCGGTTCGGGCAGCCCGCCATGTCGAGAGCCACCCACGTTTCCCGCGGTACGCGGAGTGCCAAGCCAGGCCCATTCCTCAACGTCGTCGCCCTCTCTAGCGCCATGGACTCACGCCCATTATAGCACAGTGCCGGCACATTGTGTGCCGGCACTGTGGCTGCGACCTCGCGCCACCGCTGGTGCCGCCTAGATCGTGTTTCGAAAAAGGGCCACAGCGTGGTTCTGAGCGTGGCGAAAACCCTGATCTATGGGCGTCAAGGCCCCTCGCTAACGCTCGGGGCGACATCGTTTCGACGTCAGGCGCAATGTTGAAACACGGCCTAGGCCTGCTCGAAGGCGATCTTGAGGTATTCGCCCTCCACCTGCGCCCAGGTGGGATCCATGCCCGACAGGTACTGCGGGAGGGCCAACGTGCGCCGAAAGCGCCCCAGGCGGACGCGCAGCTCGTCGCCACGGCGCTCCAGGGTGACCGTGCCCCCCGGCACGCCCGTCACCCGCAGGGCGAGCATGTAGCGCTCACCCTCGACGTAAAAGCGCAGGGGTTGCTCCTCCGCCAGGGGAGGGGCGGGATCGCTCTGTCCATAGATCGACGAGGCGAGCGCGTCGAGCGCTTCCACACCCACCACCTCACGGCGCATGAGCGGCACCTCAAACACGGGCAGCGGCGCGAACAGCTCGTGCGCCAGCTGGCGATGCTCAGCCTGCGAGGCCTTCCAGGTCTCAAAGAATGGGTCCTGGACATCATCGGGCAGCACGCGGTTCACAAAGAGTGCGTCCACTGCCAGGCCAAAGAGGTTCATGTAGGTATACGCGCGCTGTGTCTCCTGCAGGGAGAGGTGATCGGGGTTCATCACGAGGCGCACCGACGTCGCCGCGTGATCGCTGAGGAGCTGGCGTAGCCTCTCGACCTGATCGAACAGCGCCGTGATGCGCTCGCGGATGGCGTCCTCACCGATGGGCGCCTTGACGAGAGAGCGAATCGACGGGAGTGCGATGCGCGCTAGGCCGCGGGACAGCCCCAGCATGCGGCCCGTGTACCAGCGGCTCAGATCGGGCGCACTGAGGAGCCGCATGGCGGCGCCGGTGGGCGCGCTGTCGATCACCAGGGTGTCATAGCGCCCCTCGTCGTGATAGCGCATGATGCGCACCAGGGCCAGTACCTCATCGAGGCCAGGCAGGACGGCCAACTCGCCCGCGGCGATGGCATCGATCCCCTCCTGCCGCAGGAGGGATGCGATGCGCCGCTTGACGTCGCCCCAGTAGCGCTCCAGCTCTTCACCCGTATCGAGTTCGGCGGCCTCGAGCAATCCGTTCACCGGACGGGGCTCATTGCCCAGGGGGGTGTCAAGGGCATCGGCGAGGCTGTGGGCGATGTCGGTGCTGATGATCAGGGCGCGATGACCCAGGGAGGCGCTGCGCAACGCCGTGGCCGCGGCCAGCGTCGTCTTGCCGACGCCTCCCTTGCCGGTGAAGAGGATCGTGCGCACCGTCTAGACCGTACCCAGCCGGCGGTCGATGGCCGCAAGGACCTCCGGCCGCGCCTGATGGTTCTCCTCATAGGCGCGTACGACACGCAGCTGCTCGTCGGTCAGGTCGGGCAAGCGCACCGTGATCTCGTCCACGCTGAGAGTATCATAGTTATCGATGGGCAGCACCGGCACCTGGCGGCGGATCGGCCCCTCTTCGGCGCCCTCTGTAGAGGGTTTGACCAGATCCAACAGCGCCTTGGTGAGAGGGCCGGGATCGCGCGCTGCGTCCTGCCCGGCGGCGTACGCCGCGCGTACCGCTGCCCGCAGTCCCCGGGCTGCCAGCACCCCGACCCCGATGCCCGTCAACAGCACCTGCTCGGCCGCCGAGCGCACGGGCTCGATGTCGATCTTGGGCATCTTGAGATCCTCGAGTCGCGGCATCTTGATCTCGGCCTCGACGACGCGCTTTTCGCGGGGCGTCGCGTTGCCGTGTTCCATCGCTAGCTCTTCTGTGCTCATGACAAGCTCCTTTCAACCGCTCTCGTCGGTACAACCTATTATACGCACCGGACAGCGGTGGGTTGCATTTGGCGATCGGTCGTGGCGTGTCCCGCCGTGGACGCCGCGGGCCGACTGCTGCCGGGGTCACTAGGCAAACACCACTGGTGCTCGTCGGTTGTGGGGGTGGTGCAAACGTGCTACAATCACACGGCCCGCGGCGGTGCGAGATGGCCGTGTGGCCATGCAGCGGAGTGTTGTGAGGAGTGGTATGGCGGGGGAATCTCCCGAGCAGCTCAGTGAACGCGAGCTCGAGCTGCTGACGCTGGTGTCGACTGGCGCAACCAACCAACAGATCGCCCACGAGCTGACGATCAGCGTCAATACGGTCAAGGCGCACCTGCGCAACATCTTTGCCAAGCTGAACGTAGAATCGCGCACCGAAGCGACGCTTCTGGCCATCCAGCAGGGCCTCATCCAGGTGAACACGCCGGATACGGCGGATGCGACCGAGGGAGCCAGCGCCTCCGACGCCGGAGTTGAGCCGCAGCCTCCCGCTCCACCGGAACCGATCCCCATGGTGGGGGCGCTGCGCGTCGGCCAGGGAGTGGCCCTGCTGGCGGCCCTCGCGCTCGTGCTGGCGAGCATCGTCTGGCCGGCCGCGCGAGCCAGCACGTCGGCCACCGACAGCCGCTTTATCGATATGCCCCGCGCACAAACGGTGAGCCGCGAGACGGCGACGGCGTCGCGCTGGCGCAACGGCGCCCAGATGCCCGTCGCGGCGGGCCGCTTTGCGCAGACCGCCATGAGCGGCACGATCTATACCATCGGCGGGCTCACCGAGCAGGGCTGGAGCACCGCCACGAGCGCCTACGACCCGGAGGGCGATCACTGGAGTCGTGAGGCCGCCAAACCCACCGGTGTTGCCAACGTAGGCGCCGCCGCCGTGGGGGGGCTCATCTTTGTCCCCGGCGGGCTCGACGCCTCGGGCACGGTGCGAGACATCGTCGAGGCCTATGATCCGGCCGCTGATGCCTGGAGCACGCGGCGTCCGATGCCCGCGCCGCGATGCTCGTACGCCATCGCTCCCGTAGAGGATGGATTTCTCGTCATCGGCGGATGGGACGGGCAGCAGTACGTGGACACGGTTTTCTACTATGACGTGGCCGCCGATCGCTGGGAAGAGCGCCCGCCCCTGGCCATCGCGCGCGGGCACGCCGCCGCGGCGGCGTGGAACGGCAAGGTGTACGTCGTTGGTGGGTTCGATGGGACCACCGAGTATGGCCTGCTCGAGTCGTTCGATCCGGCGCTGGCCCGTGAGGGTGAGGACCCCTGGCGTACCCATATGCCCATGAGCGTTGGCCGCGCCGATCATGCGGTGGCCGCCATCGATGGGATGCTGTACGTGGTGGGAGGGGCCGGCAATGGGCGCGCGGCCTACAACGAGAGCTATGACATCGCCAACGATGTCTGGTCCACCTTTGACAGCCCACTCGCATCGCGATGGACCAACCTGGGGCTGTCGGCACTGACGGCGCGCGGCGGGGCGTTTCTGTACGCCATGGGCGGCTGGAGCGACGAATACCTCGGCGCCGTGCGCATCTACCAGGCGTCCTACCGTCTCTTCCTTCCTTAGGCGGGATGGGGGGGGGATCTGGACGCGGGTACAACGAGCGCAGGCGCATCCTGGTGCTGGCGGGAAGGCCTCCGGAAGGTGCCGGTAGGCGAGCCTCTACGAGGCCGGGCTTGCCACAGCCCAGCGGTTTGACGCTGGGGTGGCATGGAATCGGGGGGTACGATGGCAGAAGAGGGATCTCACTATAGCGCCACCGCAACCTGGGTGAATGGGCTGCAGTTCGTCGCCCAGGCCCACCTGTCGGGAGTGGCCGCCGTGCTGGATGGCGCGCCGGAGGTCGGGGGCACTGGCGCCGGCATGCGCCCCCTCGAGGCGCTGCTGGTCAGCCTGATCACGTGTACGGCCATGGACGTCATCTCGATCCTGCGTAAGAAGCGCGAGCGCGTCACCGGGTTCAAGGTGCACGCGCGCGGTGATCGCCAGGATGAGCATCCACGCGTCTTTACCGACATCGAGATCGAGTTTGTGGTGCGCGGGTACGGGATCTCGGAGACTGCCGTGGCCCGCGCCATCGAGCTGTCACAGACCAAGTACTGCAGCGTGACCAACTCGCTCAAGGCACACATTACCTACACCTACCGCATCGAGACGGAAGAGCCGCCATCATAGCGACAGCGCTCTGTCGAGGGCAACCCGTGGGGCGCGACAGGGCTGGGCTGATGCCGTGGCGCCCGCGGTGCGTTTCTGAGGATCGCGGGGTGCCGCAAGGTGGCCGAAAGGATGAGCAGGGCGTGATGAGCGATACGGCGGATACACACCAACCGTTTGACATCGTCATCATCGGTGGGGGGCCAGGCGGGTACGTGGCGGCCATACGGGCTGCGCAGCTGGGGGGGCGCGTGGCCCTGGTGGAGCGCGACGCCCTCGGTGGCACCTGCCTGAATCGTGGCTGCATCCCGGCCAAAGCCATGGTGCGCGACGCCGAGCTGTTTCGCGACATCGTGGGGGGCCAGTTCGGCGTGGTGGTGGACGGCGCTCGCGTCGATTACCCCAAACTGGTGGCGCGACGCCGTGCGGTGGTACGCACCGTCATTGATGGCGTCTCCCGGTTGATGAAGTCGCACCGCATCGCGGTGTATCGGGGGCATGGCCGCATCCTGGCGCCCGATCGCGTGCGCGTCAGTGGCGATGACGGCGTTCAGGAGCTCGCCACCCGGGCCATCATCGTCGCGACGGGCGCGGTATCGCAGCGCCTGCCGATCCCGGGGCACGACCTCCCTGGGGTGGTCACCTCTGATGAGTTGCTCGAACTGGAGGAGCAGCCCCGGCGCCTGGTGGTGGTCGGTGGCAGCGTCGTGGGCGTCGAGTTTGCCTGCATCTACCGAGCGCTGGGCAGCGAGGTAACCCTCCTCGAGATGGAGCGGTTCCTGCGAACCGTCGACTCGGGCCTGGCGCAGCGCCTGCGCGTCAGCATGGGGCGCCAGGGTATCGACATCCAGCTCGGTGCCAGGGCGCACGAGATCACCCACGGTGAGAACGGCCTCCTCCAGGTGCACTATGAGCGCTCGGGCAAGCCCGGAGTGGCCGAGGGGGATGCGGTGCTCCTGGCTACCGGCCGCACTCCGCTCGTCGAGGGGGTAGGTCTCGAGGATGCCGGCGTGCGCCTGCGCGGGCCGGGCATCGAGGTGAACGCCTACCTCGAGACGAGCGTCCCCGGCATCTATGCCATTGGCGATGTTCTTGCGGGCTATATGACGGCGCATGTCGCCTCACGTGAGGGCGTCGTGGCTGTAGAGAACATTCTCACCGCGCACAAGCAACCCATGGATTACCACGTAGTGCCGGACGCCGTATTCAGCATCCCCGAGATTGGTGGCGTGGGGTTGACGGAGGATGAGGCCAAGCGCCAGGGACTCGCCTACCGCGTCACCCGCTTCCCCTTCAGTGCCAACGGCCGTGCTCAGGCATTGGGCGAGCCGGAGGGGCAGGTGCGCATGATCTGCGAGGTAGACGACGACGGCACGGCCGGCCGGGTGCTGGGGGTGCACGTCATGGGGCCACGCGCTGCAGATCTGCTGGCCGAGGCGGCCATCGCCATGCGCCTGGGCGCTACCGCTCGGGACATTGCCGAGACGCTTCACCAGCATCCCACGCTGTCAGAGGTGCTCATGGAGGCCGCTCTGGCGCAGGGAGATGGCGCGATCCACTACGATCGGGTGCGCTGATCGCGTGCGGACGGCGCATTGAGGGATAGGTGAGGGCCACGTGGCGATTGTGATTGGGCTGTGCACGGTGGATCTCGAGTTTCCGGAGAGCGGCTCACTCAAGACGAAGCGGCAGACGCTCCAGTCGGTCCTGGCACGGGTGCGGCAGCAGTTCAACGTGTCTATCGCCGAGGTGGGGCACCAGGATAGCTGGCAACTGGCAACGGTGGCGATGACGTGCGTCTCGACGGACGCCGCCTACATCCATGGGCTCTTTGAGCGAGCGGTGCGCTACATCGATGAGGGCCCCTTCTCCCTCGTTCTGCTGGACTACCAGACCGAGCTGTTCTAGCGGCGGCCGGAGGTTGCCATGACCCTCGAGAATCTGGCCATCGCCCGGGATTGGGCAATCATCATCCTCGCCGCGCAGGCGATCGTCTTTGTGGCCCTGGGGGCATTCATCGCCTGGCAGACGCGTCGCGCCATGCGTCGCGCTGGCCCCAAGGTGACGCACGGGTTGCGCACCGCCCGGCAGGCGACGATCCGCGCCTCCGAGACGGCGCAGCGGGGTGTGCTGACCGCAGCACGCCCCTTTGTCGCGGCCACGAGCGCCATGGCTGGCGTGCGGGCGGGGTGGGCGGCGTGGCGACACAGCTCCCGATCGCTTCGCAGCGTCTTTCGGAGGAGGTAAGCGTGCGAGAAGAAGCGCGTGTAATCGTCGTCGGAGCGGTGCTGGGCGCCCTCCTGGGAGCTGCCGGCGGATGGGCCTATCGACGCTATGGCCCGTCGGCTCGGTCAGAAGGTGCGCATCTCCCTGCCAAGGCGCGCGGCGTTGACCGCGGGCAGCTCTTTCGGCTCGCGCTGGCGGTGCTGGCCGTGCTCCGGCAGGTTTCCGAGTTGCGTTGAGGGCTCACTCCCTCGAGATGAGGTGAGGCGTGGCATTGCGCCACGCCTTGGCATTGGTATCGGGATGTGTTGGTTCGGTTGGTGGGATGTTGTGGTTCGGATGATGGCCGGTGTATAATCCGTTGTTGGTGCTGCCGGCCGTCTTGGTGGACCGACGCGCGTGCGCCGGTTATGGGTATCGTCGTTATTCTAGCGCCTAGAACGTCCACTCTGAGGAGGTACTCGGTGTATCGCATCCTACACAAAGAAACCCTAACGCCGGTGACCAAGCTGTACGTCATCGAGGCGCCCGAGGTGGCCCGCAAGGCGCGCGCCGGGCAGTTCATCATCCTGCGCGTCCACGAGGAGGGGGAGCGCATCCCCCTGACCATCGCGGACTATGACCGGGAGGCGGGCACCATCACCATCGTAGTGCAAGAGATCGGCGCCTCGACGAGGTTGCTGGGCACCCTGAACGAAGGGGACTGCCTGGCGAGCTTTACCGGCCCTCTCGGGACTCCTACCGAGATCGAGACGTATGGCACCGTCGTCGTGGTCGGCGGCGGCTTGGGCATCGCTCCCATCTACCCCATCTGCCGCGCCCTGCAGGAGGCGGGGAACCACGTCATCGGCATCATCGGCGCGCGCTGCGGCGACCTCCTCTTCTGGGAGGACAAGATGCGCGGCGTGACGGATGAGCTCATCGTCTGTACCGACGATGGAAGCTATGCCCGCAAGGCGCTGGTCACCGTACCGCTCAAGGAGCTCCTCGAGTCCGATCGCGAGATCAGTTGCGTCTGGGGCATCGGCCCGGCCATCATGATGAAGTTCGTTGCCCTCACAACCCAGCCGTTCGGCGTCAAGACGATCGTCAGCCTGAACTCGATTATGGTCGACGGGACGGGGATGTGTGGCGCGTGTCGTGTGTCCGTGGGGGGCAAGACGCGCTTTGCCTGTGTCGATGGACCCGAGTTTGACGGTCATGAGGTCGACTGGGATCTGTTGCTAACGCGGCAGCGCATCTACCTGGACCTCGAGAAACAGGCCATCGAAGCGTACGAACAGCACCTCGCCAGCGTTGAGAGCTAGGAGCGCAGACCATCATGCCGAAAGCCAATCGTCAGGAGATCGGTCGTCAAGAGATGCCGACCCGGCCCGCCGAGGAGCGCATAAAGTGTTTCGATGAGGTGGCGCTGGGCTATACCATGGAGATGGCTGTCGCTGAGGCGAGCCGCTGTATCCAGTGCAAGAAGCCGCTGTGTATGTCCGGCTGCCCTGTGCAGGTGCGTATTCCCGATTTCATTCTCGCCGTGCGAGAGGGGCGCTTGCGTGAGGCGGCCGAGCTACTGAAGGACAAGAACAGCCTTCCCGCCATCTGTGGTCGTGTCTGCCCGCAGGAGAGCCAGTGTGAATCCAAGTGCGTCCTCGGGCGGCGCGGTGAGCCGGTGGCCATTGGGCGCTTGGAGCGCTTTGTCGCCGATTGGGAGCGCAGCGAAGGGGTGACGGTGCCGGCCATCCCCGAGGCCACGGGCAAGCGCGTTGCCGTGATCGGCGCCGGCCCCGCCGGCCTCACCGTGGCGGGTGACCTGGCCAAGCTCGGGCACTCTGTCGAGATTCTCGAGGCGCTGCACGTCCCCGGTGGTGTGCTGATGTACGGTATTCCCGAGTTCCGCCTCCCCAAAGAGGTCGTGCGGGCCGAGGTCAACTACCTCGAGAAACTGGGCGTGCAGATACGCACGGATGTCGTGGTGGGCAAGCTGTTCACCCTCGAGGAGCTGCTGGCCAGCTATGACGCCGTGTTCCTGGGCACGGGTGCGGGCCTGCCGATGATGATGAACATCCCCGGCGAGAACTATAACGGGGTCTACTCGGCGAACGAGCTGTTGACGCGCACCAACCTCATGAAGGGCTATCTCTTCCCCCAATGGGATACCCCCGTCAAGGTGGGCGATCGGGTGGCCGTAGTGGGAGCCGGTAACGTGGCCATGGATGCGGCGCGCTGCGCGTTGCGCCTGGGCGCCTCTGAGGTCCACATCGTCTACCGGCGTTCGCGTGAAGAGGTCCCCGCCCGCGCCGAAGAGGTGCACCACGCCGAGGAGGAGGGGATCGTCTTTGATTTCCTCACGAATCCGGTGGAGGTGCTGGGCGACGAGAACGGCTGGGTGTGCGGTCTGCGCTGCATTCGCATGGAGCTGGGTGAGCCGGATGCCAGCGGGCGGCGCCGTCCCATCCCCATCGAGGGCTCCGAGTTCGAGATGCCGATGGATACGGTGGTGATGGCCCTCGGCACGCAGCCCAATCCGCTGGTCTTTACCGAGGCCAACGGGCTCGAGCGGTCGCGCTGGGGCACCGTCGTGGCGGATGAGCGCACGGGGCGCACCAAGATGCCTCGCGTCTGGGCGGGCGGCGATATCGTCACCGGTGCGGCCACGGTCATCAGCGCGATGGGTGCCGGCCGCATCGCCGCTACCGACATTGACGCCTACCTCAAGGACCCCTCGGGATCCTGGTGGCCCGACGGGAACGCGTAGGAGCCGGCCCGGTCGAATCGCCGCACGGCTCGCCGTGACGGTCAGAGACCAGAGAGACGAGTGGGCAGCGACCGCTCCTCTCTCTGGTCTCTGTTCTTTGCTCTCGAATGTCCGAGATTCAGCCCCCCGTAGCGCCTAGCCCTCTCTTGGACTCCTTTTCCGCGGCGATGCCGCCTCGCATCCAAATGCGAGGCGGCATCGCCGCGCATCCTTGACGCGTCACCATGGTAGAGTAGAATGCGGGCGTTCTTTACCACGTTCCATTTTCACCGATTCGTCGGGCGTTCCGACCCCTCCCAATCGAAGGAGAAGTCTCCATGGAGAAGCGGTTTCGCGTTCTACGATTTCTCGGGCTACTCTACAAGATCCTGGCTTGGATCGTGCTCGTTTTGGGTATCTTGGCGGCGATTGCTACGGTGGTCATCGGGGCCACGGCCGATGAGATGCTCACGGTGCCCGGATTGCCCGTGGTTCCCATGGTGGGCGGTCTGGGGATCCTGCTGGGCACCGTCTTTTACTTTGTGCTTCTCTATGCTGTCGGAGAGCTGATCCACCTCGGCTTGGCCATCGAAGAGAACACCCGCGAGACCGCCTACTATCTCCGTGGCGAGGCCACCATTCCCCCACCGCCAGAACCGGTGCGCTGAGCCGCACCCGGCGGCTCAGCATAGGTTCGGCCGCTACGGTGCCGGGCACCGCTCACGCGCTGGCCAGGCGGGGCTTGCAGACGATCTCGAGGACGCGCAGATCGAAAAAGTCCTGCGAGTTGGCCGCGCGGATGACGACGGCGGTGTCGGCACCGCTGCCCGTGCCAGCGATGGCCATGATCTCTTGGCCAGAGGGTACCAGGCCGGCGTCGGCCGCCATGACCGTCAGCTCACAGGCAACCTTGACCCCCTCGCAAAAGTTGCGCAGCACAAAGGCAATGATTTCGTCGAGCTGATAGGTGCCGAGCTTGCGACGCACGGCGCGCCCCACACCGCCGAGGGCGTGTTGCGCCGTGAGGATGCGGGCACCGTGGCGTTCGATCTCTTGCCGGTACTCGGGGAGAAGCTGCTGGTCGTTGGGCGCCCTAAACCCCGTCGAGTGCGACACCACGATGACCTCGAGGTCAGACATCATCGCGGCGGCTTGCGCCCCCGTCTTGCCGGACGTCGAAGCCACCAGCACGTGCCGAATACCGAGCGCGCGGGCGCGCTCTCGGGCTAACTCCAGGGTGCTCTCCGTGTTCGCGGGACCGGTGTTGGTGAAATAGACGCACTTGGCTTCAGTACTCGACACGATCATCCTCCTTGGGGTGGGTTGTCGCTGCAGTGCGGTGTGATGCGTGCGCGACGGCGCTGAGGATGCAGCGCTTGGCGCCGTGGTGCTCCGATTCGATCGCTCGCAGCAGGCGGCGCACGGTGGCGCGCCGCGATGCGGCGCCGTCAGGGCAGGGGGCACCGGTGATAGGGAACCCCGCTGCGCGGACAAAGGTGACGATGTCGCGCTCCTCGATGTAGGCCAGCGGCCGGATGAGGGTCACCAGCCCAGCGAACAGCGGCATGACGGGCGCCATCGTCTCCAGGCGCGCGTTGAAGAACAGGTTCAGCAGCGCCGTCTCGGCCAGATCGTCCGCGTGATGGCCGAGGGCGATCTTGGTGCAGCTCTGCGCGCGGGCCAGCTCAACGAGCGCCCGGCGTCGGCGGCGAGCACACAGAAAGCACGGGCCGACACTCCCCTCCCTCGCGGCCGCTGCGATCTCGTCGGCTACCTCCATAGCGGCCGTGACCAAGGGCACGCCACGGGCCTCACACCAGGCGCGCAGCCACTCCTCAGGTACCGCGTGCCCACAGTGGTGATCAGAGCGCAGGTGTCCTACGACCAGGCAATAGTCCTCGGGCGCAAAGCGCTGCCTGCGGTACAGCAGGTCCAACAGGGTGAGGCTGTCCTTGCCGCCGGAGACGGCCACCAGGACACGGTCGCCGTTGGCCAGCATGGCATGCTCGCGTAGCGCCTTGTTGACGCCCTTGAGCATAAAGTGCCCAAGGCGCTCCACGCGCGCTGCATTCTGAGAGGGTGGTAACGCAATCATACAGAGCGCATCATACCACAGGGTAATGGCATTGGCAATGCGCGGTGGCACGAGAGGACAAACTCGTTTCTTGACCGGGCACGCGTTCCATGCTATGATCGTCAGTAAATTGATCGACAACGTGCATTTGTCAACCTACTCGAGGTCCAGCATGAAAATCTCTACCAAGGGCGAGTATGGCATCCGCGCCATGATCGAACTCGCCCACCGCTATGGGCAAGGCTACGTACAGAGCGCCGAGATAGCCGCCGTGCGCGATGTGCCGGAGAACTATCTCTACCAGCTCCTGATCACGCTGCGCAAGGCGGGTCTCGTCCGCAGTCGGCGTGGCCCCCAAGGCGGGCACCAACTCTCTCGTCCCCCAAGGCGGATCTCGCTGGCCGAGGTCGTGATAGCTCTCGAGGGGCCGCTGGCGCCGGTGACGTGCGTCCAGGATGAGGTCGTGCAAGACTGCGTCTTTTGCGACACCTGCGTCGTGCGCGACGTGTGGCAGAGGGTCACCGATGCGACGCGCCAGATCCTGGAAGAGACCAACTTTGAGCAGCTCGTCGAGCGCGAGAGGGAGCGCCAGTCCGCAGCGGCGGCTGCCAGCTAGACAGCTCCTTCTACCTCTCGCTCCAGGCGCTCAAAGAATGCCACCATGAAGCGGTGGCGGTCCTCGGCCATGCGACGACCGGTTGCGGTGAACATTCGCCCGGCGAGCTCGACCAGCTTGAAACGAAACTCGTGTACCGGCGTATGCGCGGCATCGTGCAGGTCGTGGCGCCCTGTCTCGGGGCGCCGGTCGACCGCCTCGTCAGGCGGCTTGGCCCACAGATGCTGCCCCTGCGCCCCCGCGATGGCATAGGCGCGCGCCACTCCGATGGCGCCGATGGCGTCGAGCTTGTCGGCATCGAACAGCACCCGCGCCTCGAGGGTCTCGGGGAGCAGGGAGCTACGGTAGCGGTGCCGCGCGATGGCGTCGGCCACCTCCTCGATGCGCGCCGGTGCGGAGCGCGCGCTGAGGATCTCGCGGGCCATGGCGGCGCTGACCTGCGCGTGGCAGGCGCCGGTGGCGAGCTCTTCGGGGCGGCCCACGTCATGCAGCAGGGCAGCGGCCTGCAGCACCTCCAGATCGGCACCCTCCTCCGCGCCGATGCGCAGGGCCAAGCGCCACACGCGCAGCACGTGATCGAGCCCGTGCGCAGTATCGCTTTCGGTGTAGAACGTGGCGGCCTCGTCGACCGAAATCACCCCGGTGCCTCCCTTTCGTGGACACCATGCCCCCGACGCGCGTCGCCCCGGCGTGCCCGGGCCCGCGAGCCGCGGCGTCAGCTTTTCTCGCCCGGTACGTGGGGCGGCATCACCCAAGCCGCCGCGCCACGAGCATGATCAGCACCGCTTCCGCGCCGATGGCGGCGCCCATCTTCCAGACGGCATCCATCCAGAACTCGATGGGGTACAGCTGGATGAGGGTGTCGCGGTAGTCAAAGATCCAGGTGCCGGCCGTAAAGAACACCTGGTGAAAGGCTGTAAAGAAGGTGCCAAAGTCGAGCAGCGCGCTCACTACGATCGCGGCGATCACACCGCCGGCCAGCACCACGCCCGTCGTCAGTCCCGCGGAGACGCGCCCCCGCTCACCGGTCCTCCACAGCGCCAGCCCTGCGAGGGTGCCCAGTACAAGGGCCCCCGTGTGCACGCCGAGCATGGCGTCGATGACGCGCTTGACGTCGACGAGGTGCTCCACTTCGCGCGTCTGGAATGCCGTCTCGCCCTCCGTGGTGCGCAGCGCTGCCAGAGCCTCGCGGCTCGCCCTGCCGCGCAGGTAGCCTACGGCCGCATCGGAGAGGTGCAGCCGCTCGGCGGGCGTGAACCGTTCGGCGGCGGGCACGTGGGGCTGCGCGTACTCGTGGCGCACGAATGCCGGCGTGACAAAGACGTACAGCGGCGAGAAGAACAGCACGACCGGCACGGCCATGATGAGGATGCCTTGCAGCAGGGCGCGCTGCCATCGGGGCGTGTTCATGGGCGCCTCTCTATCGTGGGCGATGCTTCCGGCGGGGGCGACACCGTCCAGTAGCCCTCCCCCAAGCCGGTGCCCCCGGCGGTTTCGGCGTGGGCGCGGAGCGCCCGGCGCATCTCCTCGGTGCTACTCCAGAAGGTGCTGATCTGGGAGGCGTAATACGCAACGGCGTCCCCCTTGGCCACCAGCGCCTCCGCGCTCAGGGGCAGCGTCTGGCGCCGCCAGCACCGTCCGCCGTCGTCCAGCGCCCGGGCGATGGTCTCGTCGTCCTCCGCATAGGGCCAGTCTTCGTAGAACAGGACGGTGACGCCGGCGTCGACGAGGCGCATGGCCATCTGCCGCACGATCTGGTGATCGACGTGATGCCCGGCGGCCAGAGGGGCATAGACCGTCGGCCGCACGGGGGCCGCCAGGAGGTGGCCGAGCTCCTTACAGAGCGCACCGGCCAGCGAAGCCTCAGCGGGGTGCACCTCGGCAAAGATGTCCTCGACCGTCGGATAGAGCGGCGCGCCGGTGGCAGGGTGCTGACGGTAGACGCAATCCAGGTGCGAGAGGTGCAGCGCCTGGGCGCCCAGCCTGGTGAGGGCGGCCAAGTCCTCCGCCCGACGGGCGGCCACGGGATCATCCGCGGCTCCCCAGCGCTCCCACAGCTCGCGGGTGAACGGCGTGAGGTCGTGGTTCGCCGGCGAACCGGCGAACGCGGTGACGACCAGGACGCGCTCACCGCGCTGGGCTTGGGCATAGATGGTGCCACCGCAGGAGAGTACGGCGTCGTCGAGGTGGGGCGACAAATAGATGCGGCGCGTAAGGGATGGTTGCATAGGCGCGAGTATAGCATGACGGCCCGGCGCCGGCGAATGCTGAGGCCAGCGTACGCGCGAGGTGGGGGAGCGGCGCGAGAGCCTGACGATGCGATCAAGCCCCTCGGGTGCCTTGGACCAGCACTCGCGGCGGGGCAGGGGGGAACGTTTTCGCCGTATTCAGCGTCTCAGCGCCAGGGCACCGGAACGGATGTCGAATTACCCTCCACCATTCGCCACCGAGCAGGAGCGAGGCACATGCGAGTCCTTCGAACGATGACCCTGGCGCTGCTGTTGATCGTCCTCTTCTTTTCTCAGGCGCTCACGGTCAGCGCCGATGGCGTGATTGTGCCCATTCTGCCGCCGCGGCCCCCGCACCCGCCGGCGCCGGGCCCTCACGCGCTGACCCTCAAGCAGCACCACGTGACGGTCACCATTGAGGACCAGGTGGCCACGACCCATGTCGAGCAGCTGTTCGTCAACGAGAGCCCCGATGACATCGAGGGGGAGTACCTCTTTCCCCTGCCCGCCGGCGCCACCACCTCGCGGTTCGCCATGAGGGTCGACGGCAGCCCCCTGGAGGGGCAGGTGCTCGATCGTGACGAGGCGCGGCGCATCTATGAAGACATCGTGCGCCAGCAGCGTGACCCGGCGCTGCTCGAGTACGTCGACCGGGGCGCCTTTCGCGCTCGGATCTACCCCATTCCCGCCTGGGGCGAAAAGCGCATCGAGATCGAGTACAGCGAGGTCCTTCCTGCCGACGGCGGCCTGGTACGCTATGTGTACCCCCTGAGCACCAAGCTGCCGACGCAGCCGCTGGACGCGGTGAGCGTCACGGTGCAGCTCTCCGCGACTCAAGAGATCGGGGCGCTCTACTCCCCCAGTCATCGCATCACCGAGACCCGGCGCCAGGACAGTGCCGCGGAGGTGACCTACCGGGAGACGCGCGTCACGCCGACGAGCGACTTTGTCTTCTACTACGGCCTGGGCGACGGTGAGCCCACCGCCAACCTGGTAACCTATCGCGAGCCTGGAGAGGATGGGTTCTTCCTGCTCCTCGTCGCGCCGGGCCAAGAGGTGAACGAAGAGCGCGTCGTGCCGCGGGACGTGCTCTTTGTCCTCGATACCTCGGGCAGCATGCGCGGCGAAAAGCTCGACCAGGCCAAGGGCGCCGCGCGCTACGTGCTCGAGAACCTGAACCCGGAGGATCGCTTCAACGTCATCGCCTTCGGCACGGCGACGCGCGCCTACGCCCGCGACCTGCGCCCGGCGGACGAGGCACGGAAGGCGATGACGTTCATCAACGGCCTCAGCGCCAGTGGCGGGACGAATATCGGCCGCGCCTTTGAGGAGGCGCTCGCGCTGGCCGACCCCCGTCGCCAGCAGGTGATCCTCTTCCTCACCGACGGCCTCCCTACCGAGGGCGAGGTGCGAACGAGCGCCCTCATCGAGCAGATCACGGAGGACGCTCCCGACAACGTGCGCATCTTTTGCTTCGGCGTGGGGTACGACGTCAACACCATCCTGTTGGACGTCGTCTCGCAGGAACACAGCGGCACCAGCGCGTATGTGCTGCCCGACGAGGATATTGAGCGGGTGGTGTCGTCGCTCTATGACAAGATCCGTCAGCCCGTGTTGACCGATGTGACCGTGGAGCTCGGCCTGTATGGCGTCGAGAGCGGTCCGATCATCGAGGCGGTCTATCCCTACCCGCTGCCGGACCTCTTTGCCGGCGGGCAGCTCGTCATCGTGGGGCGCTACCGGCTGCCGGGGGATGAGGACGCTGGGGCCGTTGAGCCCGTTGACCGGGAAGCCATGGTGACGCTGCGGGGGCGTTCGGGCGATCGTGCGAGGACCTACCGCTACACGGGGATGACATTCGTCGGCGAGGGTGGCGTCGACCTCTTGCCGCGCCTGTGGGCGACGCGCAAGATCGGCCACCTGCTCACCCAGATCCGGCTTCACGGCGCCCAGCGCGAGCTCGTGGACGAGATCGTGGATCTCAGCGTGCGCTACGGCATCGTGACGCCGTACACGTCGTTCCTCATCGACGAGACGGAGGATGCCCTCTCCGATGGCGGGCGAGCCGCCATCGTGACGCGTGAGCTTGCCGAGGGGGCTTCCATGCCCTTCGCCGACGCGGGCCGAGGGAGTGCCGTGGCGTCCGGCGAGGGGGCGGTGCAGAGCACCATCGCCCAGGAGGCGATGCGCAGGGCCGAAACGGTCGCGACGCCTGATACCGAGCGCGTGCGGACGGTGGGCGCCAAAGCGTTCGTCCTGCGGGATGACGCACGTGGCGGCACGTGGGTGGATACTACCTACGACGAGGCCACGATGACGCCCGAGCGTGTCGCCTTTGCCAGCGAGCGCTACTTTGAGCTCGTGCGCGCCCATCCCGAGTGGGGGGCATACCTCGCCCTTGGTGAGCGCCTCATCCTGGTGTGGGAGGGACGTGCCTACGCGTTTGACACCGCCGGTGAGGAGTCAGCGCGGGGCGAGGCGGGCGCCACGCCGTCACCCGTGCCCGGCGAAACGGCGACGCCCGTGGCACCCGTGGCGCGCGATACCAAGACGCCATGGGAGTGGTGGCGCGCCATACTCGGCCGCTAGCCGGTATCCGAGCGGGGCGTTGCTCCGAGAGCGCGCCGTGCACGCATGGTCTTGGACGAGTTCCCCGGGCACCATGGACGGACTGCGCGCACCATGTGCCGGCGCGCACCATGCGGCCGGGTGATGCGGCTACGTCCCACGGCGCGGCGGGCGCGCAAGGGCGAGCCGCCAGAGCCGCCCACGCAGTCGCCGCCAGGCGCCCTCGACGCGGTACCCGTCGGCGACATCCATCGTGTGGTTGCTGTAGCGGGCGCGCTGGTAGGCGCTGCTGATGAGGGCGATATCGCGCGACACCGTGCCGTCGGGCCCGGTACGGCGCTCCACCTCCTGCGAAAAGGCGTGGAGGTACTCCTGGGGGGTTTGGCCCCCGCGCGGCGCCAGGCCCAGCCATTGCGCCCTGCGCAGCAGTTGGGCGTATACCGAGCGGATGATGACCTGGGGGGTGGCGCGCGAGCGTCGGAACCAGCGCGGTGGCCAGACGATGACCAGGAGCACCGTGAGGAGCAGGCCGCCGCCCCAGAGCCAGATGGCCGGGATGGAGGGGGCCTCCTCGACCACGGGGAGCGCGGCGAGGTTCGACGGGCCTGTCAGGCTCTCTGTGCGCACGAACACCGTCTGGATCGGCGTCGGCTCGAACTCGATCCAGCCCAACCCGGGGAAGTACACCTCGGCCCAGGCGTGGGCGTCGTTTTCGCGCACCACCCACGCGCCCCGGCTATAGTCATAGTACCCCATGGCGTACCCCGACGCATAGCGCGCTGCTACGCCCACCGAGCGCAGCATCACCACCATGGCACTGGCCGAATAGTCGCAGTACCCGCGCTGCGCCGTGAACAGGAAATAGTCGACGAAATCGGTATCCAGGGGCGGCGGATCCAAGTCGAGGTCGTAGGTGAACTGCCGGATATAGGCCTCGATGGCGCGCGCCTTGTCGTATCGCGTGGTGGCCTCGGCGCTCTCCACCACCTCATGGGCCAGCTGCCTCACCCGCTCGGGGATCGGGGGCAGCGCCAAAAAGCGCTGGGCGATCTCGTCCGGATAGGGCTGCTCCGCCGCGCGCATCTCGTTCACCGTCGCTTGGGGGATGGCCGAGACCACGGTGTACTCAGGGCCCTCGACGAGCGAGGCGGCGAGGTCTCCCTCATCGCGGAGGATGGCGGTGTATGGCGTATCAAAGACGATCGGCTCGTTGGCGGCGTAGGCAAGGCTCAAGGGGCCCGGTGCCTGGGCGGTCACGTCCTGTTCGGTGCCGGTGGTACGCAGGGCGGTGAATGTCTGCGTCAGCACGCTGTGGGGGTAGGGTATCGTCGTCCAGGGAGTGTCCTCGGGGAACGCCACCTCACGGCGTTCGCTCGAATCCCAGCCATGGCCGGTGTAGGTATCGTACGTGCGCTGTCGCCAATAGTGCTTGGGGACGACCTGGCTGATGTCGACCTGGCCGCCATAGAGGGCATAGAGATCCTCTTCCGGTAGCGGCGCCGGATCGCTGGTGACCACCATGAGGACGGCGGTCTCGTCGAGGGAGCCGCCCCCGCTGATCTGGTGTGCTCCCAGCCCCCGGTCATCCGCGGGACGAGTCGGCACAGGGTTCCGCCCCGCAAAAGCGCGATCGAGGTCCTGATAGAATGCCGTAAAGCGTGGGCCATAGTTGTCCCAGAAAAAGTACACGGCGCGGCTATATACGGTATACGGCAACACCAACGCGACCACCAGGACGATGGCGGCGAGGACGGATCCCGCAATGACGATGTCGCGACGGATCTCGTCCGAGAAGTCGAGGCCGAGGCGTGCCCAGATGCGCTCCATGCGCGAGCCATTGGCCCACGCGAGGGTCAGAATGGTCAGTGCGAGGTAGATGTGCACGTAGGGCATGCCGATGTCGGTAAAGGCGACGTTGGCCACGACGGCAACGCCCAGGGGCAGGAGCGCGGCAAAGGCCCGCCGCCGCCGGTACATCTCAAAGGCGGCATGCCAACTGAGGAGCCACACGATGAGCGTGACGCCGATGACCATGGCCGTCGTGTCGCGGGTGGTCTCGCCGGTGCGCACGGCCGCGTACCACGCCGTGAGGTTGGCAAGCATGGTGCGCGTGCGCGCCGCCAGCAGCGTGATCGAGTCGAGCTCGGGGAGTGCTGCGGGGAGCGTTTGCTGCCACACAAGATCCCAGACAAGGCGCGCCAGACGGCCCACATCGGTGGCGATGATGCGCAGCGAGGGGAGGAGCCTACCGGCGAACTGGAGGCTATACTCGAGGCCCAGGCCCGCACCGAGCAGCCACGCCATCCAGGGTGGCAGCGGGCTGTGGGCAACGACCATGCCGATGATGGCGCCCCACAGGGCCGCCCAGATGAGGCGATCGGCCTCTGGCGCCCACCCGGTGGCGCGGATCACGCCAGGCAGGCAGGCCACAGCGCCCAAGACGAGGGCCAAGAGGACGATGTCAAAGCGCCTCCCAGGGATGGCCCGCACGAACATGCGTCGTGTCGCCATGGGCTAGCTCTCCCTCTGACCAACGGAGACCCATGCGGCCTCTTCCTCGGTCCCCGCCCGGGTGACCACCACCCGTCCCGTACCGAGGACCTTGTACTCGGGGCGCTGCTGGCGGCGCTGCGTCAGCAGCTCGAAGCGAAACCCCCGGCGGATGATGTGTCCGGACACGCCGAGGTCGGCGAGGGCGCCGAGCACCCCCTGCGTGCCAGTGCGAACCGGCCCGTGGCCATCGAACGAGCCGGCGTCGAGCAGCAGTGCTGAGCAGTGGATGCCACGGCGCAGGAGCGTCGAGAGTCCGCGGATCCATTCGGGATCCGTCGACGGGGTGATGAGCGACGCCGAGATGCCGCGCCCGATGAGCGGGTCGACCTTCTCGAGCACCTGGCCAAAGGTCGCCTCGCAGACGGCGTGGGCGCCCGCCAAGGCGCGCAACAGCTCCCACAGCTGTTGCGGCCCGCGGGCGGGGCGGATGACCATCGGTTCGTCGCAGTAGAGGAACATCCCGACGGCGTGGTTGGCGCGCAGCATCTGGTTGGCCAGCGACGCTGCCAGGATGACGGCATACTCCTCGGTGGATTCGGTACCCTCGCCCACGTGCGCCGCGGCGGCCAGATCGACGATGATCCACAGGTCACCGGAGGGCTCGAGATCGTACTCCTTGACATAGATGCTCTCGTTGTTGGCAAACGAGCGGCGGGCGGTGGTGCGCCAGTGGATGCGATTGAGGGCGTCCCCGGGCACCCAGTCCCGCACGGAGGAGGCGTTGGTGGTCATGTCCAGGGTGCGGACGTTCGTGCGGGCAGCGCCGCGCGCCAAGCCGTGGGGTTCGAGGAGCTGGGGCAGCGAGGCCACCGGAGGATAGACGACGAACTGGTCGCGGTAGGCGTGGGTCAGGCGCACCTCGAACATGCCAAAGGGGTCACCGACGAGCACCTCGACGGGGCCGAGGGTATAGATGCCGCGCCGCTCACACCTGCCCTCCGTCGTCCAGCGGACGGTGTTCTGTGCGCCGATACCAACGGCACGGCCCGCTTGGTAGCCGGGGAGGTCCGAGAAATCGCGCACTTCGGCCCAGATGGCGGGCACCCAGGACTCGTTGTGCAGGATAAAGCGCTCCTCGATGATGTCGCCCACCTGTGCCCAGCCGTAGCGCCGCTGCCGCTGCAGCGAGATGCCACGGCTCAGCTGGCGCGCCCACAGGTAGGCGAGGCCCAATACGCCGGCGATCGTAACCAACACAAACTGGATGACAGGGGCAGGGGAAAAGATCTGCAGCAGCAACAGAACGGCTACTGCGACCAGCGGTATGCGCGATGTCATCCTGAGCGTGATCTCTACCATCGTCGATGCACGCCTCCTACCCAGAGTATACCACAAAAGTATACCATACCAGTCCGGTTTCATCTATGGGTAAGGATGAGCATACATCGCAGCAGGGGTTGAGCACAAGTGGGTGCGGGGGCGGGGATGTCCAAAGCTGAGAGATCGGCGCGCTCGGTGCACATCACAGGGCGTGCCGCACGGCACGGAATCTGAGCCTTGCGGACGCGTCGTAGGCATGGCGCGCCGGCGCCCGCGCTGCCAGGGCGCCGCCGGCTACTCGTCGTCGGGAAGGGCATTGAGGGGACGCGTGCCGCCGCGGGGCGTTGGCGCCTCGCCCGGCGCACCGTCCTCAGACCGCGGCGGGACGACGGGCTCGTAGGGGCGCGTACCAAAACGTGTCAATACGGTGGCGCCCAGGCCCCAGGCCGCCAGGGTAAGCGTGATGAGGAATCCAAGGCACGGCAGCATGGCGATGAGGCTGATGAGGCCGACCCCCAGCAATACCTTGCCCACCGATGCCGTGAGCCGGAGGTTGGCGGCCCGCGCCACAGATTCGCCCACGATGTGCCCGGCGCCCGTCCATCCGAGGAGCACCGCCAGCCCGAGCGCCACGATGACTACGAAGGACACGGGCAGCCCGATGCACGTGATTGCCAGCATGGGCGCCAGAATGAGCGCCACCACAGCCGTCAGCGCTCCAACGCCGGCCGACTGGAGCCACGCGCTAGACATGGTGTGGGTGACGCGGGCGAGCTGGGTGGAGAAGAGAATGGTCAGCAGCGCCGCCGCCGCCAGGACGGTCGCCAGCCCCAGCACCTGTCGGAGGAGCGATGTCAACCACGACAAGCTTTCGGAGAGACCGGCCGACTGTGGTACCTGGGGCGCGGGCGCCACGCGTTCGGGCAACATGCGGGGCAGGCCCTCGAGGTGGCGAGCAACGCCGGCGCCGGTGACGAGATCCCCGCGCACGGTGGCGCCGCTGTGACGGCGCACGTTGCCGAACGCCACCAGATCGCCCCCGACGTCGGCCCGGGCGCCCAACTCGAGGCTGCCGCCCATCGCCACCACATCCCCGTGGACAAGCCCCTCGATGACGGTCTCGCCACCCATCACGGTGATGTTGCCGTCAACGACGCTGCCCGGTTCGAGGTGCGTGGTGCCTCCCAACACTACCAGATCCCCCGCGAGGCGTTCGCCACTCGCGAGGGTATAGTCCTGCCCAAAGATGGTGTGGCCGCCTCGTTGAGCCAACGCCGGCTGTGCGGGGCCCAGGAACGCCCCCACGACGAGTAGTACGGCCAACACGCGGCGGACGACAGCCATGCCTTCCTCCCAGGGTGGTGTGAGCGCGAAGCGACGCTACCAGGTGCGCTAGCGCATCGTCAGTGAACCGGGCCCGGCCACGATACGGACCCACCAGAGCACGAGAGCGGCCGCCGCCAGAGCATAGACCACCAGTGCCGCGATGCCCGGGCTGGCGACTACAGCCCGCAGGACGAGATAGGCGGCCTGGGCGAGCGTCGCCAGGATGCCGGCGATGCGCACGATGACACCCACCAGGGCACTCACCGTGGCGGGGCTACTGGCTACCGTGTCCATCGGCCCGGACAGGGCGACCATCGGGATGATGACCATTCCCAGGATGATGACGATCCCCAGGAACAGGATCATGCCGCCGCGCAGCATGGTCATCCGCGTGGCGTGGCGCTGCACCCGCGCCATGACGTTCTGGGCCAACAGGGGCGAGGGGGTGGCGAGGGGAGGCCCTGCAAAGAGGGCGTCGGCGTGCTGCAGCCACGCCCACTCGGTGCGGCATCGTGCACAGCCCGCCAGGTGCTGCTCCAGCGCGCTCTCTTCCTCTCCCGTCAGCTGGCTATCCAGGCGCGCGGACATGTACTCAGAAGCTGTGTGACACTGCACTTGGCGATAGCCTCCTCTCCGCCGGCTCATCGGCGGCATCCCCCTCGGAGTCGGCCCCATCTTGATCCGCGAGCATCGCGCCCATGACTTGGCGCGCTCGATGGAGCCGCGACTTGACCGCGCTGATGGTCGATGCCGTCACCTCGGCGATCTCGTCGTAGGACATATCGTACCAGTACCGCAGGACGATCACCAGCCGATACTGGGGCGGTAGCGCATCGAGGAGGCGCCGCATCTCGTCGCTTCTCTCGCGCGTGACGACACGCTCCTCAGGGCGTGGCCGTTCGTCGGGCACCCAGCGCCAGGCCATGATCTCTTCCATCGATACGGTAGCATCACGCCGACGGCGCAGCCGGTCGACGCAGTGGTGTGAGGCGATGGAAAGGATCCACGAAGAGAACTTGCGCGTCGGGTCGTAGGTGTCGAACCGCGTATAGACCCGCACAAAGGTCTCCTGCGTGGCATCCTCAGCTTCGGCAGCGCTGCCCAACATGCGATAGGCCAGGTTGTAGACGGGCACCTGATAGGCCTCTACCAATCGGGCAAAGGCATCCTGGTTGCCCTGCCGTGCCTGGGCGACCCACAGGCTCTCCTGATCGACTCCCACCCAACTACCGCCTCTCTGTGGCGCTGTTCCTTTCTAGATCATACGCCTATACGGATCAGTGACCAAACGGGTTGCGCGCCAGAGGTGCGCTCTGTCCCCTCCACAGGCGGGCTTGGCGGTGCAAGCGCCTGACCTCCGTGAGCGGCGCGCTACGTAGTGTTTGGAAAAAGGGCCACAGCGTCGTTCTGAGCGTGGCAGGAAACGTTCTCGATGGGCGTCAAGGCTCCTCGCTTACACTCGGGGCGACATCATTTCTACGGTGGGTGCATTCTCCAAACACGGCCCAGGCCAGCCGAAGGCTGAGAGCCCTGGACAGGCCCAAGCGCTGGCGAGTTGACATGCGCTGGTGGCCCCTCTATCCTACCAGCAATACCCAACGGCATTCCCTGCGCAGGAGGCGTCACCGTGCCATCGGGACCCTACATCGCCATCGAGGGCGTCATCGGCGTGGGCAAGACGGCCCTCGCTCGCCTGCTACAGCCCGAGCTGAACGCGCAGCTCCTGCTCGAGGTCTTTGAGGAGAACCCCTTCCTCAGTGACTTTTACGCCGATCGCGCCCGCTATGCCTTTCAGACGCAGATCTTTTTCCTGCTCAGCCGCTACCGTCAGCAGCACAGGGTGGTGGCGCGTCTGCTCGAGCGGGGGCTGGTGGTGTCGGACTATACCTTTGCCAAGGACCGGCTCTTTGCCCGGCAGAACCTGTCCGGTGACGAGCTCGACACGTACGAGCACCTGCACGCGGCCCTGGCTGAGAACGTGGTCGTGCCCGAATTGATCGTCTACCTCTATGCCGACCCTCCGGTGCTCATGCAACGCATCGCCGTGCGCGACCGGCCCTACGAGCGCGGCATGTCGCTGGCGTACATCGAGGGGCTCGTCGAGGCGTACGAGGCGTTCGCGCGCGAGTACACCGAGGCGCCCATCCTCACCATCGACACGAACAATTTGGACTATGTGCGCAATCGCGAGGATCTTGCCGCCGTGGTGCAGCGCGTGCGCTCGGCGCTTGGCCAAGGCACGCACCAGCCCGAGTTGCCCCAGTTCGGCGCGACCGACCAGCGGGCGGCCGAGGTGCAGCGTGCGACGCTGCGGCGACGGCTGACGGACCTGCAGCGCTTGCGTCGGCTGACGGACAACGACGCCGGGGTGGCGGCCAACCCCTACTATGCCGTGATGCGCCTCCAGGAACGGGTGGGGCAGCTCTCGGGGCTGATGGCGCACGTGCTCGAGCGGGAGGAGGTCACCGAAGAGCGCTATGGCAACCGGCTCGAGGCGCAGCAGGAGGCGGTGGTCGAGTCACAGCGCGCGCTCCAGGAGGGCTTGGTGGACTGCCTCACCGACGTCCTCGCGCTGGCAAACCGCCTGGGGGTCGACCTGGAGAGCGCCTACCTGCGGCGTTTCCAAGGCTTGGCCCGAGGTGAGGGGACGGACACCGCCACCCGCCGCAAGGAACCCTAGCCATGGATCGATGCTTCATCGCCATCGCCGGCAACATCGGTGTGGGTAAATCCACCCTCACGGAGGTGCTCAGCCGGGCGCTCGGCGCGCGGCCCTTCTTTGAGGCCGTGGATGCCAACCCGTACCTGGCCGACTTTTACCGCGACATGCGCACCTGGAGCTTTCACTCCCAGGTGTTCTTTCTCTCCCAGAGGCTCCGGCGCCACTACGAGCTGACGCGGCACCTGGGCACGGTGATTCAGGATCGTACGGTGTACGAGGACGCCGAGGTCTTTGCGCGCAACCTCTATGACCAGGGGCTGATGAGCCCGCGTGACTATCGCGTCTATCGCCAGCTCTACGAAGTGATGCGCGATCTGGTGCCCCCGCCCACGCTGGTGGTGTACCTGCGGGCCTCCGTCGAGACGCTGCTACAGCGCATCGCGCTCCGGGGACGCCCGTACGAGCACGAGATCGGCGCTGCGTATCTCGAGCAGCTGAATGCTCTCTATGAGGAGTGGGTGGCGGGGCTCACCCTGTGCCCCGTGCTCGTCATCGAGACCGATGCTATCGATTTTGTGCACCGCGACGATGACACGCATGCCGTGGTGCGCCAGGTGTTGTCACGCGTCGACGCCATCGATGCGGCGCAGTGTCCGTAACCCGCCGTGGGGCGGGGCGCACCGATGAGGGAGGGGAATGTGGGCGAGCGATCAGAGCCGATTCGCGTGGGCGTCGTTGGTGTGGGCCGCGGTCAGACCTTTGCCCGACAGGCCGAGAGCGCCGGCATGCAGTTGGTAGCCTTGTGCGACACCTGGGAGGCCAAGCTGCAGGAGGTGGCCAAGAGCTATGGGGTCGTAGCCTATACGGACTATGACCGCTTCCTCGAGCACGACATGGACGCGGTGGTGTTGGCCAACTATTTCCACGAGCATGCGCCGTTCGCCATCAAGGCGCTCGAGGCGGGCATGCACGTCATGAGCGAGTGCGCCGCGTGCAGCACCCTCGCGGAGGGGGTGGCGCTCTGCCGTGCCGTGGAGGCGTCTGGCAAGATCTATATGTTTGCCGAGAACTATCCCTACACGGCGTTTAACCAAGAGATGGCGCGCCTCTACCGCGCGGGCGAGATTGGGCGCGTCCTGTACGCGGAGGGGGAGTATAACCATCCGGGGTCGTTCGAGTGGTCTATGGGCATCTCGCCTGGGCTGCGGCACTGGCGCAACAACATCCCTACGACCTACTACTGCACACATGCCATGGCGCCCCTGATGGTCATCACCGACACGATGCCGGTGCGAGTCAACGGGTTTGCCTCGCCCCTGCCGGAAGATAGCGCCAAGAAGCGCCTGTGGCGCCGGTGTGACAAGGGCGGGCTGATCATTGCCGTCATGGATAACGGCGCCGTGTTCAAACTGCTCCAAGGGGGGCTCCCCGGGCACAGCATCTTTTATCGGCTCCACGGCGAGTCGGGGCTGATGGAGACCGGCCGCGGGCCCGGTTACTGGGGGCCGGGCAGCGTGCGCGTCGTCCATGACGAATGGGACCTCAAGCCGGGGCAGGTGACGGAAAAGGTCTACTATCCCCAGTTCCCAGAGTGGGCCAAGGGAGCGACCGGTGCCGGCCACGGCGGGGGCGACTTTTTTACCAACCACTACTTTGCCGAGGCGATCCGCAGCGGCGAGCAGCCGTACCTCGACGTCTACCGCGGCGTGGCCATGTCGGTCATCGGCATCCTCGCCTGGAAGAGCGTGCTGGACAACGGCAACAGCTATGCCGTGCCCGATTTCGGCAGCGAAGCCTCACGCTGCGCGTACGAGAACGACCACTGGCGCCCGATGGATCTCGACGACCCGAACGCCCCGCCCATCTCGTCGCGTGGCAAGGTACGCGAGGTGATCCCCGAACACCTGGAGGAGGCGCGCCGCATCTGGCGGGAGATGGGGTACACAGGTGACGAGATGTGAGTGCGCCGCAGGACGCAAGGACAAGGCCCCTCTACGCGAGGGGCCCTGTCTTTGCGCGGCAGGCGATGTCTAGCGTAACGCCAGGATACCGCGATCCACGTCGGCGACCTTGGCCTGTTCGGCCAGCCAGAACTCGGGATCGGCGAGTGCTGCGAGCTCGGCCTCGCTCTTGCCGAGCTGCTCCACCCAGGTGTAGTACTTGAGGTCGTGCCAGCGGCGGCGCAGGGCGTGCGTCGCCTCGAGGACCCAGTCCGTCTTTTGGCGATGAAAGATGCTCTCCAGGCGCACCGCCGCCTCGACCTCGTCCATCGCGCCGTTCTCGTCGGTGAGTTGCTCCATGGTGGAGCGGTAGCGGTCGATGGTGTCGGTGCACACGGTGACGATGAGGCCGTCGCCTGAGAGGCCAAAGTACCGTGCCGTCTTGATCGCCGCCAGGATATTGCACACCCCCGAGATGCCCACGTAGGTGGCGATGCGGCATATCGCATCCTCCGGCACGCCGTAGCGTTGCGTCATTACCTTCCAGCCGGCTTCTTCGGTGAGCAACTGGAGCCCCAGCAGGCATTCGCGATCGTCCACCGCCACCATGGCATCCATGGTGTGCACATGGTGGATCCAGGTGACGTGCTTATCGCCGATGCCCTGGATTTGGTGGTCGCCAAAGCCGCCCCTGGAGAGGGTGGGGCACTGGATCGGCTCGACTCCGACGACGAGGGCGTCGCTCCAGAGCTGCTTGAGGCGGTCACCGGCGGCGATGGTTCCCCCCGAGCCCATGGCGGAGGCAAATGCCGCCACACGGCCCCGGCCTATGCCACGCTGGCTCAGCTCGGCGGCGATCTCGGCGATGGTGTTGCCGGTGACATAATAGTGGAACCGGTAGTTGCCAAAGGACTCGAACTGGTTGAGCACGCGCATACGCGCCGGGTCCGACGCCACGAGGGCCTGGCAGCGGTCGAATACCTGGCGTGCGCTGCTCTCGGAGCCAGGGGTCGTGGCGATGTCCGAGCCGTAGCGCCGCAGGAGGGCAAAGCGCTCGGCGCTCATCGTCTCGGGGAGCGCGACGATGCTGCCGAATCCCAACTGCCTGGCGACCCAGGCACCCCCGATACCATAGTTGCCCGTGGAGGGCCAGATGCAGGTATGCTTGCCCGGTTCCAACCCCTCGGCCAACACTGCCTCGGCCAGTACCGAGTACGCCGCCCCCACTTTGTGGCTGCCGGTGGGCATGTCGCGACCGTAGAGCACGGCGATGGGCGCGTCGACGCCCGTCAGCTCGCGCGGTAGCACGTCGACGTAGGGGCGACCCTCGGCGTCGCGCCAAGCGATGTCAAACAGGCCCGCGCGGCCGTCCGTTCGCCCCCGAGCGCGCATGGCGGGGTCGATCCGGTGCGGGTGCAGCATTTCCTCATAGGTGGGTCCCGGAAGAGTAGCTATCATCGCGGCCTCCAGCAGTCTAGAACTCGATGATCTCGGCACGGGCGCTGACGGTGTCATAGACGGCGACGCTGCGCACGCCCAGCCGGCCCATCACCTCTCCTGGGTTGAGAAGCGTGGTTCGCCCGATCTGCGTGATGCTCCGCTGATGGGAGTGGCCGTGGCACACCAGGTCGTACGTCTCGCCGCGGGTCAGCGCCTGGCCGATGTTGGGGTAGTGGGTCATGGCGATGGATCGTCCCCCCAGCTCGAGCTCGGCGAGTTCACCGTGGATGGTGACATTTCCGGCCGCCTCGGCGTTGCGCGCGATGAGCAACTTGTCCCCGTCGTTGTTGCCCCATACGAGGTGCACCGGGCCTGAGAACCTCTGGGCGATCTCGGTGATGGTAAAGGGGGCGCACAGATCACCCAGGCAGAGAAGGGCCTCGCAGTCGCTGAGGCGCGCGAGCGCCTCTGGCAAGGCCCACAGGTTATCGTGAATGTCGGAAAGCACACCGATTCTCATAGACACCTCCTCTCGGTGATAGGGTGCATGCGCAGCGATCGTGGCGGCCCTACGGCTGCGGGTAGGGGGGCCAGGGGGTTCCGCAGACGGGACAGAAGCGGTTGGGTCGGCTGGCGTACGCTCCGCAGGCGCCGCATGCGCGCAGATCGGCAACGGCCGGATCGCCCAAGGCTCGCTGGCTCTCGAGGATGCGCCCGCGGAGGGCGGCGATGTGGGCGGCGCGACGACCACGTCGGTCGCCGAGAGACGCCAGCTGATGCCGCTTCAAGGCCAACGCGGTCGCGTTGCGCATCAGCGAGCGCCACGGGCCGGGAGCACCGGGATGGCGATGGATGACGCCCTGGTACTGGGCGGGTGTCAGGGTCCCCAGGGATACCTCGTGGGCCAGCTCTTCGTAGATCCAGCGTCGTTCGCGGCGCCAGGCGGCCGCGGCGACGGCGCCCACCACCAACAGGCCCAGCCAGTCGGCGAGCAGGCTCACGAAGCACAGGCCACCGGCAGAGAGGAACAGGTTGTGCAGCACGTGCGCCACCACCGCGGCACCGAGGCCGGCGGCGGCGAACGCGAGACGTAGCGCGGTGCGGCGTCGACTGTACGCCATGCCCAGCCCGATCCCCGTGAAAGCTGTGAACATGGCATGGCTAAAGCCGAACACCAGGGCGCGCCCGAGCACGACCACGCTCCAGGACTCGAATCCTCCCTCGCTCCAGGCGCTCACAAAGTAGAGCAGGTTCTCCGTCATGGCAAAGCCGATGCCCACGACGGAGCCATAGATGATGCCATCCAGCACGCCATCGAACTCGGTGGGAAACAGGACGATGATGCCCAGCACGGCTCCCGCCTTGACGACCTCCTCTACGACGGGAGCCACCACACTCGCGTTGAGGACGTCGCTGGTCCCCTGCGAGAGGGTTACGATGGAGGCGATGGAGGCGTCGGTGACGAGCTCGAGGATCAGGGCGACGACGATGGCCGGCAGGGCGCCCCATATAAAGGCCGCTGCCAACAGATGCAGCGGCTCCTTCTCGTAGCGATCCAGCCACCAGACGGCTAGCACGTACAATCCGGTTGGCACGATCGCGGCGGCCAGGGACGCGATGAGCACCAGCAGGCTAACCCCCGCCGACATGACGCTCGCTTACCGAGCCAGGGAGAGGGCGGCCATGACGCTCTTGGCCACTCGCGCGTAGGTGCTGCCAAGATGCACGAGGGGTGAGGCGATACGGCCCTGGACGCGCGCGTGGCGGATGGCGTAGAGGAAATCCTGGGGCGTCACGAAGGGGAGCATCTCGACGTACGCCCTGCCCACCTCGGGAGCGTAGTGGGCATCGCTGCCCGCTCCTTGTGGCAGCCGATGGATCGCGGCAAACTCGCCGGCAAGGTGGTTGTCCGCCGCCACCGTCACGCGGGCGTTGAACGTCTCGATCACGTCCACCTCCTGGACCACCTCGAGGAGCGCGTCGTAGGCGAGCGCCGAACCCCGCATGCGATCCATGGGATGCGGCACATAGACCACGCCACCCTGATCGTGGATGCAGCGGATCGTCTCGGTTGGCGAGAGGCCGCCCGGCACCTCCTCTTGGAGGAACAGGCCAATGATCTCACCCTGGTTCGACTTGACCTCCTCGCCCACGATCACCCTATCGGGCCAACGCCGATACATCTCGATGGCCGCCTCGATGGTATCGTGATCGGTAATGGCCACCCGATCGGTCGCGTGACGCGCGGCCCACCGCAGGATGTCGGTGGGCGTCGCTAGCGAGTCAGGGGAGCAGTGCGTGTGGACGTGCAGGTCGACCTTGATCACGAGTCCTCGCATCGTATGGGGCTGCTAACAACCCAATGCCCTGAGTATAGTCGGCGGGTACAGAGGTGTCGAGCGCCGCTGGGCGCCGAGCCGTCGCGCGCGACGGCGCCCGTTGATTGCTCGGCCAATAGAGGCACGGGCAACCTGTGCGGTTGCCCGTGATGGAGCTGCAAAGACGGCGTGCGGTGCTATTCGCGCTGAGCCTCGCGCTTTTTCGTCTCTTCCACCACCTTGTCGACGATGTGCGCGGGCACAATGTCATAGTGCGAAAAGCTCATGCGATAGATACCGCGTCCCTGCGTCATGGAGCGCAGGTCCGTGGCGTAGCGTTGGATCTCGGCGAGGGGCACCTGCGCGGTGACGACGCCGTTGCCGCGGGACTGCTCCATGCCGAGGACGCGGCCACGCCGCGTGTTCAGGTCGCCCAAGATGTCGCCCATGAACTCTTCCGGTACGGTCACGACGATTTCCATGATGGGCTCGAGCAGCACGGGCCCCGCTTGGGGAATGCCGTTGCGGAAGCCGAGGTGCGCAGCGAGCTTGAACGCCATTTCAGACGAGTCTACAGGGTGGTAGGACCCGTCATAGATGACGCACCGAAAGTCGACGGTGGGGAACCCGGCGATGACGCCCTGCTCGGCGATCTCGCGGATGCCCTTCTCCACGGCGGGGACATAGTTCTTGGGCACCGCCCCGCCAAAGATCTCACTGGCGAACTCGAACCCGGCGCCGCGCTCGAGCGGCTCGAAGCGCAGCCAGACGTCGCCGAACTGGCCACGGCCGCCGGTCTGTTTCTTGTGGCGCCCCTGTGCCTGTGCGACCTTGGTGATCGTCTCCCGGTAGGGGATGGTGGGCACCTCGGTCACGATTTCGACGCCAAACTTTTGTGCCAGGCGGCGCGCCGCGATCTGGATGTGCGACTCGCCCATGCCCGACAGGATAGTCTCGTTGGTCTCGGTGTTGCGCTCGACGCGCAGGGTCGGGTCCTCCTCGATGAGGCGCGAGAGGCCGTTACCGAGCTTGTCGAGGTCCGCCTTGGTCTTGGGGAACACGGCCACCGAGAAGAGCGGCTCGGGATAGGTAATCGGCGGCAGCACGAATGGGTTGCCCCGGTCGCACAGGGTATCACTGGTGACGGTCACGCCAAGCTTGGCGGTGGCGCCAAGATCCCCTGCTGGGATCGAGTCGACTGGGATCTGTTCCTTGCCGCGCACGAGGAAGAGCTGGCCCAGGCGCTCCTCCTCATTCTTGGTGGCGTTAAAGATGCGGCTATCCGAGCTGATGGTGCCGCTGAACACCCGGAAGTAGGTCAGCTTGCCCACAAAGGGGTCGGCCAGGGTCTTGAACACCTGGGCGACAGCCGGTGCGGCGGGATCCGGCGTGAGCGTCACCTCGTCGTCGGTGACGGGATTCGTGGCCGTCCGCTCGACATCGGAGGGCGCAGGGAGATAGGCAGCGATGGCGTCGAGCAGGCGACGCACGCCAATGTTCTTGGTGGCCGATCCAGCAAGAACGAGGACGAACTGGCCGGCGATGGAGCCCGTACGCAGCGCCGAATAGATCTCGTCCGTGGTGAGCTCCTCACCCTCGAGGTACTTCATCATCAGCTCGTCGTCGGCCTCGGCGGCGTACTCCATCATCTCGGTGCGGGCCGCCTCGACCTGGTCGCGCATGTCAGCGGGGATTTCGCCCTCTTTGCCCTCGGCACCGAGGTAGGCCTTCATGGTCACCAGGTCGACGATGCCCGTAAAGCTGTCCCTCGCGCCGATGGGTAGGGTGATGGGGACAAAGGTGGCCTCGAATTTGGTGCGCAGTTGGTCCACAGTCCGCGCGTAATCGGCATTATCACGGTCCATCTTGTTGACAAAGACCATGCGAGGGATGCCGGCCTCGTCGAGGAATTCCCAGTGCAGTTCGGCGCCCACCTCGACACCGGAGGAGGCGCACACCACCAGCACACCGCCGTCGGCAGCACGAAGAGCGTTCTTGACCTCGCCGACAAAGTCCATGTACCCCGGTACGTCGAGGATGTTTAGCTTGCGGTTCTGCCACTCTGCCGGCAACACGGAAGTGTTGACGGACAGGCCGCGCTCCTGCTCCTCCTCGTCATAGTCTGAGACGGTGTTGTGGTCTTCGATCCGGCCCATACGCGTCACGGCGCCAGCGTCGTACAGCATGGCTTCACTGAGTGTCGTCTTGCCACAACTGCCATGCCCGAGTAGCGCTACGTTGCGCAGGTCCTGCACCTTGTACTCTTTCATGTAGTGGAGTTCCTCCTGGCCTGTCGATCCTCTGACAGTTGATTATATCACAGCGACCGATTATCGGCAAGCCATGTGTGGGAGAGGGGCGAGGGTGTGTTCACGCACCCGCGCCGTGCTTGCGGGGGAGAGGAACGGGGCGAGGGGACCTTCTGATGGGGACGACGCGCCTTGCGGATCAGGGTCGCTCGCTGCGCTCGGGACGACGAACATCGGGTGCCCGCTCCTTCTCTCGACACGCGTGGAGAGCGGGATGCGGCACAGCGCCACGCCCAGCATCGAGAAAGGGGGCTTGCGCAGGTGGGCTTGCGAGCGCGGGGGCACTGCCCCTGAGCCGTTAGCTCGGGGGTTTGCCCTGCGGCGGACGCTCAGCGCGCTCACGGCGTTGCGGTGCCTTGCCATGATGTGCGCTCGTGCGGGTGCTGAGGGCTGTAGGGGCGACATAAGGAGTATTTCGGTGTATTTTTCCCACTTGCCCCTTGATTATAGAACACATGTTCTATATAATGGTTCCGAGGGCCGTAATGATGGCACAGTCACGACAAACCAAAGCTCTCGAAGCGACGGTCGCCGCCCTGCAACGGCGCTGGGGCGCGCGGGCCATCTATCGCCTCGGAGATACCCCCGAGTCCGACGTACCCGTCTGTCCCACCGGCTTGGATGCCTTGGACGACGCCCTGGGGATCGGCGGGCTGCCACGGGGCAAGTTCAGCGAGCTGATCGGCTATGGCACGGCGGGGCAGGCTACCGTGGCGGCGCGGGTGCTCGCCCAAGCCCAGGGGGGTGGTCAGCAGGTGGCCTATGTGGATGTCGGCGCCACGGTCGATATCGACAACCTCGTGCGCTGTGGTGTCTGTCTGGAGGGTCTGACGATCCTGCGGCCCCAGGGGTTCACCCATGCTCTGGCCATGACGGGGGATCTGCTGCGCGCCGGCGGGGTGGCGGCGGTGGTGTTCGATCGCGTCCATGATCTCTACCTGTTGACCGGTAGCGACGCTCACGCCGCGTTCCACCGCGCCGTGCGTGATTGGACGCCCGTGATCGCGCACTCTTTGAACACGTTCCTCTTTATCACCGAGGTGTCGGCGCCGGAGGTGTACCCCGGCGATCTTCCCTTGCCGTACATGGCCAGCGTGCGGCTGGCCTTCCGACGGCTGCGCTGGCTGCAGCGTGGAGCGCGGGTTGTAGGGTATGCCGCCGAGGTCACGGTGATCAAGAATCGCCTTGGTCCGCCGCACCAGAGGGTGACGCTCGAGATTGTGCGTGAGGACGGCATCACGATGGAGTAAGGAAAAGCCATGAAACGACGTAAAAGCCGACAGCGACGCGTGGCGTGCATCTGGGTAGCGCCCAGGCCCTCCGTGGAGGGATGGGAGAGTGGGTTGGCGGCCCTGGAGGCACACAGCCCGGCCATCGAGGAGGGGACCGTGGAAGGGGGCGAGGCCCCCGAGGATGGGGGGGCCGTGGCTTACCTCGACGCCCGAGGAGTCACTCCTCGCTATGGCAGTGAGGACGCCTGGGGGCGCACCGTCCTGGCCGAGATGCGCTTGCACGTTGGGGACGGTGCGCGCCTGGGGGTGGCGGCGACGAAATTCGCCGCCTTGGTCGCCGCCCGCACGGCGCCCGCCGAGGTGGGCTACCAGATCGTCATGGACAGTGACTCGGCGTTCCTGGCGCCGATGCCGGTACAGGCCATGCCGGTGCCCCTCTCGCGGGAGGTGTGGCGTCGGCTGCAGATCCTGGGGCTGCGTACCGTGGGGCAGTTCGCTGCACTCCCCGAGACTTCGGTGGCGGAGCAGTTTGGCCCCGAGAGCGTCATCGTTCACCGCTGCGCTCGAGGGCTGGACGACCGCCCCATGGTGGGGCGCCGGCGGCGCATGGTCAAGGCGTGGCACGAGTTCGAGGTGCCTGAGGTGCGCCGTGAGGCGCTCATTGAGGCGGCCATGCGGCTCACGGCGCGCGCCATGGACGATCTCCCACCCCCGAAGGAGGCGTGGGCCATCAAGCGCCTGCAGCTGGAGGTGCGTTTTGGCGATGGTACGGTGCAGCGCCACGCCACCTGGCTCGGCAGTACCCCCGGCCCAGCGACGGTACACGTCCTATGGGGGCAGCTCGTGGATCGTTGCGCCCTCTGCAGCGGTACCATAGGGGGCGCCGCTACAGAGGGCGTGGCCGCCATCGGCGTACGGCTGGTGGGCCTGGAGCCCACCAGTGGCAAACAGCTCGACCTGTTCGTCCACACCCGCACGCGCCTACAACTCGAGCAGACGCTGCGGCTGTTGGCCAAGAAGTATACGCCGGCCTGCGTCGTGCAGGCCAACCTGATGGATGCACGCGAGCCGTTGATGGCGCGGCGCTACCGGTTCCAGGAGTATCGCCTGTGAGTCCCTTTTGGACGTCGGGGCAGCCCATCGCGGTGCTGGCGTCCGAGGCACCCATCGAGTTCCGCTGGCACCGGCACCTGCATCGCGTCCAGCACATCAGCGATCACTGGCGGATTCATCTTGACTGGTGGGAGGAGGAGGTATGGCGCGATTACTGGGAGGTGACCACGGACAGCGGGTTCTGGTGCGTGCTCTACTGCGATCTGTTGACGGGTGCCTGGCACCTCGAGAGGATCTATGAGTGAGCCCTACGTCGAGCTACACTGCCACTCGTGTTTTTCCCTCTTGGATGGCGGCTCGACGCCCGAGGCGCTCCTCGATCGGGCGGCAGAGCTCGCCATGCCCGCCCTGGCCCTCACGGACCATGACGGGTTGTATGCCGCCATCCGCTTCTCCCTGGCGGCGCGCGAGCGAGGGATCACGCCCATCATCGGCGCCGAGCTCACCCTTACCGAGGATCCCGCGCTGGCCCCGACGAGCCATCTGCTCCTCCTGGCGGAGGATCGGCGGGGCTATCGCAACCTCTCGCGCCTCATCAGCCGCGCACAGCTGAATGGCACCAAGGGCCATCCCACGTTGGCATTCGATGACCTGGAGGGGAACACGGCGGGACTGATCGCCTTGACGGGGTGTTGCCAGGGGCGGGTGGCCGCCCTGTTGCGCTCGGGCGATGCCCCCGGCGCGCTGGCGGCTCTCAGCGCGCTCCGCGAGCTGTTCGGGCCGCACCACGTCTATGCCGAACTGCAGCGCCACTACCACCCCGGCGATGAAGCACTGGCCCACGCCCTGGCAGCGTGTGCGCACCGGGTGGGCTTGCCGGTGGTGGCGACGAATAACGTGCACTATGCCCGGCGCCAGGACCGGCGATTGCAGGATGTGCTGGTGGCCATCCGGCACAATATGCCGGTGCATGCGTGCCGCACGCTGCTGCGCCCCAATTCCGAGTACTATCTCAAATCGGCGGCCGAGATGCAGCCCCTGTTCGCCGCGTATCCCGCTGCCCTAGCGAACACCGTCGAGATCGCCACGCGCTGTCGCGTCGAGCTGTACTTTCGCGATGAGGCCGCTTCCCCGCCGGATACCGAGACCGACGCCCCCCCCGACGCGCGACTGGCGGCGCTCTGCCTGGCGCGGCTGCCGCACCTCTACCCGCGCGATCCCACTCGCGCCGAAGCCCAGCTGCGCCACGAGTTGGACGTCATCCGCCAGACCGATCTGGCCAGCTACTTTTTGCTGGTGTGGGATATCGTCCATTTCGCCAAGCAGCAGGGGATCCAGGTGCGCGGGCGTGGATCGGCGGCCAACTCCATCGTTGCCTACCTGCTGGGGATCACCAACGTGGATCCCCTCGCCCATGGGCTGCTGTTCGAGCGCTTTCTGAGCGCTGAGGCGCGGGTCATGCCCGACATCGACCTCGACTTTTGTGCACGGCGCCGCGAGGAGGTGATTCAGTACGTCTATCACAAGTATGGCGAGGCGCACGTGGGCATGGTGTGCAACTATGTGACCTATCGCGCCCGCTCGGCGGTGCGCGACGTGGGCAAGGCGTTGGGATTGCCGGCCGAGCTCATCGACCTCCTTGCCAAGAGCCAGGGCAAGTGGGGCGTGCGCAGCGCGGGGTATGACCCCGAGGAGGAGGCGGAGCGCTATGGCGTGCCGATGCAGCTCTGGGAGCAGTTCGTGGACCTGCAATCCGCCATCCAAGGGTACCCACGCCACCTGAGCATCCATACCGGCGGGATGATCATTACCCGTTCCCGACTCGATGAAGTCGTGCCGCTGGAGCGGGCCACCATGCCGGGGCGCGTCGTTGTCCAGTGGGACAAGGATAATGTGGAGGACGCCGGCCTTATCAAGCTGGACCTGCTATCGCTACGCACCCTCTCGGCCATCGACGAGTGCCTGCGTACCATCGAGGAGACGCGGGGCGTGCGCATCGATCTGGATGCCCTGCCGCTGGACGACCCGGCCGTGTATCACCAGCTGCAGCGCGCCGACACCCTTGGGGCGTTTCAGGTCGAGTCGCGGGCGCAGCAGCAGGCATTGGTGCAGATGAAGCCGCGCTGCTTTAGCGATATCGTCATCGAGGTAGCCCTCATCCGCCCGGGGCCGTTACAGGGGAACATGGTGCACCCCTTTTTCCAGCGGCGCAACAACCGGCAGCCGGTGACCTATCCCCATCCCCTGCTGGAGCCGATCCTGGCAGAGACACTGGGCGTCGTCGTGTTCCAGGAGCAGATCATCCGCATCGCTATGGTGATGGGCAGGTTCTCGGCGGGGGAAGCCGACATGCTGCGGCGGGCGATGTCGCGCCATCGCTCTGAGGATGCCATGGCGGCGTTTCGGCGGCGTTTCGTCGCCGGTGCCCGGGCTCAGGGGGTCTCTGAGGAGGTAGCGGACGACGTGTTCGGCAAGCTGATGGGGTTTGCCAGCTATGGATTCTGCAAGTCCCACGCCGCAGCCTTTGCCAAAACGGCCTATGACACCCTCTACCTGCGCGCGTATTACCCGGCAGAGTACTATTGCGCTATCCTCAACAACGAGCCCATGGGTTTCTATGCGCCGCGGGTGGTGGTCAGCGACGCGCGGCACCATGGCGTGACGATCCTGCCCATCAACGTGAACTGCAGCGACGAGCCGTGCACCGTGGAGGGGGGCGGTATTCGCCTGGGGCTGCGCTACGTGGACGGCTTGGGGGAGGTGGGGGCTGGCCGCGTCGTCGAGGCTCGTCCGCCCCACGGCTATACCGGGCTCGGCGACCTGTGCCGGCGTACGCGATTGCCCCGGCGCCTGGTCGAGAACCTCATCCTGGCGGGGGCGCTCTCCGACTGGAGCCGTGATCGACGCGCCCTCCTGTGGGAACTGGGCCGGCTGCGCTACCGCGAGGACGAGCTGCCCATCCCCCTGGCGCCCGACGGCGTTACCCTGGAGGCCATGTCCTACGCCGAGGAGCTCATGGGTGAGTATGCCGCCACGGGGATGGCGGCAGAGGGGCACCTCATGGAGCTGTTCCGCGAGCAGCTGCGTGGCGCCAACGTGTGCACCAGCGCCGAGTTGGAGCGCGTGGGGGCCGGGCAGCGGGTGCGTACCGCGGGGATGGTGGCGGTTCGCCAGGCGCCGCCCACGGCCAAGGGGTTCGCCTTCTTTACACTGGAGGATGAGTGGGGCATGATCAATGTCATCGTCCGCCCCGATATCTTTGAGGTGCAGCGCGAGACGTACGTCAGTGCCAGCGTGTTGATGGTCCAGGGGACGGTGCAACGCGCTCACGGCCAGACGAACCTCATCGCCGAGCAGAGCTGGCGGCTGCGCTGAGGAGCGACCATGACGCACGCCGAGAGCGGGAGCACCGCGCCGGATGCCGGCACCTATATCCTGCTCATGGAGGTCGAGCGGGCTTGCACCATCACCGTGGGGCGGCTGGGTGCGGTCACCTTTCCGCCCGGCCACTATCTCTACGTGGGGAGCGCGCTCCGCAATCTCAGCCATCGCTTGGCGCGCCACCTGCGCAGGGACAAGAGGGTGCACTGGCACATCGACACCCTGCTGGCGCATGCGCGGATCGTAGAGATCTGGTACCGGCCCGGGCGTGAGCGGCTGGAGTGCACCTGGGCGCGGGCCCTGGCGGAGACACCGGGCTTGGTGCCCTGGGGCCGGCGCTTTGGCTCATCGGACTGTCGCTGCGCGACGCACCTGTACTATGCGGCGGAGCCCCCCGTGCGAGAGACGGTGTGGCGGGGGCTGCCGGGGAATGCGGGGATCGCGGTGTGGGCATGAGCCCACTTGACACTGCCTCGCCCTCATGCTACCCTCGCGCGGTTATCCGAGCCCCATCGAACGCAAGGAGCATCGCGTATCCATGTGGCCTCACATTCGGCGTGGGCTGCGCGCCACCCTCCCCGTCGCGCTGGGCGTGGCGCCCTTTGGCGTCGCCTATGGCACGGTGGCGGCCATCACTATGGCGCCGTGGCAGGCGCAGCTCATGTCCCTCACCGTGTTCGCCGGCACGGCGCAGTTCATCGCCGCCAGCATGCTGTCGGAGGGGGCGGCCTACCTTGCCGTGCTGCTCACCGGCGTGCTCATCAACCTCCGCTTGCTGCTCCTCAGTGCCGCCCTGGCACCCCACGTGGCGATGGCCCCCAGGCCGCTCCAGCCGGTGCTGGCCCAGCTGCTCACCGATGAGAGCTTTGCTGTGAGCATGGCCGAGTTTGAGCAGCACGGCTCCGACTGGCGCTTTTTCATCGGCTCGGGGCTGGCCGTGTTTGGCGTGTGGCAGGTGGCGACGGCAGTGGGCATGGCCTTTGGCGCCACCGTCCCCTCGGGCCTGGGGCTTGACTTTGCCTTACCGGCCAGCCTCATCTGCCTGCTGTTCCTGCTGGTGCGGGAGCGCCGAGCGGCGATCGTGGCCTTGGGCGCGGCAGCGGTAAGCGTGGCCCTCGTGCTGGTGGTTCCCGGGACGTGGAACGTCATGGTGGCCACACTGCTGGCGGCGACGGTGGGGGCGGCATGGAAGCGATGAGGGCCATTGTCAGTCAGGTAACCTCTGGGAACGCTCTCGGTATCACGGCAGTGATCCTTGGGCTGGCGGCGGGCACCTTTTTGCTGCGCATCGTGCCGATGGCGGTGCTCACGCGGGTGGCGTTCCCCGGCTGGTTGGAGCGCTGGTTGCGCCTCGTCCCGGGCGCCGTGTTGGCCGCCTCCCTCGCGCAGGCGCTGCTGGTGCGCGACGGCCGCCTGGCGCTCGAGCTCACCAACGTGTCGCTGCTGGCCGCCGTGCCGGCGTTCGTCGTGGCGTGGCGCACCCGCAGCGTGGTGCTCACCATGCTCGTGGGCATGGCGGCGTATGCGCTGCTGCAAAACGTGATCGGGTGAGATGCCCCACCGCTACGGCGCCACCCACGTCCCGTCGCCGCGCAACAGGCGGGCCACCCCCGCCCTCTGCACCAGGGTGCCCCCGTCGAACTCTTGCGATATGCCATCGATGGCGACCTCGGGGTCGAGGGCCCACCCCACCGCTTCCTGCACCTCGCCCACCAGGCACCAGATGCGACCGAACCCCCGTATCGGCTGGAGCCGTCCCTCCGATGGGTGCGCCTCGCAGCTCAGCTCGGGCATCGCCTCGTGCCATTCGTCGGTGTACCCTCGCCAGCTGCCATCCTGCGCAAAGACATAGATGACGGCGGACGAGCGGTGCCAGAGCAACTCACCGCGCTCAAAGGGCTGCCAGGCCCAGATGCCAAAGACGGCGTCGGCGCGTGGGCAGCCCATCGCCTCGGCACCGAGTTGGGCGTAAGCGTCCTGCAGGCGTGGATCCACCTCCATGCTGCAGGGCTCTTCCCGCGTCGGTGTGGGGCTAATGACCGGCACCGGTGTGGGCGTTAGGGCGATGGTGGTGGCCGGGCGGGTTGGTGTGGCAGGTGTCGGTGGGGTCTCTGCGGCGGTGGGCGCGGTCTCGGGTGTGGCGCTGGCGGTGGGCGCCGGCGCCTGTAGGTTCGCGGGGCGCGGCGGGGCGGGCATGGCCACGTCCTGCACGACGAGGATGTCGCCCATGCCGTCTACCCCGGCGTAGACGAGGTTGGCGCTGGTGTCCACTGCCAGTGAGCGCACGCGGCCGTCCACCGTGATCTCGGCGGCCGTTCCCAAGGTGCGCGTATCGATGGCCACGAGGCGCGTGTCCGCCGCAGCGTCGTCAGGCGGTGTCAGGGCGAGCCACAGGTGCCGGGTGGTGCCGTTCAGCGCCGCCGCGCTGGGCCGCCTATCGAGCGGCACAAAGGCCACCTCCGCGAGCGTCTCGGCGTCGGTTACCTGCAGGCCATAGCCAGCGAGATGGGCAACGGTGGCATAGAAGCGGTCCATGTCCGCATCGTAGAGGAGCTGCACGACGCCCAGGCGCCCGGGGGCGGGATCAGCTTGGCTAGCGGCGCCATCCGCGAGCAGCGCGGCGACGGTGCCGCCGCTGGTGCCCGGCACCCCACTGAACGCCAGCGCATAGGCACGCCCTCGGCGCGTATCGATGGTCACGCCCATCGGCGGCTCCTCCGTGGTGAGCGCCTGGATCGTCGCGATGCGCAGCGTCTCGGTGACGCCGGTCGCCGGGTCGACCAGTAGGTCCCCGGCATAGATCCGCTCCCGCGTCGCGTCCACCGTCAGGCCCATGGGGTTGCGGCCGGTGGGATAGCTGGCCGCCTCCTCGCCGCCGGGGTTCAGCAGCGCCAGGCGCGCCTCGGAGCGCAGCAGGACGGCGATCGCGTCACGATGCGGCAGCACGGCAACGGCGCCGGGGTGCCGTCCCACGTACCAGGCGCTACGCAAGCCGTCGGCGTCAAAGGCCAATACTCGATCGCTGCTGCTCACGGCAGCATAGAGGGCGCCGTGGACGGGATCAACCTCCAGGTCTTCGATGTGGGCCGAAAGGGGTATCGTTTCGCGCGCCTCCAGCCCGACCGCGTCGATGATGGTGACGCTATCGCTCTGGCGGTTGGCGACGTACAGGGCTCCCGAGGCGGCGTCGAGGACGAGGTGCTGGGGCTCGAGACCGACGGGGATGGACGCCAGCGGCTCCATCGCGGCACCGTCGACGACGAGCAGCGCATTGGCATGGGAGGACAGGAGGTAGACGCGCTCACCATCGGGCGCGGCGAGGGCCGCCGAGGGGTCGGGGGGCACGGGCAGGCGCCGCACCTCTGTCAGCGAGGCGGCGTCCAGGGCCACCAGGTAGGAGCTCCCTTCCTCGGGATCAAAGTGGTTGGTGTACACCCGGCTCCCGTCCACCGACACGGCGAGCGTGCCATAGCTGTTCAGCGTGATGTTGGCGATCTCGGAGAGGGTGGCGACGTCCACGGCGGTGGTGCGGTGGTGGCTGGCGACGTATAGGATGGCGCCATCGGCACTGGGGGCTATGGCGATGACGCTGCCGCTGGTGTCGAGCGATACCTCGCCCAGGCGCGTGCCGTCGTCGGTGGCCAGCAGGGAGATGCGCCGCCCCTCGGCTGACCCCACCCATAGCCGCCCTCCGGCGACGGCCAGCGCACTGCCCGCCTCGGCAAGCTCCCAGGTGGCAACGACGGCGTCTTTCTCGAGCACCGCGACGGTCCGATCCGCGTGGCTCAGGACGAACACACGCCCCGAAGCGGGGTCGGCAGCCATGGCGCCGGGCAGGGCGCCCACCGGCACGACACGCTTGACCGCGTCGCCGGCGATGACCGACACGTTGTGGGTACGCTGGTTGGCGACATAGACGCGGCCATCCAGGAGGGCCATGCCACTGGGGCGTTCCCCCCAGCCCGGCAGGTATGCGGTGACGTACGCGCTGATGACGGCCGGCTGTGTTAGGGGCGTGGCCGTCGGAAGTGGCGTGGGTACGTCAGCCGGTGCAGTGGACGTCGCGACCGGGGCGACGGTGGCCGTCGGAGCCACCCTCACGGACCACCACGTCGCCGTGGGCGCGGGAGCCTGAGCGGCAGGGCGGCCGCAGGCCACCAGGGCGGTCAGCAGGACAAGCAGCAGGATGTGCGGCGTGCGGCGCGGTGTCCGGGGCAACGGTGTGTTGTCCAACGTGCCCTCCGGGGCGTGGGGCGGTGTGGGCGGCCTAGGTAGTGTTTGGAACACGGGCCACAGCGTCGTTCTGAGCGTGGCGAGAAACCCTGTCGATGGGTGTCAAGGCCCC
Organism: Chloroflexota bacterium; assembly: GCA_012841405.1. Classification (GTDB taxonomy): domain Bacteria; phylum Chloroflexota; class Anaerolineae; order UBA1429; family UBA1429; genus DUUT01. Next base: position 120,883 of record DUUT01000054.1, read on the forward strand.
TCGCTTACGCTCGGGGCGACGTCGTTTCTACGTCGGGTGCGTTCTTGAAACATGGCCTAGGTGGACGCGGCTTCTTCATCGAGGCGTCGGGCGATGTCGATCAGTCTGTCCACACTGGCGCTGGTGATGGGGTTGGGCGGCAGGAAGGCGCACGGCGCCTGGGAGCGCGTCGATGTCTCGAACGTGCCGATGCGGCGGGCCAGGTCGACGATCTCGGTTTTGTCCATGCCGATGAGGGGGCGGAGGATCGGCTTTTCGATGCCGTAGGAGACGACCTCCATGTTGGGCAGTGTCTGGCTGGCCACCTGCCCGAGAGCGTCACCCATGACGATACCGTGGGCGTTGAGCTCGACCGCCACCTTGACTGCCGCCTGCAGCAGTGCCCGCTTGCAGAACAGGCAGGTCCAGCGCTCCTCGCCGATGGCGTGCAGCCGCTCGGCGATGGGGCCTACGGCCTCGGCGTGGCTGCGGATAATGGGTTTGAGCTGCCAGCCATAGGAGTAGCGCTCGAGCACGGCGATGTTGTCCAGCACCTTGGCCGTCTCCTCATCGCTCGTCGCCAAATGGAGCGGGATGACGCCGCAGCCTCGCTTCATCATCATCCAGGCGGCGACGGGCGAATCGATGCCCCCAGACAGCAGTGCAACGACGCGCCCCTCGGTGCCGACGGGCAGACCTCCCGGCGCCGGAACGACGCGACCGTAGACGAGGGCGGCATCCACCCCTACCTCGACGCCGATGGTGACGTCGGCGTTGTTCGACAGATCCACCCGCCCGTTGGTTGCCTCGACGATGGCCTCGCCGGCGATGCGGTCGATCTCGGGCGAGATGTGGGGAAACGTCTTGTCCGAGCGGCGGGCGCGCACCCGGAACGAGACGTTGGGCCCGACGCCCGCGGCGCGAGCCTGACGCACGCACTCCTCGGCGATGGCGCCCATCTCCCGGGCGACCTCGGCGACAGGGCTGAGCGACACGAGGCCAAAGACGCGGCTCAGGGGGTCGAGGGCGGCCTCGACGTCATCGGTGCGCACGTGGATACGGCTGCCGATGGAGCGCACCTCGCCACGCACGCCGTGCGCCTTGAGGGCGGCGCGCGCATTGCGCCTCAGCTGACGGAGGAACGTGCCGCGATTGCGCCCCTTGAGGGCGACCTCACCATAGCGGAGCAACACTAGACCCATCGCACCACCGTCCCGCATGCAGACCAACTCCCTTTGATTATACCGCCCGGTCTGGGGAGGGTCAATCGCGCTGCCCGGGGGTGTACAGGTGGATGCGTGCCGTGCCTCAGGTGGTGGCGGCGCGCTGCCCGATGCGTTTCTCGAGCGCGCGGCGCGCCTGCCACTGCTCCCACACCACGAGGAGCGGGACAGCGAAAAAGAGGGACGAGTAGGTGCCGACCACCATGCCGACGGCCATGATCGTCATGAACTGGCGGATCGTCACCCCTCCGAAGAGGATGATGGCGACCATGACAAAGATGGCGTTGAGCTGCGTTGCCAGGGAGCGGTGCAGCGTCTCGAGCAGGCTACGGTTGACGATGGTCTCATAGTCCTCGCTGCGACTCCGCCCGATGTTCTCCCGGATGCGGTCAAAGACGACGATCACGTCTTGCACCGAAAAGCCGATGACGGTGAGGGCGGCGGTGAGGAACAGCGAGTCGACCTCCCAGCCGGCGACGAGCCCCAGGACGCTGGCGATGCCGAGCAGCACGAGGACGTCGTGGAGCATCTTGACGATGGCGCAGACGCCGTAGCGCAGGGCGTTGGGTACGTTGCGATAGGCAAAGGCGATGAATGCCAGGATGGCGGCCGACGTCGCCAGGATGGCCAGTCCAGCGGAGCGCGTCGTCTCGCGACCGACGGTGGGGCCGACACTCTCAAAGCGCAGCTCCGTCGCCGTGCCAAAGCGCTCCTCGAGCGTTGCGACGATGGCCTCTTTGGCTTCGACCTCCATGGGCTTGGCGCGGATGACGACGTTCTCGTCGCTGCCAATGGTCTGTACGGTGGTATCAGCGAACCCGGCGCCGGTAAACACGGCGCGCACATCCTCGACCGCCACGGGCTGCTCGAAACTCAGCTCGAGCAACGAGCCGCCGGTAAAGTCGATGCTCAGGCGCAGTGGCGCGCCCAGGGTGGCCGTCGAATAGATCATCGCCACCAGGCCCGGGATGATGAGCAGGGCGGAGATGAGAAAGTACCAGCGTCGCTTCTGAATCAGGGTGAACATGGAACCCTCCTCGCCTCCGCTAGATGCCCAACAGCCACTTTTTGTCGCGCAGGCTATCGCCTGCGATGGCGACGGTGGCGCGCATAAACGTACGCGTGACGACCACCGCGGTGAACATGCTCACCAGCACGCCCAGCGCCAGTGTCAGGGCAAAGCCTTTGACCATGCTGGCGCCAAAGCTATTGCCAAAGAGGAACAGGATGGCGCAGGTGATCCAGGTGGAGACGTTCGAATCCAGGATGGACGTCCAGGCGCGCCGAAAGCCCGCTTCCACGGCGCGGCCCAGGGTACGCCCGTGCCGCAGCTCCTCACGCATGCGCTCAAAGATGAGGATGTTGGCATCCACGGCCATGCCCACGGAGAGCAAAAAGCCGGCAATCCCGGGCAATGTGAGGGTGACGGGGATCAGCTTGAACAGCGCCAGCGTGAGCACGGCATAGATGAGCAACGCCAGGTCGGCCAACAGACCGGGCAAGCGGTAATAGACGAGCATAAAGAGCAGCACAACGATGATGCCGATGGTGCCGGCCCGGATGCTGCGCTGCACCGAATCCTGGCCCAGGGTTGGGCCCACGGCACGCGTATCAATGACCTTGAGAGGGATGGGCAGGGCGCCGTAGCGTAGCTGCAGCACCGTGGCCTTGGCCTCATCCACCGTAAAGTTGCCGGTGATCTGGCCGCGCCCTTCGGGGATGGCCCCGTCGATGCGCGGGCAGGAGATGATCGTCTTGTCCAGGGCGATAGCCAGGTAGCGGCCGATGTTGTTGGCGGTGTGCTCCGCAAAGATGCGCGCGCCCTCATCGTCCAGCTCGAAGGCGATGACGGGGAAACCCGTCGGGTCAAACTCGACCTGAGCGTTGCGCAGGTTCTTGCCAGTGAGCACGGTATGGTACACGGTCTCGGTATCCGTGACGGTCTCGCCCGCCTCGGCGGAGGTGGCCATGTCGGTGGTGACCACCGTTCCCGGCGGGAGGAACTGGGCGCCGGTATCGACCCACTCCATCAGGCCGGTCTCGCGTAGGTTGGCGATGGCCTGCTCGGGGTCCTCGATGCCGGGAAGCTCGACGAGGATGCGTCGGTTGCCGATGCCCTGGACTACCGGCTCGGTGACGCCGAGTCCATTGACGCGGCTCTCAACGATCTTGCGCGCCGCGGCCATGGATTCCGCATCGACGGCTTGGTCCTCCGGGACGTCAGCCTCGAGGAGGACCTGCATTCCACCCTGAAGGTCAAGCCCCTGGTGGACACGGATGTCGCGGGTGATGCTCTTGTCGCCCAGCTGCAGGTGGATGCCAGGGTTCGAGGGCAACGACACCCAGATCGCGACGGCGGCGACCACCACGATCAAGATGAGCAACCGTATGTCGCGCTGCTGCATGCTCTTCTCCTATGGAACGGATCTCGGTACGGTCGTGCGCCGACGCCGTCGATACCGTGGTATGGGCAAGGCCTGAGACCGGGCAAAGAAAAACACCCACGATGGGTGTCCTGGCTGACTCCAGTCCCGGCGTCACCGGGGGCACTCGTTGCGATAGAGCAGCGTGCCCACCGCCCCATTATAAGTGGGCAAAGTGAGGTGTCAAACACTGGGCAGAGCACACGGCATGACGCCGGTGGAGCGCCGCTAGGGGGCACCGTCCGAGGCAGCGGGTGTAGGGGCGATGCCGAGCGCACGGAGCGCACGGACCACTCGAGCGAACACCTCCTCTTCGCTGAGATCCTCCGTGGGCAGGTACAGGTCGCTGTGACGCCGGGCGTGCTCCAACCGACGGCGCTGCTCGTCGAGATAGTCCTGGTCAAAGTCGGTGCGGCGCCGTGCGAGGAGTGCGGGCAGAGAGACGTCGAGGTAGATGAGCGCCTCTGGGCGGGCGAGGCGGCGCCACATATCGGGCACGTACGAGTGCTCCTGGGCAGGCTGCCAGGCGTCATAGCCGGCCGCCCGCAGCCGAGCAACGAGCACACTTTTGCCCGACGCGCAGGGCCCCACCACGGCCACGCGCCCAGCGACGGGCGTGGGATGTGGCTCAGGGGCCTGCGGGCCCCCCGCTCTCCCTCGCGGCCGATCTGCGGCCGGTGATCGACCGGCCATGGGCGCCTCCCTCCACTCTTTACACCGGAAAGCTCACCGTAAAGCGCCGTGCGCCATGGGGGACGTCTTCGGGGAGCACCGCGGCCACTACGACGGACACGTCGTCGCCAGGGCGGTAATCGTCGGCGGCGAGTGCCGCATCGAGGAGGGCGTCCGCCAGCCCCTGCGCCGACAGGCGTCGCGCCGCGAGTGTCGCCAGTAGCGTCGGTACAGCGAGCGTCCGTCCGTGACGGATGCCCGCCTCCAGCAGCCCGTCCGATGCGGCTACGACGTACGTCTCGGCCTCGATTGGCAGCTCGACGATCACGGGCTTGGTGCTCACGCGGATGCCGATGGATTCGCTCTCTGCATCCAGCGTCTGCACCTCGATACCGCGGACCACAAACGCGGGGCAGTGAGCATTGCGCGAGACCACCAGGGTGCGGCTCGCCAGGTCCACAGAGATGATCTGGAGCTCGGCGGATACGCGGCCGCTGCGGTGCGTGCGCAAATAGTCATGGGCGGCGCGGGCGGCGGCGCCGTCGCGCACCCCCTCTCCCAGAAGTGAGATGGCCTTCCGGGCGACGATGTTGCTGACAATCTTGGCGCCGCGGCCGCTGCTCTGGCCGTCGACGAGCACGATCGACAGGCCGCCGTGGGGGCGTTCGATCATTTCGACGGTGTCGCCGCTTTCGCTCGTCGCGTACTTGGCTACCTTGGCTACGCCGACCTCGATGTGCACGGTGTCTCTGCTCCGCTGGGGGTGGTACGTACGGTGTGATTGTACCACAGGGCGCGGAGCGGCGGGAAACAGCCGCTCCGCGACCCTCAATGCGTGGCGGATGATCGGTGGTGCCCGCTGCCGGACGGCCTTGACATGCCCAATGCCCGACCTATAATCGGAGCCGCTCTCGGGCCATGACGGGCGCGGGAGCAGCCTGGCACATACTGCGAACTGCTGTCGGTCATTGACACCGCCAAGAAGCTGAGGGAGTATCTCATGGAAGCCAAAACGATCGGGTTCATCGGACTGGGGATCATGGGCGCGCCCATGTCGGGGCACTTGATGAAGGCGGGGCACAAGGTCATTGCCTATGACGTGGTGCCCGCGGCCATCGAGCGCGTGGTGGGGATGGGCGCCACCGCCGGTGCGTCTCCTCAGGCTGTGGCGGCCCAATCGGACGTGGTGATCTCGATGGTGCCCGATTCGCCCGACGTGGAAAAGGTCTATCTGGCCGAGGACGGTGTGCTGGCGGGCGCCAAGCCTGGCACCCTGCTGCTCGACATGTCGACCATCTCGCCGGTGACGGCGCAAAAGGTTGCAGAGGAGGCGGCCAAGAAGGGCTGCCCCATGCTCGATGCCCCGGTGAGCGGTGGGGAGGTCGGTGCCAAGGAGGCGACGCTGTCCATCATGGTGGGCGGCGATCCGCAGGTGTTCGAGCAGGCCGTGCCGATCCTCGAGGTGATGGGCAAGCCCACCTATTGCGGCGCCTCTGGCGCGGGGCAGACGGTCAAGGCGTGCAACCAGATCCAGGTGGCCATGAACTTTATCGGCATGGCGGAGGCGCTGGTGCTGGGCGCCAAGGCGGGGGTTGACCCCGAGATCATCATCAAGGTGCTGAGTGCGGGCTATGCCCAGACGCGCGTGATGGACGTGCGCGGGCCGCGGGCGCTCCAGGGGGACTATGCTCCGGGGTTCAAGGCCCGGTTCCACTATAAGGACCTCAACATCATCCGCGAGACGGCGCGCGCTTACGGCGCCAGTCTTCCGGCGTCGGCGCTGGCCCACGAGCTGTTCACGGCCATGATCGCCAACGGTTGGGGCGAGCTCGATCACTCGGCGGTCGTCAAGGTGATCGAAAAGCTGAGCAATGCCGAGGTGCCGGTAAAGCGGTAGCGGCGGTACGATCGGTGTGCACACGAGGGGTCGGGTCTGCGCCCGGCCCCTCTTTTTTCCTGGTGCGTCACTCGGCGTGTCTGAGGGCTGCGCGGCAGGGAGGATCTCCCGTTACCCTCTGGGGACGCGCAACTGCGCTGCGAAACGCGATCAGAGCCCTCTGGCCGCACTGCGGACCCCGCCGTCCGCGGGCGACGTTGGGGAGATGCGCTACCGTGACATCGCCCCCCGCAGCGAGGCGACATAAGCCCGCAGCGCGGCGGGTCCCTCGGCGGCCTTTTCCACCACAGCGCTGCCAACGATGATGCCGTCGGCCAACGGCGCGAGGGCACGCGCCTCCTCAGGCCGCGCGGCGTCCGCTTCCACGGCGATGGGCGTGCGGCCACACTGGCGTGCTGTGGCCAGCTGGTGCCGCAGGGCATCGGTCACCGTCGCGGCAGCGTTCCTGACGTCCAGCGGCGACTGAACGTAGAGGAAGCCCTGCGTCTGGGAGGCGATGCGCGCCACGCGCTCGGGCGGCGTCGTCGGCGAGGTGCAGTAGACGAGCGCCAGCTCCCGCTGCTCGCATGCACACTGCAGCGGCTGGGCCTCCTCGGGGGGCAGGTCGGGCACGATGAGGCCCTCTACCCCCGCCGCGGCGCAGGCATCGACCCATTCCTCCAGGCCAAAGGCGACGATGGGGTTGGCATAGCTCGTGAGCAGCACGGGCGCCGTGAGGCCATCCGCGCGCAACTGCGCGACCGTCTCTGGACAGGAGCGGGGGGTTACGCCGGCCTGCAGGGCCGCGTGACCGGCGCGCTGGACCGCGGGACCATCGGCCACGGGATCGGAAAAGGGCACCCCCAAGACGATGACATCGGCGCCCCCTGCCTGGAGGGCCAGGACGACGCCATGGGTCGCTTCCGGGGAGGGCCAGCCGGTGGTCACGTAGGTGACGAGTGCGCAGCGCCCCTCGGCCTGCGCGCGCTCAAAGGCCGCCGAGATGGCAGCGGCTCCTGTGCTGCGTGTGGTGGTCGTCACTGTACTCCCTCCCGCTCCGCCAACCGGTGTGATACGGTGTCCATGTCCTTATCGCCCCGTCCCGAGAGATTCACCAGCAGGATCGCGTCTGCTGGGAGCGTCGGCGCCAGGCGCATCGCCTCAGCCACCGCGTGGGACGACTCGAGCGCCGGGATGATGCCCTCGTAGCGTGCCAGCGCCTGAAAGGCGGCCAGCGCCTCGTCGTCGGTGGCATAGGTGTAGCGTGCGCGCCCCAGATCTCGCAGGCAGGCGTGCTCGGGCCCTACGGAGGCATAGTCGAGCCCGGCCGAGATCGAGTGAGTGAGGGCAATCTGGCCATGGGCATCCTGCAGGACGTAGGAGCGTACGCCGTGGAGCACGCCGATGCGGCCGCGCTCGGGGTCGGCAAAGCGCGCCGCGTGGCGCCCGGAGGCGATCCCTTCGCCTCCCGCCTCGACGCCCACCATGGCCACCGCGTCACCCAGGAAGGCGTGGAACAGCCCGATGGCGTTCGAGCCGCCGCCGACGCAGGCGATGAGGGTATCGGGTAGGCGGCCGGCCTGCTCCTGGATCTGGCACCGTGCCTCCTGTCCGATGACGCTCTGGAAATCGCGGACGATGCGGGGGTAGGGATGGGGGCCAAGGGCCGACCCCAGGAGGTAGTGGCTGTCGGCCAGGTTGTACGCCCAGTCGCGCAGCGCCTGGTTGATGGCATCCTTCAGGGTGCGGCTGCCAGCGTCTACCGGACGCACCTCGGCGCCGAGCAGGCGCATGCGTAGCACGTTCGGTGCCTGCCGCGCCATGTCGTCGGTGCCCATATAGACGACGCACGAGAGACCCAGCAGTGCAGCGGCGGTGGCAGAGGCGACGCCGTGCTGCCCCGCACCGGTCTCGGCGATGAGGCGCGTCTTGCCCATGCGCCGAGCGAGCAGCGCCTGCCCCAACGCGTTGTTGATCTTGTGGGCGCCGGTGTGGGCCAGGTCCTCGCGCTTGAGCCAGATCTGCGCCCCACCACAGGCGGCGGTCAGGCCGCGGGCGAAGGTGAGGGGCGTGGGGCGCCCTACGTAGTCGCGCAGGAGCGCGGCGAACTCGGCTTCGAACGCCGCATCGGCGCGGGCCTCGTTGTAGGCGTGCTCCAGCTCTTCGAGAGGGGCGAAGAGGGCTTCGGGCACATAGCGCCCGCCGTAGGCCCCGTAGTAGCCCCGTGGATCGGGCAGGCGACCAATGTCGATATCGGTATGGGGTGTGGTCACAGCGTCAGGCTCCTTCTACGCATTCCATGCGGTGGGGCTGTCCGGCCAAAGCCGCGTCACCAGCGCCGACCAGGGTGCGGCCGGCGGTAGGGAACGGCGGGAATTCAGTACACAAAGAACCCCTCGTCCCCTGCGGACCGGCCAGATTGGCCGTTGCAGCGGGACGAGGGGCTGATGTGTTCCCCGTGGTGCCACCCACCTTAGGAGGCGCTGAAAATCGAGAAACCCGCCGAGACGGGTTCTATCGCGCCAACCTCTCTCTACGGGTACGAGACGTGAGCCATCGACGGCCAAGCCTGATACCCAGCGCTCAGATAACGGCAGCGTTTCCGGTGCGGACTACTCGGGGCACGCAGCCCCTTTCGGCGCACGACTCGCGGGTCCATTCACTCGCGCCGTAGGCATCGGACTCTCACCTTGCTCCGACTCTCTGGGCCTCGTTACGCGAGGTACTCTTCCCGGTCCTCATCGTTCAACCTGTGCGATTATAGGCGGCATCATAGCACGGAGTGGGCCGCGTGTCAACGTGGCGTTTCGCGGCGGTTGGTAACCAAGCGCCGCCGCGCCCGCCACGGGTCAAAGGACGCGTCCCTCCCCCAGGGGCTATGGCACCCCTCGCGGGGAGAGACGCGCTCTCACCGGTCTATCCCTTTACGGCGCCGGCGGTGAGGCCCGACACGACAAAGCGCTGGCCGAGCACATAGAGCACCAGCACGGGGATGCTCATCAGGAAGGCACCGCTCATGATCTCGCCCCACAGGAAGACGTCGCCATAGACGAGGCCGGCCAAACCGACTGGCAGCGTCCACAGGTTCTCCGTGTTGTTAAAGATCATGGGCAGCATGTACTGGTTCCACGACAGCGTAAAGGTAAAGATGGCGCATGACACGATGCCCGGGCCCGCCAACGGGAGGATCACCTTGTACAGCGCCTGCAGGCGGTTACAGCCGTCGATGAGGGCAGCGTTCTCCAGCTCCATGGGGATGGTGGAAAAGTACCCCTTGAGCATCCACACGGAGAAGGGGAGCGCTCCCGCCAGGTAGGCGATCACCAGGCAGTGGAGGCTGTTCAGCAGGCCAAGCCGTGCGAGCATGACGTACAGCGGGATGAGCGTCATGGTGCCAGGGATGAGATAGGTAAAGAACACTGCACTGGCCATAAAGTCCCGGCCGGGATAGTCGAGGCGTGACAGGCTATAGCCCGCCAACGAGGCCGCGACGACGGCGATACTCACGGCAACAAAGGCGACGATGAGGCTGTTACGCAGCTGCGTCAGAAAGGGCGTTACCTTGAACAAGTTCTGGATGTTGGCCACTGTCGGGCTGGTCGTGTAGAGCTTGATGGGTAGCTTGTAGATCTCGCTGGAGGGCTTGAAGCCGGTGAGCAGCATCCAGTAGATCGGAAAGAGCACGATGAGTAACACGATGCCCATCAGCGTGAGACCGATCGCATGAACGAGGCGCTGCTGGGCGCGGTATCCGATGTGCATCGCTACTCCTCCCTCCCCGAGACAGCCTTGACGAGCAGCACGATGAGCACCGAGAAGAACGGCATGAGGAGGACCGGCACTGCCGCCGCCTTGCCCATCTCGAGACCGATAAAGGCCAACTCGTACGTGATGATCGGGAACGTTTCCGTGGCCTGTGCGGGCCCACCGTGGGTGAGCACCCAGATGCTGGTAAAGTCGTTCGACGTCCAGATGAACGAGAGCAGGGTGACGATAAGCATGACCGTGCGCACACCCGGGAGTGTCACGTTCCAGAACGTCTGCCAGCGGTTGGCGCCGTCCATGTTGGCCGCCTCATAGACCTCTTCGGGGATCGTCTGGAGGCCGGCCAGCAGGTTGATGGCAAAGAAGGGAAAGCCGCGCCAGATGTTCACGAGGATGATCGATGGAAAGGCCCATTTGGTGCCTAACCAGTTGATTGGCGAGCCGATGATGCCCAGCTTGAGCAGCACGGTGTTCAGCACGCCATAGATGTCGTTAAACATCCACGTCCACAGCAGCACGGTAGCGATCTCGGGCAACGACCAGGGGAGCAACGTGATGCCGCGCGCCAGGCCCCGCCCGCGGAACCGCATGTTCAGCAGGAGAGCCACACCCATGCCGATGATGAGCTTGATGGCGCACGAGATGGTGGCATAGGAAAAGCCGCGGCCGATCGCTTTGAGCACGCGCGCATCCGTGATGAGCGTCGCGTAGTTCGCCAGGCCCACAAAGCGGTACTCATCAAAGCCGAGCATCTTGCTGTTAAAGCTGTACCAGATGCCCATGACGGCGGGATAGCCCACCATCACCAACAGGATGAGGGCAGCGGGGGCCAAAAAGAGATACCCGATCAGCGTCTGCTCACGGATGCGAATTGGCCGACGCGGCAGTGTCGTTGCCCTGCCGGCGGGCCCTGCCATCTGATCCATTGACGTCATGCCTCTTCTCCTTGGGTTGCGCCGGTCAGAGCCGAAACGCAGCGGGGCGTCGCGTTGGGCGCCCCGCTGCAGGTGTCCAAGGCACGCAGGCACTAGATGTTCTCGTACTTGGCCTTCATCTCGGCCATCTCGGCTGCGGCCTCTTCAACGGCCTGCGCCGGGCTCACCCCACTGAGGGCGACCTTGGCGGCCATGCGGGAGAAGGTCCACTTGCCGCCGATCTCGTCGATCCAGGCGGTGATGGGGCCGGGCTGGTGGGCGAACTGGGCATACTGGACCATTGCCGCAGTCGCCTTGTTCCAGGGGTCATCCTGGAAGAACGGATCGCTCTCATAGTTCTTGAGCACCGGGTAGAACATGCCGCCGGCGGAGCGCAGGTTGTTCGGGTAGCGCTCGGGCGACAGGATCTCGCGGATGATCGCGGCGGCCTGCTCGAAGGACTTGGTGCCCTTCATGATGCCCGCGGTGGAGCCGCCCTGGTAGGTCTTGGGGCCAGCGGGGCCGGCGGGAGTGGGGCCGACGACTACGTGCTCGGCAAAGCCAGGGTCGTCGGTGCGCATCGAGTTCAGGATCGAGCCCGAGTTGTAGATGCACGCGCACTGGCCCGCGAGCCAGGCCTTGTTGTTGCCCGTATCGTCCCAGCCGGTGACGGCTTCGGGCATGACCTTATGGGTCAGGTAGAGGTCTGTGTACCAGGTGAGCGCGTCGATGCTCTCTTGCGAGTTGAACGCGATCTCACCGTTTTCATCCTGCACCTTGCCGCCGAACGCCCACAGGAAACCCCAGAAGATGTTGTTGCCGTCGGGCACGTCGGAGAAGGTGTTGCCAAAGCCATAGATGCCACTGGACGGGTCGGTCACCGCCTTGGTCATCTCGACAAACTCGTCCAGATCCTTGGGCGGGGCCTCATAGCCGGCTTCGGCAAAGATGTCGGCGCGATAGTACATGACCTGAGGCTCGTTGTGGAAGGGGATGCCCACAGCCTTGCCATCGATCTTGACGTTGGCCTCGTTGGCCTCGAACCATCCACCGCCACTGGCGCCGATCTCTTGGAACAGATCGTCGACGTCCTCCAGGATGTCCATGGCGCTGTAGCGGGCGACGTTGATGCCGAGGATGATGTCGGGCAGCGTCTTGGCCTCGATGGCGGCGTTCTGCTTCTGCTGATAGTCGCCCCAGGGGAAGAGCTGGACCTCCGCCTCAAAGTTGTTGCGGGCGGCGGCCAAAAGGACCGAATCGGTAAAATAGTCGTTCTGTGCCTGGATAAAGTGCTTCGGCGCCCATACCGTCATCTTGGGGCCGGGATCGGCTGCCTTGATGACCTCTTGCGTGACGATCTTTTCGACCTCGACGGTCTGTTCGACGACCTTCTCGACGACCTTTTCGACCTCGACGGTTCGCTCCACGACCTTCTCAACGACCTTGGGCTGGCAGGAGGCCGCGAGAACACCAGCAACCGCAATCAGGGATCCACGCAAAAACCGACGACGAGAGAGCGCGTTCATGGTCACTCCTTGGATTTCTTGACCGGTGGAACCATGCGTTCCGGTTCATCCGACGACACCAACGCGCGGCTCTTCCAGGTCACTCCTCCTTTCCGAATGGTCTTCTGAGCGCAAGCGAATCGATCCTGTTACCGAGAAAGGTGGGCGATTCAGGCAAGCGCAAAAAGGCACTATCCCCAGACGTCCTGCGGATAGAGACACCCTATCATGAATGCCATGGGCTGTCAACGATCAAACGACATAAACCTGACATCTTGCTGCCTACCGGGGATGAAAAGCAAGTGACGGGTGGGCTGCAAGACGGGGCTTCCGTAGAGGGCGTGACTGTCTGGGCCCCTGCGGCACTCGGGCGCGAGCCCGCGCGGCACGCAGGTGAACGGCGCGGAACGTCATCATGGCGTGTCGGCGCGATGGGGCGTTTCGTACCGTGGGGAAATGCAAACGCGCCGGCATGCGCCGGCGCGCGGTGAATGCGCTCTGCATCGCATGGAAAGGCGCAGAGGGAGCATGGACTGATGCCTGCCTGAACGTGGCGCGACAGTGTCTTTGCAGAGTAGGCCGGTTCAGATCGGTAGCAACGGCCCACATGATGCCTCCTGGAAAGGAACGCCGCCACCAGCCGAGAGCGGCGATGTAAGCGTAGCACAGTGGAGCGATCCCGTGTGACGAACACCATGCTGTTGTCAAGTGAGAACGCGATGCGCAAGGCGCTTCGGCAGGTGCTGCCGTCGTGCAGAGCGTCGCAGGCTGAACGATCAGGTATCTCGCATTATGAAACATGAAGCGGCGCGTGTCAAGGTCTGACGCGCGCCGCTTTCCGGTGTACGGGTGCCGAAAACCCCCTGGGCTGTGTTTCAAAAACACCCCCGACGTAGGAACGATGTCGCCCCGAGCGTGAGCGAGGGGCCTTGACTCCCAGCGACAAGGTTTCTCGCCACGCTCAGAACGACGCTATAGTCCTTTTTCCAAACACTACCTAGACGTCGAGGTTTTCGACCTCCTTGGCGTGGGTCAGGATGAACTTGCGCCGCGGTGGTACGTCGCCACCCATCAGCATATCAAAGGTCTGATCGGCCAGGGCGACGTCCTCCAGGCTGATCTGCAGGATGGTGCGCCGCGCAGGATCCATGGTCGTCTCCCACAGCTGCTCGGGGTTCATCTCGCCCAGGCCCTTGTAGCGCTGGATGGCCACGTTGCGAGCCGTCGTCTTGGCGAGCAACGCCTCCTTCTCCTCCTCGGTGTACACATACTGCGACTGGCGTTCCGTCGTGATGCGGTAGAGGGGGGGCTGTGCCAGGTACAGGTGCCCATTGGTGATCAGGGGCTCCATGTACCGGTAGAAGAAGGTGAGCAGCAAGGTGGTGATGTGTGCGCCGTCGACGTCGGCATCGGTCATGATGATGATCTTGTTGTAGCGCAGGTTGGCGATGTTGAACTGGTCACCCACGCCGGCACCGATCGCTTGCACGAGGGCCCGGATCTCGTTGCTCTTGAGGGCATGGTCCATGCGGGCCTTTTCCACGTTGAGAATCTTGCCACGCAACGGGAGCACGGCCTGGAAACGGCGATCGCGCCCCTGCTTGGCCGAGCCGCCGGCCGAGTCACCCTCGACGATGTACAGCTCGGTGCGCTCCGCGTTGCGCTCCGAGCAGTCGGCGAGCTTTCCGGGGAGGGTGCTCGTCTCGAGTGCCGTCTTGCGGATGACGAGCTCGCGCGCCTGCCGCGCCGCAGCCCGAGCTCGCGCCGCCGTGAGCGACTTGCGGATGATGGCAGAGGCATCCTTGGGATTCTGCTCCAACCAGGCGCTGAACGCCTCGCCCAGGACACTGGCCACCTGGCCGGTGAGCTCGGCGTTGCCCAGCTTGGCCTTGGTCTGGCTCTCGAACTGGGGATCGGCGAGCTTGACGCTGATGACGGCCGTGAGCCCCTCGCGCACGTCCTCACCGTTAAAGTTCTCGTCCTTGTCCTTGAGGAGACCGCTGCGTCGGGAGTAGTCGTTGAGCGAGCGCGTCAGGGCGCTGCGGAATCCCGTCACGTGGGTGCCGCCATCGACGGTGTTGACGTTGTTGGCAAAGGCGAACACCGACTCTGCATAGCCCTCGGTGTACTGCAGGGCCACCTCGATGGTCGTGCCCTCCACGGTGCCCTCGACGTAGAACGGTTCGTGCATGCGCTTGCGGGTGCGGTTCAGGTAGCGCACGAACGATCGGATGCCGCCCTGGAAGTGAAACGTCTGTTCCGAGCCGTCGCGCTGGTCCTCAAAGTGGATCGTCAACCCGCGGGTGAGGAATGCCATCTCGCGAAAGCGCTGTGCCAGCGTCTTGAAGCGATAGTCCAGGGTGTGGAGGATCTCGTCATCGGGCAGGAAGCGGGTGCACGTGCCGTGCCCCTTCGTCGGTCCGTGGTCGATGACCGGGGTCACGGGGATGCCGCGCTCGTAGCGCTGGGTGTAGCGGCGTCCCTCGTAGCGCACCTCGACCTCCAGCCAGCGCGAGAGGGCGTTGACGGCAGAGACGCCCACCCCGTGGAGGCCGCTCGCCACCTTGTAACCGCCGCCGCCGAACTTGCCGCCGGCGTGGAGCACGGTGTGCACCACCTCCAGCGTGTTGCGGCCGGTGGTCTTTTCCTCGCCCACCGGGATGCCGCGTCCGTTATCGGCCACGGTTACCGAGTTGTCCTTGCCGATGGTGATGTCGATGCGGTCACAAATGCCCGCCAGCGCTTCGTCGATCGAGTTGTCGACGACCTCGGTCACGAGGTGGTGCAGACCGCGGATGTCGGTGCTGCCGATGTACATGCCCGGCCGGCGGCGGACAGCCTCCAGCCCCTCGAGGACCTGGATGTTTGCCGCCGTATACTTGAGTGCCATATCAGCCATGGGTGTTCATTTCCTTCTGTTGCTGCAACTCGCGCCACATGGCCACGCGATCACGGTAAAAGATGAATGCCGCGGCAGTCAGCCCCGACCCGATATAGGCGTTGCCAAGGATGGCAACCACCATTCCCGGGGAGGTATCCATGATGGTTCGCCAGATCGCCGACATGCCGGTGCCGATGAGATTGGTCAACAGGATCAGCCCGAGCGCCGACCAAAAGCCCGTGCGTACGACGAGAAAGCTGGACCACAGGGCGCGCACGGGACTCTCCTCCGCCATGGTGACGGCCTGAGGCACGAAAGAGAGGTAGAGCAACACCCAGAGCATGAGGGCCCAGATGATAAAGGCCAACGGACCCAGCACGACGCTGACCGACACGGCAAAGAGGATGCCGATGCCCAGCGGTACGAGAATGACTACCAGCCGAACAAAGTAGCGCGGCACGGCGTGGACCAACCGGCGGATGCCAACCCCCTCGCCGCGCACTTCGTGGCCGAGCATGGCGAGAAAGATGCATGCCAAGAACAAGCCCGCGAGCAGGATGATGACCTGCGCCCCGAGCATCTGCCCGGCACTGGTGAGCTCGATGATCCGGTCGACCTCGGGGTTGATCGGGCGCGCCACGCCGATGCTGGGCATGCCCAACCGTCCCCAGGCCAACAAGGCGAGCAGGTTGGTCTGGCCGATGGTGGCCTGCAGTTCCTCGGCCATCACCTGAAACGCCTCCGTCAGGCTGGCATCGGTGCCAGCTGGGGGCGGCATCATCGCGATGGTGGATTGGAGCGTTGCGAGGGTGTCACGAATCACCGGGGCCACCGACAGCTTGGGCCCCAGCCAAAGAAAGACGTCGAGCGCGACCGGCACCACGATGAGCCAGAGGCGCCGCGTGACGGTGTTGAACCCCGCGGTAAGCGTATCGATGATGTTCAACGGTTCGGTAACCTCCTATGGACGGTATTCTAGCACAAATGAGCGGTACTCCCAAACGCTGCTACAAGGCGAACAAGTGTTCCGAAAGCGTCGTGCACCGCCCCCGAGCGGTCGGCCGTCGCTGTCTGGCCCGAGTTGGGGGGGCACCGGGCCGTACAACGGGTGCCGGTGGTTGTGCGCTAGGCGCCTCGGGACTAGTATACGTAAGGGGGTGACTTATGAGTAACATTATCACGCTGACGACGGATTTCGGTACGCGTGACGGATACGTGGCGGCGATGAAGGGCGTCATTCTCGGGATCGTGCCTGGCGTGGACCTGGTGGACATCTCGCACGAGGTGGCACCTCAGGATATCCACGAGGCCGCCTACTTGGTGGCGGGAGTGTATCGCTTCTTTCCACCCCAGACGGTGCACCTGGTCGTCGTGGATCCCGGTGTCGGCACGGAGCGTCGGGGATTGGCCCTGCGCGTGGGCGCTCACCGGTTCGTCGCTCCGGACAACGGCGTGCTCGCTCCGGTGCTTGAGGACAGCGACGACGTTGAGGCCATCGCCCTGACGAACAGCGACTATTGGCTGGATGACGTGAGCCACTCCTTTCATGGCCGCGACATCTTTGCGCCCGTGGCCGCGCACTTGGTCCGCGGGGTACCGCTCGAAGCGCTCGGCATGCGGATCAGAGATCCGGTGCGCCTCACTCTGCCGACGCCGCGCGTGACGGAGCGTGGGGCGGAGGGGACTGTGCTCTGGGTCGACCGCTTTGGCAACCTGGTGACCAACATCCCGGCGGACGCGCTGGCACCCGGTGAGGCCTACCGCGTGACCGTCGGGCGTCTCACGGTGACGGGGTTGTTCACCACCTACGGGCAGGTGCGGGCGGGGCAGCCGCTGGCGCTCGTGGGCAGCCATGGCTATGTCGAGATCGCCGTGCGCGAGGGGAGCGCCGCCGAGTTGGCGGGCGTCGATCGCGGGGCGGTGGTGCGCGTCCAGCCAGAGTCGTAACGCGGGCTCGCGTTCTGCGTGAGGGGCGCGTGTCGACGCCGCGCGATGGGCACCCCGCCGGGGCGCAACAGCACGACGCACCAGCGTGTGCCGTGGGCATCACGCTGGTGCGTCACCCTGCAGTCGTCACAAGGGATGCGCTCCACGACGGCGGAGCGCGTCAGCGGCGCCGTGGCTCGTGAGGCTACTCCGTGGGCGTCGGCGTCGCGGCGTCTGGTGTCTCCGTTGCCGTTTGCTCAGCGGTTGGCGTCTCCGTCGGTGCTGGCGTGGGCGTCGCCGTGGGCGCGCTCTCCGGATTCTCGGCGTTGAGAGGGCCTGCGGCTGCTCCTTCGAGATCGTCCAACAGGCTGCGCAGGGCCACGAAAAAGGCGTCGATGGCCTGCACGCGCCCCTCGATGGCGTCGACCGTCTCTTGCACCGTATCGACCGTCTCCTCGACGCGCGATACCGCCTCGTCGAGCGCGTTCGCCCGCCGCTCTAGGGAGCGCAGCGAGACGCCCACCTGGTCTGTGAGCTGTGCGACGTCACTCCGCACGGCCTCAAGGCCGCTCTCCGCCTCGCTCGCCTGAGCCTCCACGGCGTCGATTCTGCCGATGGCCTCCTCTGCCACTTCTGCGCGTTGCTCCAGCTCGTCCGCGCGCTGCGCCAGCTCTTCGACACGGCCGGCGATCTGTTGCTGGTTGCTCGTGACCGTGCCCAGGTTGGCGCTGAGGGCGTCGAGTTGGCGATTCGAGGCAAAGCGCAGCGTGCCGGTGATGATCAGCAAAAAGATGAGGCTCAATGCCGCGCCCACGAGGCCGCCGAGAAGGGCGGCGAGCAGCAGGCTCGCGAACGATCGCCCGCCGTTGCGGCGTTCTCGCGTCTGCCGGGGGCTCTCGGGTGGTGGAGGGGCACCGGCGCCCGGGGCACGTTCCGGGGCTGTCTCTGCAGAAGGAGCCTCCTGCGGCGGCGGTGGTGGCGCGGCGGTCTCGGTCTCCTCGGTCCACGGGGGAGGTACGTCGGGCCCGCCGGGCTCTGGAGCGCCGGTAAGCTCTTCGGCGGGTGCAGGCGCGCCGGTGGGCTCCTCGCTGGGCTCTCGAGCGCCCGGCACGGTGGCGGTAGCCTCATCTTGCGGGATGGGGGGCTCTACGGGGGTGGGCTCCCCCGTCTCAGGCTCTTGGGCGCTGGGCGGGGGCTCTTGACCCTCAGGCTCTACCCCCTCTACCGGCGGTACCTCTGGGATGCGCTCCTCGGCTCCCTCAGCGGGCGTAGGCTCGTTGCCCTCTTCTCGATATGCGTCTGGCCGATCGATTCCCATAGCGTGCGATCCTTTCATCAGAGCGGGGTCCGGTAATGCGTTCCCCGACACGGCATCCGTCCCATCGGCCGGCCTCTCACTGGGAGACCGGGGCTGTCCCTCGGTAAGCGTGGGCGGCACGGCGATGGTGAGGTGAGGAGCCAGGCGTCGGAGCATCGCCCGCCCGATTCCCGGAACCGCGGTAAGGTCCTCCAACGACGAGAAGGGGCCATGGGTGTCACGGTAGGTGACGATGCGCGTGGACAGAACCGCCCCCAGCCCGCGCATGCGCTGGAGCTCGGATGCCGACGCCGTGTTGAGACACAGTGGCGGGGAGGAAGGCATGCCCTCGATGTCCATGGCCTGGCCTCCTTTCCGCGAGCTGTCGGTGCGTTGTGCGAGATGGGGAGATTCAGGGGTGCGTCTAGCTGTTGCGGGTTTCTGCGCACCATTGTAGCACAGAGAGGCGATTGTCGCTACTCCAAATGGTGCTTTCTGGCGATAGCATCTATGAGAGAGTTCACATCGGTTTCTGGCTCCCGAGGCCGACCCAGGGGATCCTCACTCTCGGTGCCCATGAGGGACGCCAGGGTACCATGTACGCCACGGGCGAGCACGTCGGTGTCGTAGCCACCCTCGAGCGCCAGGGCGATGTGCCCACGGCAGAGCTCGCCCGCGAGAGCGACCAGGCTGTCCGCCATGGCGCGATAGCCCACGAGGGAGACCAGCATCGACGACAGCGGGTCGGCCCAATGGGCATCGTAGCCGATGGACACGAGCAGCAGGTCCGGCGCAAAGCGGCGCACCGCGGGTAGCACTAGGCGCTCAAAGGCCTGGAGGTATCCCTCATCGCCGGTGTGGGGCGGAAGGGGGATGTGGAAGAGCGCGCCCTCGCCGGGGCCGCGTCCCGACTCGCGCCAGCGCCCGGTGCCGGGGAAGAGGTTCGATTGGTGCAGCGAGACATAGAGCACACGGGGATCGGTGGCGAATGCCTCGGCGGTGCCGTTCCCATGGTGCACGTCGATGTCGATGATGGCCAGGCGCTGCACCCCTGCGACCTCGAGAGACCAGCGCGCGGCCACGGCCACGTTGTTGTACAGACAGAACCCCATGGCGCGGCTGGCAGTGGCGTGGTGGCCGGGCGGCCGGATGAGGGCGTACGCGGCCGACACGCGCCGTTGGAGTAGGGCCTCTACGGCAGCGATCGTGCCGCCCGCCGCATACCGCGCGACCTCGTCGCTTCGGGGACTGACGACGGTATCGACATCCACTGTGCCGCCGCCCGTTCTAGCGAGGTGCGCGATCGTTTCCAGGTGCTGCGCGGTGTGGACGCGAAGCAAGTCGTCGGTGGATGCCGCCCTGGGTGGCACGTGTTCGAGGTGGCTCCACATGCCGGTGGTGCGGAGGTGCGCCACGACGGCCTCCAGGCGCTGGGCGCTCTCGGGGTGGCGCCCCGTATCATGCTCGAGGTAGATGGGATGGTAGACGATGCCGATGGGCATGGTACCCTCCCTGGGCGTGCGCGACGATCCGGGGTATAGATCGCGACGTCGATCAGCGGCGCGCCCACCCGGCGGCACGCCGAGAATCGTGAGCACCCCCGTGTCAGAGTGAGACCTTGTCCTATGGGGGATCAGTGGTATTATAGCGCTTTACGCTCCATGCGATACCGCGATCGAACGGCGCCCGCCGAGGAGCGCATATCCATCGACGCGAGGAGAAGACAGGCCTTGACGACACCGGTCGCAACCCGCGCCGCGCGGCCACAGCGCGACCTGACGACAGGTAGCCCGGGGCGCCACGTGCTGCGGCTTGCGCTGCCATCTGCCGCTGAGACTGCCCTCACGCAGGTGGTGACGCTCATCGACATCATCTGGTTGGGCCGTCTCGGTGGGGTAGCGCTGTCGGCGGCGACGCTGGGCTACACCCTGCGACTGGTGCTCATCAGCCCCATGATGGGCCTCTCGGTGGGCGGCATGGCGCTGGTGGCGCGCCATCTGGGGGCCCGGAATCGCGCAGGGGCCGACCATGCGGTGATGCAATCCCTGTTGCTGTTGGTCGCTTTTGTGTTGTCCTTGAGCATCGTCGGCTGGCTGCTGGCGCCGACCCTGCTCCGCTGGATGGGCGCAGAGGGCGCGCTCCTCAGCGAATCCGTTGCCTACTGCCGCGTGGTCTTTGCGGGGCTGTTGTTCATGGAGATGCTGCCGACCATGAACGGCGTGATCCGAGGAGCGGGGCACCCCGAGTACACCCTGCGCAGCAACCTGGTGAACGTGGCGGTGATGGCCATCGCCGAGCCGGTGCTGGTGTTGGGCCTGGGGCCGGTGCCGGCATTGGGCGTGGCTGGTGCAGCGTGGGCGGTGGTGCTGGGCAGCGTGGCCGGCGTGCTCGTGCAGCTCGTCATCCTGGTGCGAGGCAGCGCCGGTGTGGCCATCCATCTGTCCGACGCACGGCCCGACCTGGGCACCATGCGGCGTATCCTGCGTATCGCCATGCCCACGGCGCTCCAGCGGCTGTCGCCCAACCTGGCCAATGTCGTCTTGCTGCGCATCATCGCTGGGCTGGGCACCGATGTGTTGGGCGCCTATAGCGTCGTGTCGCGGCTCTTTGGATTCCTGCAGTGCCTGAGCGTGGGGATCGGCAACGCCGCGGCGACGATGATGGGGCAGAACCTCGGGGCCGGCAAGCCTGAGCGAGCGGAGAGAGCGACGACGATCAGCATGTGGTCGGCGTTGGGAGCGTCGCTGGCGGCCTACGGGTTGCTGAATCTCGCGGCGGCGCCGATCCTGGGGCTGCTGCTCGAGGAGCCGGCGGTGATCGCGATTGCCGCGCAGGCGCTGCTCTTTACGGTGCTGAGTGGTAGCGGTTTCGGCTGGCTGCAAGTGGTCGGCTATGCCCTGTCGGGCGCTGGCGACGCCGTCTCGCCCATGGCCGTGAACATGGCCGCCCTCTGGTTGGTGCAGTTACCGGCGGCGTGGGCGCTTTCGGGGCCGCTGGGGCTGGGCGCCATTGGCGTGTGGATCGGCATTGCCCTGGGGTACCTGGCCGGCGCGACGGTGATCACCCTCCAGTTCCGCAGGGGGACGTGGAAGACGCTGACGGTGTAGCCAGAGGACGGCGACGCCGGGGCGACGCCACGGCTACGTCTCCGGGGCCTCCGCGAGCGCTTTGGCAAAGCTCCAGTAGACGCGATGGATACGCGCGCCCACGGCGCGCGCATAGTAACCGATGGGCCCGGCCCAGCCGATGGCGGCGACCACCTCGCCGCGGTCGCGGAGGCTTCGCAGGCACTCTTTGAGCAGCGCCCCACCGATGCCGCGCCGGCGGTAGGCGGGATCGGTGCCCGTGGGGCCGAATCGTGCCGGGCCGGTCACATCGTAGGCGGCAAAAGCCACGATGCGCGCCCCTTCGCGAGCGATGAACAGGGGGAGCGGGTCAAAGTACGCCGCCTCGGACACCTCGGCCGCCCACTCTGCGCTGAACGTCTCCCTGGCCATCGCGGCTGTGGCATCGACCTCGTCCGGGCTGGCGCGCTTGATGACGATCCCCTCGGCGGCCAGGCGGTCGAGGACGTCGCGCGTATCGAGATCCACGCGGTGCAGGTGCACAGCCATGTCGACGCGGCTTTCTCGTTTCGTCTCATAGCCCCGCTGCAGCAGGAAGGCGACGGCCTCGGTGTGCGCGAGATCGACCCCGGGCAGCAAATAGCTGGGCGCCACCCCTTCCACACACACCTCTGTGGCGCCCACGGCGCACAGTCGTTCCTCCAGGGCATCAAACAGCGCTGTGGCGATCCCACGGCGGCGCAGGCGGGGGGTCACGCCAAACAGCTTGACCACACCTCGCCCCGCGCGCAGGGCGCCCAAGCACAGCCCTGCGAGGGCGCCATCCACCTCTGCCACGAGGAGCAGCTCGGGTGGGCAGCTGGCGTCCTCGAAGGTCAGGCGGCGCAGCCAACGCGCATCGAGCCGCACCCCGAGGTCCAGCGTACGGGCCAACGCCAGGGCATCGTCGAGACGATCCGCTGGGAGCGGCGCGATGGTCCGTTGCATGGCCTTACCCCGCATTGGTGGCGCCGCGCGCACGCTCGCGCAGGCGATGAATCCACTTGGACAGCTCGACGACAACAAAGACGGTCACGCTGAGGAGGATCACGACCCCCAACTGGAGCGGCGTGAGGGCCTGGGTGTCAAAGATGCGCTGGGCGAAGGGCAGATAGATGACGCCGATCTGCAGTGCGGTGGTGAGCGCGATGGCCCCCAGGAGCGGCTTGTTGGTGAGCAGGCCGATGCGGAATACCGACTCGCGGTCGGAACGCACGGCTAGCGCGTTACCCATCTGGGACAGGCTCAGGGTGGCAAAGACCATCGTCTGCCAGACGCTGCCGTCCAGGCGATAGCCCCACCAGAGGGCCACCATGGAGAGGCCGGCCAACAGGATTCCTACCCAGAGGATATAGGAGCCCAGCCCACGCGCGAGCACGCTCTCATTGGGCGGGTTCGGGGGGCGTTCCATGGTGTCGGGCGCTGCGGGCTCGATGCCCAGGGCGAGGGCGGGCAGACCGTCGGTCACCAGGTTGATCCACAGGAGCTGAACGGGTGTGAGCGGCACCGGGTAGTTGAGCAGCGGCGCGACGAGCATGATGAGGATCTCGCCTACGTTACAGGAGATGATATAGCGCACGAACTTGCGAATGTTCTCATAGATTGTGCGCCCCTCCTCCACGGCGTTGACGATGCTGGCGAAATTGTCGTCCAGCAGCACCATGTCGGCGGCCTCCTTGCTCACGTCCGTCCCCGTGA
>DUUT01000055.1 GCA_012841405.1 Chloroflexota bacterium
CGGCTGTGGGCCAGATTCCGGCCACTGCTCGAGGGCCCCCACCCGGCGCTCGACCCGCTAGAGTTGGTACAACGGGAGAGCGACAATCTCGATAGCCTCCGAGTGCTCAAGGAAGAACTTCCCGACTTTATGGTGGCCCATGGGCAGCCCGACCAGTTGCGCGCCGCGGTACTCAAGGTGCTTGAGGAGGCCGAGACGGCGCTACTGCCTCCCGAGGCGCAACTGGCGCGCAAGCTACAGGCGGAGATTGCCGACGGTTGGCCGCGACTGACGATGGCGGTGAACTATGCGCGCGCCGAGGTGGCCGGCGATACCCCATGGACGGTGCTCCCCTCGTGGGGCAGCAGGCATGAGGTGGTCGAGGTACCGACTCTGGCGCTGTAGGGTTTCGCACCCGCGAAAAACTTGGTGAAACTTGGTATCGGGCAACTATCGCACCCGCGAAAAACTTGGTGAAACTTAGTGCCGCGAGGCGCGCGAGCTGTTGGGCAAACGCAGTTGACACGCCATCGCCGGAGTGTTACCCTGCGGCCACAATAGAAAAGCCCCGGCGATGTTTGGCGCATCCCAGGGCACGGCCAAGCCGGAATCGGCGGCGTGGCGGGGGAAGTGTACATCAAGGCCCCGCTGGACGCAACTCTGGCGGGGCTTTGCCTTTGGAGTGTACAACATGAGTACAGCATCGCTACCGTAGGTTGGCAGTAGCCGTGGTGCAAAAAACCACACTCTACCACATTCAGGCGGAGGGGGTGGGATTCGAACCCACGGTGACGCAAGCGCCACAACGGTTTTCGAGACCGCCCCGATCAGCCTCTCCGGCACCCCTCCGAGTCTGGACCCTCGCCCGAGGCCTCCCGGTCCGTCGGGCGCAGGTTGTCAAAGAACGTTTGCATCAGGGCCTGCACGTCATCCGCCAGGACCCCGGCAATCACCCGCAGGCGATGGTTGAGCCACGGTGACCGCACGATGTCGTACACCGAGCCCGCCG
The DNA here is from genome assembly GCA_012841405.1 of Chloroflexota bacterium. Taxonomy (GTDB): domain Bacteria; phylum Chloroflexota; class Anaerolineae; order UBA1429; family UBA1429; genus DUUT01. The sequence continues at coordinate 989 of DUUT01000055.1, forward strand.
CGCCGGTCTTGGGGTCACGCACACCCATGACGAGGGTATCGATGCGCGCGTTCACCAGCGCCCCGGCGCACATGGGGCACGGCTCGAGCGTACAGTAGAGCGTGGCACCCGAGAGACGCCACCCGCCTCGCACCCGCCCCGCCTCGCGCAGCGCGAGGATCTCGGCATGTGCCGTCGGATCGTGGAGCGCTTCGCGGCGGTTGTGGCCTCGCCCGATGACACGGCCCTGCCAGACGACCACGGCACCGACGGGGATCTCGCCCTCGGCGGCCGCGAGCCGAGCCTCAGCCAGCGCTTCCTGCATCCAGTGTGCGTGATCCATAAACGGAGCGATTATAGCACGAGTTGGCCGCGGCGGCAAAGCGCGTGGCCCTCGGTATTTGACCGGTGACTGTCGCCGTAGTAGAGTCGGTGGATCCATTGAGTGCAAGGTAGGCTTACGATGGCAACGGTGACGGTCGAACTCGACAGCATGGCCCACGGTGGCGAGGCGATGGGGCGCTACGAGGGACAGCCCATCTTTGTGCCGCTGGGGATTCCCGGGGAGCGCGTGCGGGTCGAGGTGGAGGAGAAGCGCCGTCGCTTCTGGCGCGGGCGCATCACCGAGGTGCTCGAGCCCTCCTCCGAGCGTGTGCGCCCGCCGTGCCCCTCCTTTGGCCTGTGTGGGGGCTGTCAATGGCAGCACCTCAGCTATGCGGCGCAACTGCGATGGAAGCACCACCTCGTGGTGGATCAGCTGCGGCGGCTCGGGGGGCAGGGCGACGTGCCCGTCAATGCAGTGCTCGGCATGGAAGAGCCCTGGGCCTATCGCAACCACGTCCAGCTCGTGGCCGACGGCGACGGCCGGCTTGGCTTCCAGGCGCTGCGCAGCCACGATGTGGTGGCCATCGACTCGTGTTGGATCACCCATCCCCTCATCGACGACCTGTGGGGCGTCCTCGACATCGAGGGATGGCGGGCCGATGGCGTAGTGCTGCGGGCCGGCGCAGAGACGGGGGAGGGGCTAGTGGTGCTCGAGGGCGACGATGACGACCCACCGGAGGTGGTCATAGACGCGCCGGTGGCGTGCCTCTACCGGAGGCGGAGCGGCCGCACGGAGGTGCTGGCGGGCGACGGCTACTACCACGAGGTCTTGGCGGGGCGCACCCTGCGCGTGTCGGCGCCATCCTTTTTCCAGGTGAACACCGCCCAGGCGGAGCGGCTCATAGAGGTCGTGCGCGGGTTGCTGGCGCTCCAGGCCAGTGAGACGTTGCTGGACGTCTACTGCGGCGTGGGGGGGACGTTTGCTCTGACGGTGGGCCGCGACGCCGGGCGCGTGGTGGCTATGGAGGAGGCGCCCTCGGCGGTGGCCGACGCACGGGCGAACCTCTTGCCGGACGAGGCGGTGACGGTCATCGCGGGGCGCGCGGAGGACGTGTTGTCATCGCTGGACCTGAAGGTGGAAGCTGTGGTGGTCGACCCTCCCCGCGCCGGTTGTGCACCCGAGGTGCTACGGGCCATCGCCGCGACGGGCGCGGGCCGCATCGCCTACGTGTCTTGCGACGTGGGAACCCTGGCGCGCGACGTGGCGCGGTTGAGTGACCTCGGGTATACGCTGCGCGCGGTGCAGCCGGTGGACATGTTTCCGCAGACGCGCCATGTGGAGACGGTGTGTTTGATATCTAAAAAATAAAGTCCCGAAAGGCTTGAAAAATCGATCTTCGAAGTAACAACGGAAACTCAAAGTTATGATAATTTAAATAATAAATAGTATGAGGTGGAGA
>DUUT01000056.1 GCA_012841405.1 Chloroflexota bacterium
CGAGGCGCTCAGCGCCTCGCCCGCGACCCCTCACCCCGGTCCTCACCCCGCCCGCGGGGAGAGGGAGCCGTGACGCCACCGCGCTTCCTGTGTTCGCGGTCCGCTGCCCAACGCGGGCTCGCCCGGTCCGACGCGGAATATTCCAGACCCCCGCCCGAGTCCTGTGGTTGACACTGCCCGGCGTTCGCGGTATCGTCGTGGCATCGGCCCTGCGTGTGCCATGGGTGGGGCCGAACGCGGAGGAAACGCCGCTTCCTCTTTCCCTCCTTCGTGCTCCGTGTCTCCGTAGTGGTATCTTTGATGAGGGCGATCGCCTCATGGACGATCTGGCGCGACATAATCGCGACCGATGGGATGCCCTGGCCCGGGCGGGCGTGTCCTTTGCACAATCCATGCTCGATCTGGATGCCGATGCGGCGCGGCGTCTCGTGGATCCCTACGGCATCCTCGGCGACGTGCGCGGTAAGGAGGTGCTGTGCCTCGCCTCTGGCGGCGGCCAGCAGTCGGTGGCCTTTGCTCTGCTGGGCGCGCGAGCTACCGTGCTCGATCTGTCGGATGAGCAGCTCGACCGCGACCGTGCCGCTGCCGCCCACTATGGGGTCACCATCGACGTCGTGCAGGGCGACATGCGCGACCTCTCGCGGTTTGCCGATGGTCGCTTTGACGTCGTCTGGCACGCCTATAGCATCAACTTTGTGCCCGAGGCGCTGCCCGTGCTCCGCGAGGCGGCGCGGGTGCTGGCGCCGGGCGGCTACTATCGCATCGAGTTCGCCAACCCCTTCGTCTTCGAGGTGGATGAGCGCTCCTGGACGGGCGATGGCTACCTCCTGCGGCGCCCCTATGTGGACGGCGCCGAGATGGAGGACACCACCTGGGTGATCGCGCGCGAGAATGGCACGACGTTTCAGGTGGAGGGGCCGCGCGAGTTCCGCCATCTCTTGAGCAGCGTGGTCAACGGCATGGTGGCGCAGGGGTTCGTCCTCCTCGGACTCTGGGAGGCGGAGAGCCCGGATCCCAACGCCGCCCCTGGCACCTGGGACCACTTTGCGGTCGTCGCCCCGCCGTTCCTGACCATCTGGGCCGTCCTGCGGCCCGACGCGCTGAGGCGACTAACCGAGAACGCTACCGAGGGCATCCGCCGCGCAGAGCGTGGGGGGCCGCGCGGGCGGCACGACGGGCTGTAGACACCGCCGCCCGGCGATGCCAGCGAGCTAGTACCACTGCCGTCACGGTTGCCGCAAGGAGTGACGGCCCTCGGGCCATAGGGGGTACACACCATGCGCATCTATCAGGTCGACGCCTTTACCGCCCAACCCTTCAAGGGGAACCCCGCCGGCGTGTGCCTGCTCGACGTGGACAAGCCCGACGCCTGGATGCAGTCCGTCGCGAGTGAAATGAACCTCTCCGAGACGGCGTTCGTCGTACGGCAGGAGGACGGCTTTGGCCTGCGCTGGTTCACGCCGACACAAGAGGTGGGGTTGCGCGGCCACGCCACCCTGGCTACGGCCCACATCCTGTGGGAGGAGGGGCGCCTGCAGTCGAGCGAGGAGGCGCGCTTTGACACGCGCAGCGGTCGGCTGACGGCCTCTCGGGATGGGGTGTGGATCAGCATGGACTTTCCGGCCCACGAAGTGACCGCTGCGGCGCCAGACCCCACCGTGAACCGTGCACTGGGCGTCGAGCCGGTGCATACGGCGGTGGCCTTTGGGCCGAACGGCCACACGTACCTGCTCGAGCTGGCCTCGGAGGAGGCCGTATGTGCCCTGGCGCCCGATTTCGTCGCCTTGGCCCATAGTGACGCCCAGGCGGCGATCGTCACGGCGCGGGCCGAGGGCGGCGGCTATGATTTCGTCTCGCGATTCTTTGCGCCCGCCATCGGCATTGACGAGGACCCGGTGACCGGCGCGGCGCACTGCTCGTTGGCCCCGTACTGGGCCGCCAGGCTGGGCAAGAATGACCTGCTGGGGTACCAGGCCTCGGCGCGGGGCGGCCTCGTCGGTTGCCGCTGGCAGGACGGGCGCGTCGTGCTGCGCGGTCGGGCGGTGACGGTGCTACGTGGGGACCTCTTGGCCTGAGGGCGACCGGCGGAGGCTACACCCATGTGCCCCTATGGGGCCGGCCGCATGGCGAGGTGGACGACACGCCAGATACGCGCCCACCTCACCCAAGACCTCGTGGAGCACATCATGGTAGGCGGAGGGGCGCTGCCCAAGGGGGCCACGCACCCGGCGGGTGCTCGGCCCGCGGCAGCCAGCTGTGTCCGCCTGGCGCTACCAAGGAGGAACCGTGGAGCGCAGACGCGGCTACTACTTTGGCACGGTGGTGAACGGTGCGTGGTGGCGCCGCGCCTACGGTGACGCGCTGTTCGCGCGCGGCAGCGGCGAGCTCTGGTACGATGATGAGGCGCTCTTTTTTCGGCGCTACCTCACGCCCACGCCGCTGGTCATCCCGTTCGAGCAGGTGACGGGGCTTTCCATCGGGCGGTGGCACGCCGGTCGGTGGGGGCTGGGACGGCCCGTCATCAAGGTCCATTGGCGGCGCGGCGCGCAGGACCTCAGCTCGGGGTTCGCTGTGGCAGGGGGTGCGGACCAGACGCCGCTCCTGCGCGAGCTAGCGCAACGCGCGGGGGTGCCGGTGCCGGAGGGGGCATGCGTGCGCCTACCGCAGCGGCATACGGACGCGGGCACGCACCCACGGCCGGGCGCCAGCTCCCGGGCTTGATCCCGGGATCGCAGCGGGACCGCCCAGCGCCTCTAGCGTTCCATCCTCTGCCGCGCCCACTTGCTCACCTCTACCGCCGCGAACACGATGCTGCTCAGCGCGAGGCTGAGGGCGAGTTGCCCCAGCGTCAGCGCCTGGGTGCCAAAGATCCGCTGCGCGAAGGGGAGGTAGACGACGCCCATCTGCAGCAGGAAGGCGAGCAGCACCGCCCCCACCAGGGGCCTGTTGGTGAACACGCCGAGCTGGAGCAGCGTGAGCCGATCCGAGCGAATCGAAAGGGCGTTGCCCAGCTGCGATAGGCAGAGGGTGGTGAACACCATGGTGCGCCACACGGACTCGTCGAGCTGCGCCAACGCCTCCGTGCCAACGAACTCGGGCAGCAGGGCGACCACGCCCATGAGCGGCCCCACCCACAGCATGTAGGTGGCGAGACCGCGCGCCAGGACGCTCTCAGTGGGCGAGTGCGGGGGGCGTTTCATGGTGTCGGGCGCCGTGAGCTCGATGCCCAGTGCCAGGCCCGGCAGGCCATCGGTCACCAGGTTGATCCACAGGATCTGCACCGCTGTCAGCGGGATCGGCAGCCCCAGCAGCGGGGCGAGCAGCACAGCAATGATCTCGCCGATATTGCTCGACATGGTGTAGCGCACGAACTTGCGAATGTTCTCATAGATTGTGCGCCCCTCCTCCACGGCGTTGACGATGCTGGCGAAATTGTCGTCCAGCAGCACCATGTCGGCGGCCTCCTTGCTCACGTCCGTCCCCGTGA
>DUUT01000057.1 GCA_012841405.1 Chloroflexota bacterium
ACTTCTTGTCCAGGGCGACGTTGCGCCCCTTGGGCCCCAGCGTCGCGCCCACGGCCTCCGCCAGGGTGTCCAACCCCTTCTTCAGCGACCTCCTGGCTTCATCGGAGAACTGCAACTGCTTGGCCATCTCTGCTCTAACCTCCCTACTGGTCTAGCTCGGCACGCCCCGCGCTAGGCGAAGACGGCCAGGACGTCATCCTCGCTCAGGATGAGCAACTTGCGATCGCCGAGTTTGATGTCGGTGCCGCCATACTTGGCGAACAGCACCTTGTCGCCAACCTTGAGATCCATCGCCTGGCGCTCGCCGTTATCCAGGCGCTTCCCAGGGCCCACCGCCAGCACGGAGCCCTTCTGCGGCTTTTCCTTGGCGGTCTCGGGGAGGATGATGCCAAAGCTCGTCTTCTCCTCCTCCTCGATGGGCTCGACGACGAGATGGTTGCCCAATGGCTTGAGGTTCACTGACATCGTAGCTTCCTCCTTGCTGATGAGGTGTCCTGTGAGAACACGAGACGAGAGAGGCTCTGCACGTATCTTAGCACTCTCTACATGCGAGTGCTAGTCGCACCACGCACTATACATCAATGGTTTTTCCTTGGCAAATCCCATCGCGCCGCATAGCGTCGCATGTCCGCTTGCGGTGCGCGTGCGGGGGGCGTACTATGGGGACACGGCCCGGCCGCGTGCCTGGGCATCCCGAGGGAGCGCGTGTCGACGGGCTGGGGGGGCAATGGACACTCTGGAGCGGGTGGGCGCCGAGGCGATCGCGGACCTGGAGCGCTATCTCTGGCGCCACTACCAGGAGAACATTGCCCTGCTCCATGACCTGAGGCAGGGGGCTCGGGGGCGGCGTGAGGCGCCGCTCCTCTTGGGCTATCGGCTTGGCGGGGCGATCGTCGCCGTGCAGGCCATCTATCGCGCCGGGCGCTGGCTGCCCCACTTTGAGCGTGCGGATGTCGTACCCGCCATGTTGGCGGACGCCCGCGACCACTGGCTGCGGTGGCTGCTGGGGCCCCGTCGCGTCGTCGATGCCATCCTCGCGCGGCTGCCCGCCCTGGGGCTACGCGTCACCTTTGACGAGATCGATGCCTTCTGTTACGTCGACGGCCGCTGCTTCGTCCCCCACCCCGCACCCGGCGTACGCCGCGCCACGCGGCGTGACCTGGAGGACGTGGCGACGCTCCGCGCTGCCTTTGAGGCTGAGTACTTTGGTGTCCCGCTGGAGCGCATCGAGCGGGCCTGGTGCCTGCGGGCCGCCGAGGGCTATATCCGTGACGGCGCCTACGTCGCACATCGCGATGGCCGCGCGGTGGCCATGGTGGCCGTGGAGGCGGCCCTCCCCCAACTCACCCACATCGGCGCCGTGTACACCGTCGGCGCGTATCGGAATCGCGGGCTGGCCAAGGGGGCGGTGCCGCCGGCGGCGCTGCACCGTGCGTCGCCGGCAGAAATACGCGTCGAAACGGCAAAAATCTACAGCGCAGCATCGCGGCGCAATTCTGCGCCGCCCTCGGTAGGGTGTGGAGAAAGGGCTACAGCGTCGTTCTGAGCGGGGCGAGAAACCTTGGCAATGGGCGTCAAGGACTCTCGCGTACGCTCGGGGCGACAGCGTTTCGCCGATGGGTGCGTTTTCACAACACGGCCTAGGGCACCTCGGTGACGCTCTCGAGCACGTACGTCGGCTGGACGTCACTCGTGGCCAGCGCCTCCCGCGATGTGACCCCCGTGAGCACCAGCGCCGTAGCGATGCCCGCCGCGCGCCCCATGGCAATATCCGTCGCCAGGCGGTCGCCGACCATGAGGCAGCGCTCCAGCGGCACCCCGAGGCGCGCCACCGCCGCCTCTAGGATGTGGCGCGAGGGCTTGCCCGCCACCATCTCGACCCTGCGCTCGCTGGTCGCCTCGAGAAAGGCGATGACGCCGGCGCAATCGGGGATGGCGCCATCCTCCATGGGACAGGTGCGGTCGCCGTTGGTCGCCAGGAACCGCGCGCCGCGCACCAGGGCCTGGTGCGCCATGTTGAGCTTGGCATAGTCGAGGGTGCGGTCAAAGGCGGCCACCACTACCTCGATCTCTTCGAGGCGCGTGACGAGGCGAAACCCCTCGCCGCGCAGCTCGTCGAGCAGGGCCTGCTCGCCGATCACCCACAGCCCCGCCTGGGGATGGTGGTCGCGGAGGTAGTGCATGAGCGCCTGGGTAGAGTTGATGACGTCCTCGGCGGGCGTGGCGATGCCGAGTCGGGTGAGCTTGGCGGCATAGCTCGCCCGAGGCTCCAGGGGCTTGTTCGAGAGGAACACCACGGGGCGCTGGGCGGCGCGGAGGCGCGCCACGGTCGCCGCCGCTCCGGGGATGAGCCGCTCGCCGAGATAGATCGTGCCGTCGAGGTCAAAGATGTACCCGTCATAGCGGGGGGGCGGTGGCGTCGATGTCATGGGTGCATGTCCTTATCGTGGGCGTCGCCCGCGGGGGCGACGGTGATTGCATGGATGTCGGGGATGACCACGTCGGCGTGGGGGGCCAGCGCCTCGGCGGACAGCGCCCCCGAGGCGACGCCCACAGCGCGCGCCAGGCCGGCGCGCCGCGCCATGGCCATGTCGGCGACGGTGTCGCCCACCATGATGGCCGCCTCGGGAGGCACACCGAGGCGCCGGCAGACCTCGAGCGCCGCGTCGGGGGCCGGCTTGAGCGGGAGGCCGTCGTCGCCGCAGACCATGGTGTCGATGAGCGGCGTCAGTGCCAGGCGCGCCAACCCGAGCTCGGTGAAGGCGCGCTCGTCGGTGGTGACGATGGCGATGCGCAGGCCGGCAGCGCGCAGGCGCTGCAGCCACCCTCGGACGTCGCCAATGGGTTGGATGAGATCGCCGGTGGCGATGTGGCGCCGCGCGGCGCGCTCGGCCTCCTGCACCACGTCGAGCGTCTCATCCCAGGGAATGCCGCGGTAGCGGTACAGCAGCCCTGCGAGCAGGACGCCAATCTCGGCCGTCGCCGCCAGGGTGAGCGGCCCGCGGGGATCCCACGTGTCCGTCGCCGGGTTGACCCCGAGCGTCTCGGCGATTGCCTGGCGGAGGGGGGCGTCCATGGGGATGCGCGCCTCGAGGGCCTGCCGCCAGGCGTCGAACCAGGCGTGCCACAGGGCATCAAAGGCGAGCAGCGTGCCATCCTTATCCAGGATGATCAACGCGGCGTGCACGGGGTGCCCAGCGATCCGTAGCATGGTGACTCCTCGTTGGCGTGGTGTTCACGGGGCGAGTATGGCATCGCCCCGGGGCCCTGTCAACGCGTGACGCCGCCCGGCCGGGGACTTGACGCTGCGCGGGGCGCCGCCTATAATCGCAGCAACTCGAGTTCCCGTGAGGATGGAGCGTTCCATGAATCGTCGGCCGCCTACGCGCCTGCTGCTGATTGCCGCCCTGCAGTTCATCCCGCCCCTCGTCCTGCCGCCCGATCTGCTGGCGAGCATGTCGCCGGCGGTCTGGGGGGTGGTGGCGGTCCTCTTCCTTACCCTGGGCATCAATCTCGTGCGCCACCGCGCCTGGGCGCGCCTGGCCACCGTCTTTGTGCAGGGGTTTTCGATCATCGTGCGGCTGCTCGTTCTCGTGGGCCATGTGCGCGTGGGGGGCGATCCCACTGCCGCGGTGGACGGTTGGCTGCTCGGCGCGACGGTGGTGTCCATGGCCCTGTCCGGCCTCATCCTCTACACCATCGATACGCCCGAGGTGCAGATGGCCATGCAGTAGCGCGCTGGCCTGGAGCGCAACAGAAACGCCGGCCCCCACGGGGGCCGGCGTTCGTCGTTCCTGGGATGTGGTGGCTGCCTGCCGGTGGTCTACTGCTTCTCGTAGGGCACGCCGTCCGCCGCGGGCGGCTCGGAGCGTCCGACGACGCCGGCCAGCACGATCATGGTAATGAGGTAGGGCGCCATGCGCATGAACTGCGAGGGGATCGGCACCTGCAGGATCTGCAGCCTCGCCTGGAAGGTGTCGGTGAACCCAAAGATGAGGGAAGCGCCGAAAGAGCCAAAGGGCGTCCACTTGCCAAAGATGAGCGCCGCTAGCCCGATGAACCCCTTGCCGGCGGTCATGAGTTCGTCGAACCGCGGCACGGACCCCAAGACGAGGAACACCCCGCCGAGGGCGGCCACCATCCCCCCAAGGATGACGTTCACGTAGCGCACCCGGTAGACGTCGATCCCCAGGGTGTCCGCCGCTCGGGGGTGCTCCCCCACGGCGCGCGTCCGCAAGCCCCACGGCGTGTAGAACAGGACGACATGGATCAGCACGAGGAGTACCAGGGTGAGGTACACGATGATGTTCGTCTCAAAGAACACCGGCCCGATGAGCGGCACGCGCGACAGGAGCGGCACCCCGAGGTTGGGGAAGCGGCCCGGCGAGTTCAGCGCCGGGTTCGTCGCCAGGTAGCGGGCGCTGATATAGCTCGTGGCGCCGATGGCCAGGATGTTGATCGCCGTGCCGGTGATGATCTGGTTCACCCTGTAGCGCACCGACATGACGGCCAGCAGCGCTCCCAGGGCGGCGCCGAAGGCCAGCGATACGAGCACGCCCGTCCACAGGCTGCCGCTGATGCTGGCAAAGAGCGCGGAGGTCAGCGCCGCCGTCAGCATCATGCCCTCGATGGCAATGTTCACCACGCCCGAGCGCTCGCACAGCACCCCGCTCAGGGCGGCCAGCGCGATGGGCATGGCGCGCTGCAGCGTCGTCTCAAAGACGCCGATAAGGTTCAGGCTCCGACCGCGCGCCGCCCAGGTGAGGAAGGAGAGCGCCAGGAAGGCCGCCACCAGGCCGAGGATGACGCCCTGCAGCCGCCCGAAGCCACGAGCGATCTGGAACACGCCGAACAGCACCGACAGCCCTGCCATCACGTAGAGGCTGGGCAGCACCGGGAGCACGAGGTCGGGAATGGGCAGCGCCGCCGTCGCGCGGGCGGGGTTCAGCCCCAGGCGCGCTGTCTGCCCGGCCTCCGCCGTGCGCGCAAAGAGCACGAGGATGGCCATCCCGATGAGGATGAACAGGATGCCGGTGTTGCGGCTCCGCCGCACGGCGGCGGGATCGATCACGCGCGTGGCAACCGTCATGATGCCGTCGTTCTCCTTCCGAACATCCCCTACGACAAGGCCCCCTCAGAGGGCACGATGGTTTCCGGCTCCCCTTCCGGGCGCCGCTGGCGCAAGCGGTAGAGGGCGCGGATGATCTCGGGGGCGGCGATAAAGATGATGACCATGGCCTGCAGGATCTCGATGATGTCCACCGGGATCTGCGCTGCCGACTGCATGCGCGTGGCCCCGGCGCGGAGCGTCCCAAAGAGGAGCGCCGCCAGGACCACGCCGACGGGGTGGCTGCGCCCCAGGAGTGCCAGGGCGATGGAGTCAAAGCCGTACCCCGCGGAGAAGGCGTTCGGCATGTAGCCGATGAGGCCCGAGATATCCGTCGCCGCCGCCAGCCCCGCCAGCCCGCCGCTGAGGAACATGGCCAGGACATAGTTCCGCGTGATGCTCATGCCGGCATAGCGCGCCGCCCGGGGGTTGGCCCCCACGGAGCGCAGCTCAAAGCCGATGGTGGTGCGGAAGAGGAGCCAGTACACCACCGCCGCGCTCGCCAGCGCCAAGAAGAATCCGGCGTGCAGGCGGATGGGGTTGGGGAAGAGCTGCGGCAGCGTCGCCGAGGGCGCAATGGCCGGCGAGATGGGGCGGAACCCCCCCGGGCGCATCATCGGGCCGCTGAGGAGCCAGTCGCTGAGCGCAAAGGCGATATAGTTCATCATGATGGTGTTGATGACTTCGTGGGCGCCGGTCGTCGCCTTGAGCAGGCCGGGGATGGCGCCCCAGAGGCCCGCGCCCACGATACCGGCCAACAGCATCAGCGGCAGGTGGATGAGCAGGGGCAGCCCCTCGATGCTGTACCCCATCAGGACGCTCGTCAGCCCCCCCACAAAGTACTGCCCTTCGGCGCCGATGTTGAACAACCCGGCGCGAAAGCTCAGCGCCACGGCCAACCCGACGAGGATGTAGGGGGTGGCCGCCACCAGGCTCTCGGTGATGGGGTAGAACGCCGTAGGCATGAGCGAGGGATCCCCGGCGAGCCAGGCGCGGACGGCGGCGACCATCCGGCCCGGGTTGCCAATGGACCCCTCGAACAGCGCGCCATAGGCCGTGCGCACGGCATTCCACGCCGCCCGCAGGCCGACGTCGGGCTTGGAGAAAAAGTTGAGGTAGATGGTGACGCCGGGGCCCAGCGCGGGATACAACTCCCGCGCCTCGGTGAGCGCGATCTCGGTCTCTGGATCGTCGACCTCCTCGACGACGCGCAGCATCCGGCCGTCAACGCGCACCGTGTTGCCGACGACGACCTCGTTGGGCTGGTAGCGCAGCGCCTCCTCCAGCGAAATCTCGTTCACCGGATCGGTAAAGGGCACGGCGACGCGGCGGGGAATGCGCGTAAAGGCGTTCACCACCTGCACGTCAGTGACGATGATAAAGAAACCGCTGAGAATAAAGGCTGTGACGATCGCCAGGAAGGGGATGAGCAACTCCCGGAGCACACGCTGCACGAAGCGGCGTACCGGGCGGCCCTCCTCCGGCGGCGTTCCATTCTGCGGTGCTGTATCCTGCGCCAAGCGTCCCCTCCCCTATGCGTCGACGCGCGGCGCCGACGGTGCTGTCCGTTCGCCGATCTCGGCCCCAGCCATCAGCAGGCCGATCTCTTCGCGGGTGACCTCCTCGGGCCGGACGATGGCCACGATGCGTCCCTTGTACATCACGGCGATGCGGTCGGAAAGGCTCATGACCTCGTCGAGCTCGGGGGACACGAGCAACACGCCGGCGCCCTGATCCCGCTTTTCGACGATGCGCTGGTGGATGTACTCGATGGAGCCCACGTCCAGCCCGCGGGTTGGCTGCGAGGCAATGAGCAGGCGGATGGGTCGGCTGAACTCGCGGGCGACGATAACTTTCTGTTGGTTGCCACCCGAGAGCGCCGCTACCGGCGTCTCGATCCCCGGGGTGCGCACGTCGAACTGCTCCACCAGGTCGCGCGCCCGCTGCGCGACAACGTCCTCCTGGATGGTGATGCCGCGGGCGAAGGGGGGCACGTAGTAGGTGTTGACGATCAGGTTGTCGGACACCGGAAAGGGCAGCACCAGGCCGTCGCGCTGGCGATCCTCAGGCACGTGGGCCACGCCCCGCTCGATGATGGTCCGGGGCGAGGCGTTAGTGGCGTCCTCCCCGAGGATATGAATGCTACCCGCCACCGCCGACCGGAGGCCGGTGAGCGCCTCTACCAGCTCGGTCTGGCCGTTCCCCTGCACGCCGGCGATGCCCACGATCTCGCCACCATGCACCTGGAGCGTCACCTCATCGACGGCCAGGTTGCCGCGCTCATCGAGGATGCTGAGCCCGCGCACGTCGAGCACGACGTCACGCGGCGTGGCCGGCTCCTTCGAGACGGTGAGCTCGACGGCGTGGCCGACCATCATGGCGGCCAGCTCGGCCTCCGTGGTCTCCTGCGGCCGCGTCTCGCCGACGACGCGCCCATTGCGCAGGACGACGATGCGGTCGGCCAGGGACAGCACTTCCTTGAGCTTGTGGGTGATAAAGATGACGGACTTGCCCTGATCCACGAGCGAGCGGATGATGGCGAACAGGTCCTCCACCTCTTGGGGCGTCAGGACGGCGGTGGGCTCGTCCATGATGAGCACGTCGGCGTTGCGGTAGAGCACCTTGAGAATCTCGACGCGCTGCTGCACGCCCACCGGGAGCGTGCTCACCACGGCCTCCGGATCGACGACCAGTCCGTAGAGGGCGGCGATCTCGCGCACGCGCTGCGCGGCGCGGCGCCGATCGAGGAACGGCCCCTGGGTGATCTCGTCGCCCAGGATAATGTTCTCCGTCACCGTGAGCGGGGGGACGAGCATAAAGTGCTGGTGCACCATGCCGATCCCTTGGCGGATGGCATCGGTGGGGCCCACGATGGCGACCTCTTGGCCCCGGATGATGATGTCGCCCGCATCCTGCGTATAGAGGCCGTAGAGGATGTTCATCAGCGTCGTCTTGCCGGCGCCGTTCTCCCCCAACAGCGCCAGGATCTCCCCCTGGTTCAGGGTGAGATCGATGTGGTCGTTGGCCACGACGCCAGGGAACGTCTTGGTGATGCCTCGCAGCTCGAGGATAGGGGTCATGAATTGCTCCCACTCGGCGCGCTCTCGCGCCCCATCCACACGATACGGTGGAGCCCGTGGCATGCACCGGCCCCATGGCATCGTGAGGGACCATGCACCCATGGTCCCTCACGCGGTCACACGATCGCTGCCCGACGCAGCGTAGCGGCGCCCCGCGGGGCGCGCCAGGTAGCCTTACTGGGGCTGCTCACCCCAGCCGGTCCACACCTCGCCGGCCATCACCTGCTGCTGCAGCGCGGCGAGCTCATCCTTCAGCTCCTGGGGGACCTCGTCCTCAAAGCTGTGGAAGGGGGCGAGGCCGACGCCGTCGTTCTCGAACGTGCCGACGTAGGTGCCGCCCTCAAAGGTGCCCTCCACCACGGACACGATGGTGTCGTACACCGCCACGTCCATCTTTTTCAGCACCGAGGTCAGCATGATGTCCGCGTACTCGGGCGCGCTCACCGTCCAGTCCGTGTCCACACCGATGAGCTTGCCCCCGCGCTCCTGCACCACGGCCGCCGTGCCCAGGCCCACCGGCCCAGCCACCGGCATGATGATGTCGGCGCCCTCGTCCATCAGGCTCTCGCCCGCGCGACGCCCGTCGTCCGTGGACTCGAAGTTACCGACGAAAAAGTCGACGCCCAACACCTGGACATCCGTGCCATGCACCTCGTTATAGTGCGCCACGCCCTGGGCGTAGGCTTCCATAAAGATGGTGACGGTGGGGATCTCGAGGCCGCCGAAGGTGCCGACGGTGCCCGTCTCGGTCATCCCGGCGGCGAGATAGCCCGCCAGGAAGGCCGCCTGATCGGTGGCAAAGGTCAGCCCCAGCACGTTGTCGATCGGAGGATCGTAGGCAAAGTCAACGATGGCAAAGGGCGTGTCCGGATTCTGCTCGGCAAAGGTGGCGGTATCCTCGCCCAGAAGGAAACCGACGGTAATGATGAGAGCATAATCCTGCTGGAGGAACTCGGTGATGTTCCGTGCATAGTCCGTCTGCTGCTGCGACTCGAGGTACTGCCCCTCGACGCCCAGCTCCTCGATGGCCATCTCGACGCCGCGCCACGAGGTGGCATTGAAGGAGGCGTCATCGATGCCGCCGACGTCGGTGACCATGCCGATGCGGATCTCGCCATCGGCGGGCGCGGCGACCTCGGGCGTCTCTTCGGCCTCCGGGGTCTCAGCCTCGGGCGTCTCTTCAGCCTCCGGGGTCTCGGCTTCGGGCGTCTCGGCGGCGGGCGGCGCTTCGGTGGGCGCCTCCGTGGGCGCTTCGGTGGGTGCCGGGGGTTCCGGCGTGGGCGTGGGTTGTGCGCAGGCGCTCAATACCAGCGCGAGCACGATGAGCACACTCAACACGGCCAGAGATGACTTGCTCATGGCTTCCTCCTCGTCTACCTATCGTCTTGCCCGCGCGGGCTGGGCGACCCTGCGGGCACGCCTTGGAGCGGACGCCCCTCGATGGAACGCCGGCTCTCGTCGCGTTGGATGGATGCGGGGACTTTTGGAGTGCCGGGTGTTCGGTCGGCGGGAGTCAGACGTCCGTCAACGCTCCCACTAGTTGAATTATAAGCGGCCCGGCAAGGCGCTGCAAGTGATTGGAAGTGACCGAAGAGTGTAGAAAAAGGTTGCCAGAGAGTGCAAGGGATGGCCGAGCCTCAGGAGATGGCCGACGCGTGCCGGGCCACGGCACGGCGTGGGGGACAAGGGCACTAGGTCGTGTTGGGAAGACGGGCCACAGCGTCGTTCTGAGCGCGGCGAGAAATCTTGTCGATGGGCGTCAAGGCCCCCCAGCGTAAGCGGGGGGCGACATCGTCGCTACGTCGGGTGTATTTGTGAAACACGGCCTAGCCCAGTTCGCCCCGGGCGTAGAGGATGGCGGCGACGGCCACCACGCCGGCGGTCTCGGTGCGCAGCACGCGCGGCCCGAGCGAGATGGGCACGACGCCCGCTCGGCGTGCCGTCGCGAGCTCGGCAGCGCTAAAGCCGCCCTCGGGTCCGATAAAGAGGTGAATCGCTTGGCGCGCGCGCGCTTCGGGCGTCGTCAGCACCTCGCGGAGCGGCTGTGCGCTGGCGTCGGTGGTTGCCAGGAGGGCGAGCGCGCCATCTCTGGCAGCGCGGGCGCAGGCCGTCGCCAGGGGCTCCGGGGGGTGCAGCGCCGGCAGGCGGGCGCGCCCCGATTGCTCGGCGGCCTCCTGCACGATGCGGCGCCAGCGCGCCAGCTTGGCGCGACCGACGATGTCCTTGCGGCCGTGGATGCTCCGTTCCGTGGCGATGGGGGCAAAGGTCGCCACACCAAGCTCGGTGCCCTTTTGCAGCACCCAGTCCATCTTGCGCTCGGTGAGTAGGGCTTGGTGCAGACAGATGGGGGTGTGGGGTTCGGTGTCCGGTTGGAACCGCTCGATGATACGCCCCGTGACCTGGTCTGGACTGAGGGATGCGAGGACGAGGCGATAGGCCCAGCCGGTATCATCGAGCAGCAGGCAGGCATCGCCGGGGCGCATGCGCAGCACGCGTACCATCTGGTGGGCGATGCTGCCCGTGAGGGTGATGGGGTCCTGCTGGAGCCACTCGGCCGGCACGAAAAAGTGCTGCACGCCGCCGCTAGCCCTCCCGGCGCCCCACGAGCGCCACCCAATCGCCCTCCTCCTCGCGCGCCACGTCGCGGAGGCCCACCCCCTCCAGGGCGGTGGCCACCGCGGCCGCCTTGGAGGCGATGATGCCCGAGCTGACGAGCAGTCCTCCTGGGCGCACGGCGGCCACCAGGCCATCCGCTAGGTCGATGATCACCTCGGCGAGGATGTTCGCCAGGACGAGATCGTACCCCGTCGCCGTGTGGCGCGGCACGTCATGGTGCCCTCGCCCCCCCACGGTGCCCAGGGAGACGTGCACGCGATCGCTCACCGCGTTGAGGGCGGCGTTGTCGGCGGCCACACGCACGCTCACCGGATCGACGTCGATGGCCTCCACCGTCGCGGCGCCCTGGAGCGCCGCGGCGATGGCCAGGATGCCCGAGCCCGTGCCCACGTCGAGCACGCGGGCCCCGGGCGGCAGGTAGCGCTCGATGGCCAGGAGGCACAGGCGGGTGGTGGCATGCAGGCCGGTGCCAAAGGCCATCCCGGGATCCAGCTGGATGATCACCTCACCGGGTGCGGGGTCGTAGGGCTGCCAGGTGGGCACGATGACGGTGTGCTCACCGATGTGCTGCGGCGGAAAGAACGCCTTCCACGCCTCCGCCCAGTCCGCGGGCTCGAGCACGGTGACGCGGGGCTCCGAGATGGGCGCCGTACGGCTGAGGAGCAGCAAGGCGATCTCGAGCTTGCTGCGGGTCTCGGCATCCCAGACGGGTAGAAACCCCTTCACGAGGGAGCGGCGCCCGGCGTTGCCGGGCATCTCTTCCACCACCGCGCCGCCGGTGCAGTACCGGCTGAGGAGGCCGACTACATCGTCCACCGCATCCGGCGCGACCTCCACGCTGATCTCGACCCACCGCTGCTCCGCCATCAGATGCCCAGGGCCTCCTTGAGCCGATCGAAGAACCGCTTGTCCGCCTGGGGCGTCACCTCGCTGCCCAGGGTCTTGCCCAACTCGGTGAGCAGCCGGCGCTGGTTGGCGTCCAGGTGGGTGGGCACGACGACGTTGATGATGACGATCTGGTCGCCGCGGCCTGAGCGCTGCAGTCTCGGCACCCCTTTGCCCTTGAGGCGAAAGACGCTCCCCGTCTGCGTCCCCGCAGGGACCTCCAGGGGCTCTTCACCCTCGAGGGTGGGCACCATGATCTCATCCCCCAAGGCGGCCTGGACGATGTTGATGTTCAGGTTCAGCAGGATGTCATAGTCACGCCGCCGGAAGAAGGGGTGCGGGGTGACGTGGAGCACCACGTAGAGGTTGCCGGACGGGCCCCCCATGGTGCCCGCCTCCCCCTCTCCGCTGAGCCGGATGCGCGTGCCGTCGTCCACGCCGGCCGGCACGTCGATGGAGAGCTTGCGGGTCTGCTCGACGCGCTGGGCGCCGTGGCAGGTCGAGCAGGGCGTGGTGACGATCTCGCCGCGCCCCTGACAGCGGGGGCAGGCCACCACGCTGACGAAGGAGCCAAAGATCGATTGCTGCGCCCGCCGAATCTGCCCGCTGCCGCCACACTCCGGGCAGCGGATCGGCGAGGTGCCGGGCTCGGCGCCCGATCCCCGGCACGTGGGGCACGTCTCGAGGCGCGTGAGCTGGATCTCGCGCTGCGCCCCAAAGACGGCCTCCTCGAAAGAGATCTGCAGGTCGTAGCGCAGGTCCGCCCCGCGCAGCGGCCCCTGCCGGGTCTCCGGCCGCATGCCGAACCCGAAAAAGTCCTCAAAGATGTCACCCAAGCCCCCAAAGCCGCCAAAGCCGCCGTTGAACCCGCGGTCACCCTGACCGAGGCCGGCGTGACCGAAGCGGTCATACATCGCCCGCTTCTCGTCGTCGTTCAGGACCTGGTAGGCCTCGTTGATCTCTTTGAACGTTGCTTCGGCACCCGGATCTTTGTTGACGTCGGGGTGGTATTGCCGCGCCAGCTTGCGGTAGGCGGAACGGATGGCGTCTTTGCCGGCGTTGCGCGGGATGCCGAGGATCTCATAGTAGTCGCGCTTGTCAGGTGACATGCTGTCGACATGCTCCGAAAAAAACTCACAATTGCATCGAGTGTACCGAGAACGCCCGCCCCCGTCAAAGACGGCGCCGAGGGGGGGGCGGCCGGGGGAGCGCTACCGCGGGCCTTCACAAGAAGAGGTTAGGGGGCACGGTTGGGTGGCCCCCTAACCTCTCGACACCGCGCACGCTCGCGGGTTAGACCTCGCGGAACTCGCCCTCGACGGTGCCCTCGTCCTCCTCGCGCGGGCCGCCCGGCTCCTCGCCTCCCGGAGGAGGTGTGGAGCCGCCCTCCTGCTGGTACATCGCGGCGCCGACGCGCTGCAGCGCCTGGGAGAGCTCCTCGGTGTGACGGCGCATCGCCGCCACGTCCGTCCCCTGGGCTGCCTCGCGCACCGCCTGGATCTTGCCCTCGATGTCGCTGCGCACGTCAGCCGGCACCTTGTCGCCCAGATCGTTGAGCGTCTTTTCGGCCGAGTAGGCCAGGCTATCGGCCTGGTTTCGAGCCTCGACCTGCTCCTTGCGCGCCTGGTCCTCGTTGGCGTGCTGCTCGGCCTCCTTCACCATGCGATCGATCTCCTCGGCGCTCAGACCACTCGAGGCGGTGATGGTGATCTTTTGCTCGCGGCCGGTCGCCTTGTCCTTCGCCGAGACGTGGAGGATGCCGTCCGCGTCGATATCAAAGGTCACCTCGATCTGCGGCACGCCGCGAGGCGCCGGGGGGATGCCGTCGAGCACAAAGGTACCCAGCTGCTTGTTATCCGCGGCCATGGGGCGCTCGCCCTGCACGACGTTGATCTGCACCTGGGTCTGACTGTCGGCGGCGGTGGAAAAGATCTGGCTCTTCCTCGTGGGGATGGTGGTGTTGCGCTCGATGAGCGGCGTGGCCACGCCCCCCAGCGTCTCGATGCCCAGCGTCAGCGGGGTGACGTCGAGCAACAGCACGTCCTCGACCTGGCCGCCCAGCACCCCCGCCTGGATGGCGGCACCGATGGCGACGACCTCATCGGGGTTCACGCCCTTGTGCGGCGTCTTGCGGAAGAACTCTTCCACGGTGCGCTGCACGAGCGGCATGCGCGTCTGCCCACCGACGAGGACCACCTCGTCGATGTCCTCGACCTTGAGGTTGGCGTCCGCCAGTGCCTGGCGCACGGGGCCGAGGCTGCGCTCGATGAGGCTGCCCGTCAACTGCTCGAGCTTGGCCCGCGAGAGCGACATGTTCAGGTGCTTGGGGCCGCTGGCGTCCGCCGTGATGAACGGCAGGTTGATCTCGGTCTGCTGCGTGCTGGAGAGCTCGATCTTGGCCTTTTCCGCGGCCTCCTTCAGGCGCTGGAGGGCCATGCGGTCGTTGCGCAGGTCGATCCCCTGCTCCTTGCGGAACTCGTCCGCCACCCAGTCGATGATCACCTGGTCGAGGTCGTCGCCACCGAGGAAGGTGTCGCCGTTCGTCGCGTCGACCTCGAACACGCCGTCACCGATGTCCAGGATCGAGATGTCAAAGGTACCACCGCCCAGGTCATAGACGGCGATCTGCTCGTCCTTCTTCTTGTCGAGGCCGTAGGCGAGGGCCGAGGCCGTGGGCTCGTTGATGATGCGCAGCACCTCGAGCCCGGCGATGCGCCCCGCGTCCTTGGTCGCCTGGCGCTGCGAGTCGTTAAAGTAGGCCGGGACGGTGATCACGGCCTGGGTCACCTTTTCCCCTAGATAGGCCTCCGCATCCGCCTTGAGCTTGGCGAGGATCATCGCCGAGATCTCGGGGGGCGAGTACTCGCGGCCGCCCATGACCACCCAGGCATCGCCGTTGTCTTTCTCGACGATCTTGTAGGGCAGGACCTGGCGCGCCTTCTGCACTTCGGCGTCCGTGAACTTGCGCCCCATGAGGCGCTTGATGGAAAAGATGGTGTTCTCGGGGTTGGTGATGGCCTGCCGGCGGGCGACCTGCCCCACCATGCGCTCCCCCGTCTTGGGGTTCACCGCCACCACCGAGGGGCACAACCGGCCACCCTCTGCCGTGGGGATAACGGTGGGCTCGCCTCCTTCCATCACCGCCACGACCGAGTTGGTGGTACCAAGGTCGATGCCGATTATTCTAGGCATGTGCTGTTCCTCCAGATCATCAGTATCACTGCTGTGGGCGGAGCGCTGCCGCGTGGTGCAGCTCCCCCACCGTCAGCCGTTGTCTTGTGTCTCGCCGTTCGCCGTACCAGGCCCCTTGGATACCTTGACGACGGTATGGCGCAGCACCTCATTGTCCAGCATGTACCCGCGCTGCAGCTCTTCCATCACCGTACCCTCGGGGTAGGTGTCGCTCTCCTCCTGCAGGAGCGCCGAATGGTAGTGGGGATCGAACGGCTTGCCCAAGGCCTCGATCGGTGTGACGCCGAAATCTTCGAGGATCGCCCGCAGCTTGCGGTCGATCAGCTGGATGCCCTCGATCCAGGCGTTCTCCTGGTGTTCGGGAGGGATGGATTCGAGGGCGCGGTCGAGATCGTCCAACGGGGGCAGCAGACGCCGGAGCACCTGCATGGTGATGCGGCGTGTCTCGTTCTCGCGCTCGCGGTCCTGGCGCTTGCGATAGTTCGCAAAGTCAGCGACGCTGCGCCGGTACTTGTCGAGGTATTCGTCGGCCTTGGCCCGCCACTGCGCCACCTCGTCCGCGGGCGTGGGGGCAGCCTCGGCGTGCTCCGGCTGCTCCTCGGGGGCTTGGCCCAACGCGTCCTGCCTCTCTTGCGACTCGTCCATCGACATACTCCAACCTCTCTCGGGGGATCGGGAATTCGCTCGCAGCGCCGGGTGGGTGGCGCGCGGTCGTTACTGCGGCTCGACGCCGTACACGTCGGCCAACAGGCTGTCCATCAGGTGGGCGACGTAGCGCACCGTCGAGATAGCGCGGGCGTAGCGCATGCGCGTCGGGCCCATGATGCCCATGATGCCGCTGGCGGTGCCGCGCACGCCATAGGGAGCCAGCACGAGGCTGACGTCATCGATCTCTTGATAGGCGCCCTCGCCGCCGATGATGATCTGGACGCCGCGGGCGTTCAGGATGCGCGTCAGGATCGACTCGAGCAGGCTGCGGTGCTCCAGAATCTCGATGAGCTGGCGCAGCTTGTCGGCATCGACGAACTCGGGCTGGCTCAGGACGTGGGTCAGCCCGTCGCGATAGACGTCGCGCACCATGCTCTGCTCCACCTGGTGCATCACCCGCAGCACGTGCCCGAGGATGACCGCCTCCCAATCGCGCAGCCCGGTCAGCTCGGGGTTGGTGCTACTCTGGATCTCGCGCACGGTACGGTTCGCCAGCAGGGTATTGAGCTTGTTCGATATCTGCGCCAGGGCCTCCTGCGCCATGGGCGTCGGCGTGGCGAGCATCGCTTGGTGGATGCTGCCATCCTGGAGCACCAGGATCATGAGGCAGAGGACGTCGTTGATGGAAATGAGCTCCAGGTGGCGAAAGCGCGCACTGACGGCCCGGGGCGGCGTGACGAGCGAGGCCGCCTGCGCCGTTCGCGCCAGGACGGCAGCGCTGAGGCGCATCCACTGGTCCAGATCATGGCGGATCTGGTGGAACTGGTGGCGAATCATGCGCTGTTCGACCAGCGGCAACTCGGCCTCTTCCATGAGCTGCTGGACAAAGTAGCGGTATCCCTTGACCGTGGGAATCCGCCCGGCGGAGGTGTGCGGCTGGGTGACATAGCCCGCCTCCTCCAGCGCCGCCAGCTCGTTGCGAATCGTCGCCGAGCTAACGCCCAGGTTGCCGAGTTGTTGAATCGTGGCTGACCCGACGGCCGCGGCGGAGGACACGTACTCCTGCACGAGGATCTTGAGGATGCGCCGCTGACGTGGGGTCAGCGTGTTGGTGTCTTGGGAATCCATAGGCTTGATCTCGCCGTAGTCACTCATCCATTCGCAGGCGGGTTAGCAGTCACCACCCCTGAGTGCCAATATACTATCACCGCGCGAGGGGCGTGTCAAGGGACGGCCACGCCCACCGGCATCTTGGGCCCCTTCTTGCGCTCGAAAGGACCATTATCGTCAAGTTACTAGCACTCCCTATACGAGAGTGCTAATATGGTAGCACAGACGCCGCCGCCTGTCAAAACGCCAGAGGGTGCGCCCCGCGGCGCGTGCCGGGTTGCCGGCGGTCGGTGGGCGTGGTACCATGGCGCGATAAGGGTACAGACGCCGCGGTGGCGCGGAGGGACACAGAGGAGGCTGGCAATGGATGTTCACGTGCAGGCGGGGGACATGTCCGCGGTCGCAGCGGACCTCATCGTCGTGCACCTCTTCCAGGGGCCCCGGGAACCCACGGGCGCCACGGGAGCGGTGGATGCCGCCCTCGGCGGGGCGATCCGCGAGGTGCTCGCCGCGGGCGATTTCCAGGGCAAGGCCGAGGAGACGCTGGTGCTCTATACGCGGGGCGCCATCCCGGCGCAGCGGGTCATGATGGTGGGCCTGGGGCCCCAGGAGCGCTTGGACCGCGACGTGGTGCGCCGTGCGGCCGCCGTGGTAGCCCGGCGGGTGCGCGCGCTCGGGGTGCGCCGCTACCACTCCCTCGTCCTCGGCGCGGGACCCGATGCCCTCTCTGCCCAGGAGGCGGCCCACGCGGTGGTGGAGGGGACCCTGTTAGGCGCCTACCGCTTTACCGAGCTCAAGGTCGATCGCGCCGACCTCGCTCCCGACCTCGAGGCGCTGACGCTCGTCGCGTCCGACACTGATGCCCTCGAGGCGGTGCGCCGCGGCGCCGAGGAGGGGCGTATCGTGGGGGAGGCCGTGTGCTTTGCCCGTGATCTGGCGAATCGCCCCGGCAACTATTGCACTCCCACGGCGCTGGCCGAGGCGGCGCGGGCCATGGCCGAGAGCCAGGGGCTGACGGTGCGCGTCCTTGGTGAGGAGGAGATGGCCGCGCTCGGCATGGGGGCCCTCCTCGGCGTGGCCCGAGGTTCCCAGGAGCCGGCCACGTTTACTATCCTGGAGCACAACGCCGATCGGCAGGACCTGCCCGCCTATGTGGTGGTGGGCAAGGGCATCACCTTTGACTCGGGCGGTATCTCTATCAAGCCCAGCGATGGCATGGAGCGCATGAAGGATGACATGTCCGGCGCCGCGGCCACGCTGGGAGCACTGCGTGCCGTCGCCGCGCTGGGGCTGCCCCTGCGGGTGGTGGGGCTGGTGCCTGCCACCGAGAATCTCCCCGGGAGCCGAGCCTACAAACCCGGCGACGTGCTCACCACCATGTCGGGCCGCACCATCGAGGTCATCAGTACGGATGCCGAGGGGCGCCTCATCCTGGCGGACGCACTGGCCTATGCCCAGCGCTACCACCCCCGGGCGGTGGTGGATTTGGCCACGCTGACGGGGGCCTGCGTGGTGGCCCTGGGGCACGTGGCCGCGGGGCTGATGGGCAACGATGACGCCCTGCTGGCAGAGCTGCGGGCGGCGGCGGAGCGCTCGGGGGACAAGGTGTGGCCGCTGCCGTTCTATGACGAGTACGCCGAGCAGATCAAGAGCGACGTGGCCGACGTCAAGAACACGGGCGGGCGCCCGGCCGGGGCGATCACCGGCGGGCTGTTCCTCCAGGGCTTTGCCGAGGGCTATCCCTGGGCCCACGTCGATATCGCCGGCACCGTGTGGTCGGAGGATACCAAGGGGTACCGCGTCAAGGGGGCGACGGGGTTCGGCGTGCGGCTGATCGTCGAATGGTTGCGCGCCCAGGTGTGAGGACGCCGTCTCCGCAGCGCTGCACCCCGGCGCACGCGGAGCGCGATCGACATACTCTCTGATGGAGGGATCATGAAAGCGGATGTTGTCCTAACGGTGGCCGAGTCGAAGCGATTGATCGCCAAGGGCGTGGCGGCGCTCGATTTCGTCCAGGAAAAGCTGAAAAACGGCATCATCGTCGTGGCCAGCGGCAGCACGAACGCCTGCCTCTATGAGGAGCTCACCGGCCAGCAGATCGATCGGCGCGCCTACGTGACGGGGCGTACCGTGCCCGCCACGGCGGGATCGGGGTGGGAGGTTGAGGCGCTGCCCGACCTCGTGCTGGTGAACGGTGAACCCGCCGCCGACCTCGATCGGCTGAGCGCCCTGGACCGGATGGAGGCGGGCGACATCTATATCAAGGGCGCCAACGCGCTGAACTATGCCGTTGGCGTCGCGGGCATCACCATCGGCAACCCGCGGGGAGGCACCATCGGGGGCGCCATGGGCACCATCATCGGCAAAAAGCTGCAGCTGCTCATCCCGGTGGGGCTCGAGAAGGAAGTGCCCTTTGACATCTATGAGGCCGTAGACCTCATCAGCGAGCCCGACGAACACCTGGGGCACGTCTATTCCCTCTTCCCGGTGCAGGGCACGATCTTTACCGAGATCGAGGCGCTCGAGGTGCTCTGTGGGGTGGACGCCTACGCCGTGGCGGCCGGCGGGGTTGCCGGCGCCGAAGGGGGCCTGCGCCTCCTGCTCGACGGTGATGCCGACGCCGTGCGCGCGGCGGTGGCGCTGGTGGAGAGCATCCACGGCGAGCCGTCGCTGCGGTAGCCGTCCGTGACCCGGCGCTCCCCACCCCAGCCGAGCGATGCGCGACCAGCGGCGCCGTCGGACTGGCTGCGCGTGAGCTGGCTGATGGAGACGTCGCGCCGCGTGTTCACCCGCTGGGGCGACGAAAGCCTGCACGCGCTGCTCGCCGCGCCCGGTGCCGTGGTCTGGTACGAGGGTCCCGCGCTTCACGGGGCCCTGCTCGTCGCCGCGCCGCGCGGGGTGGTGGCCGAGGCGCGCCTGCTGGCGGTGCACGACGATGCCGACCCAGCGCAGTGCGTCGCCGAGACGTTGCCGCTGGTGGAGCGGCGCCTGGCGCGCCGCGGGGTGCGCTGGGTCAGCTTTTCCGCGCCCGAGACCTGGCTGCGCGGGTTGCTCCTCGCCCACGGGTACGCGCTGAAGGATCGCGTCATCACCTATGCGCGGCGCGGGCTGAACCTGGAGGTGGGGGGCAACCCGGACGTCGCCGTGGTGGAGGCCCAGCCGGCGGACGTGCCGGGGATGGTAGCGGTGGATCGGGCGGCGTTCGAGCCCTTCTGGCGCTTTGACGCGACGTCGCTGGGGCGGGCGCTGGAGGCGGGGGCGTATGCGCTGGTGGCGCGGTGGGGCGCTGCCCCGCACCCTGGGGGTGGGGTGGGTGCCCCTCCCCCCGCCCCGCTCTCCGAGGGCGAGGAGCGGGGGGACGTCATCGGCTACCTCACGGCGGAGGCGTGGGCTGGGCGCGCCCACATCGTACGCTTGGCCGTGGTGCCCGAGCGCCAGCGGCGAGGCGTGGGCACGCGCCTCATCGCCGAGCTGTTCCGACGGCTGCGGGGGGATGCTGCGGTGCGCGAGGTGACGCTCAACACGCAGGAGACGAACGTACGCTCGCGGCGGCTCTACGAGGGGCTCGGGTTCCGACCAACGGGCCGGGTGGAGGACGTGTGGGCGCGGGAACTCGACCCGCCCGCGGACGGGGATTAAGGGAATCGCAACCTGCCGTACACCTGCGGTACACCTGGGGCTGCTATCCTTGGGATAGTGGGGGCCGGTGTAGGCCGAACCGGCCGCCCTGGCACCTATCTCGAGGAGCACCTCACCATGCAGAATCTGCGCGTCGCCGCCGGCGTTGGCCTGTTGGCCGGGTTGTGGCTCATCCTCATCTCGGGCTTTGTGGTTACCTCGGGCCGCGAGATGTCGCTCGTCCTCTTTGGCTTTGCCTCGGGGCTCGTGGCCGTGTACCTTCTCGAACGCATCAAGGCGCTGCACGCCGCGCGGCACTAGCGAGAGGGAAACGGGCCCCCTCGCCCCATCCCTTGCATGCTGCGCGCCGGGCGATCGCCCCGGCATCCCGCTGTGGCGCCGCGGCTACTCCCCCTCCTGCTCGTCCGGGCGTGCGGCCAGCGTCGGGGATTCGAGCGCTGGTTCGTCGGCTTCCTCCGCCGGCTCCCAGGGGGTGCCGGGGATGTAGACCATGTTGGGGCGCCGCAGCTTGCGCCGGATGAGGAGCAGCGGCACGAAAAAGGCGACCATGGCCAGCGACACCCACTGGGCGGTGGGGATGCCGCCGATGCGCCAGGCGTCAGGGCGCTGGAACTCGGTAAAGTAGCGGATCACGGGATAGATCACGCCGTACAGGAAAAAGATGTCGCCCCACAGCCGCCCCTGGCGCCAGTTGCGCGCCAGGTAGAGCAGCACCACGAACCCCAAGAAGGCCAGTACCGACTCGTAGAAAAAGGTGGGGTGAAAGCGCTCAAAGGCCTCGAACCCCGGCAGGCGGTGCTCCGGCGCGATATAGATGCCCCAGGGCAGGTCGGTGGGATAGCCGTGGAGCTCCTGGTTGAAAAAGTTCCCCCAGCGGCCGATGGCCTGGGCCAGGAGCAGCCCGGGGGTGGCATAGTCGGCCCACTCGAGGAAGCGCAGCTTGTGGTACTTGGCAAAGGCCCATAGCCCGACGACCCCGCCGGCGACGGCGCCATAGATGCCAAAGCCGCTCATCTGCAGGCCAAACATCTCGTTGGGATGCAGCCGGTAATAGTCCCAACTGGAGACGATATGGTACAGGCGCGCCCCGATGACGCCGGTAACCAGCACGATCAGCAGCAGGTTCCAGGCAATCTCGGGGTCGTGGCCGTTATCGCGCGAGAGCTTGCTGGCGATGTGGGCGGCCAGCATCGATCCGGCGACGATCAGCACCCCGTACCAGTAGATCGCCACGGGCCCGATCCGAATCAGGACGGGATTGGGTTGCATGGTGTCCTCCTCGCACAACGTTGCCCGCCAACGGCACGCGGGACGTGGCGGTTAACCCGAGTATTATAGCCCTAAAAGCGCCGCACTCCAACATATTGACACGCCACGGCCCCCCGCCTATAACACAGTCATCCTCGGTGCCCCGACCACCGGACTTGGGAGACGGACCTCGGTATGGAAAAGCAGCCCAACTCACGCTACTGCTTTTTGTGCGGTATCGAAAACCCCATCGGGCTCAAACTGGCCTTCTATGACGAGGATGATGGGCGCGTCGTGACGCGCTTCACTCCCCGTGAGGAGCACCAGGGGTACCCCGGCGTGCTGCACGGGGGGATCATCTGTGCGTTGCTGGACGAGACCATCGGGCGGGCGCTGGTGCGCCACGACATCTGGGCCATGACGGTGAACCTTGACGTGCGCTTTCGGCAGTCCGTGCCGCTGGGGCAGGAACTGACCGTCATCGGCGAGATCGTGCGCCTGCGCAGCCGCACCATGGAGGGGCGCGGCGAGGTGCGCCTGGCCGACGGCTCCGTCGCGGCCACGGCCGAGGCGCGCTACATCCTGTTGAACGATGAACAACTCGAGCGCTTCAAGGCGGAGCTCGGCTTCTGGCAGGTGATTCCCGACGACGCGCCGGCCGAGTAACGGGCCAAGGGCGCTAGCGCCCCGGCGCCGACGCCCCCGCGCCGGCCCGCCCCGCGGAACCCGGACGGCGTCGGGCGCGTATACAGCACAGTGGAGGGCGCCGGCGCGCGGTAGCACCAGCGGCAGCCGGCGTACATGGCCAACAGGAGGATGACATGGACGATACCCCTACCCCACGCACCAAGCGGACCGGTCTCTGGATCGTGCTGGCGATCATCGCGGCGCTGCTGCTCGCCTGTATCGCCGCCGCGCTGGCCGGCGCCATCGGATTCGCGGTGGGCCGCAGCCAGGCGCGCGCGGTAGGGCCGGTGGTGGAGCAGCGCATCGAGCGCATCCCACAGCAAGACCTGCCGCTGCCCGAGATGCCGATGATGACGTCCGGGTGGGCGCTGGTGATCGATGTGACGGAGGATGCGCCCGCCGACCGCGCTGGGCTGCGCGAGGGCGACATCATCGTGAGCGTGGACGACGAGTCGCTGAGCGATGAGGTGACGCTGGCGGACCTCATTGCCGAGTACGAGCCGGGAGACGAGGTGGAGCTTGGCGTGCTGCGGAACGGGCGCGAGCGCCGCATCGACGTGACCCTGGGCAGCCACCCCGACGACGAAGATGCGCCGTGGCTGGGCCTCACCTACCGCCAGATGCCGGGCGCGCCCACCATGTACTTTGAGGCGCCACCGGTGCGCGGCCGGCTCATCCCCTTCTCCGGATAAGGCCCGGGCCTCCTCGCCACGGGAGGCCGATGGTACGCTGATTTCGCAGGTAGAACGCAGATCGTCGCTGATCGGAATGCCTTTAGATCAGCGGCGATCTGCGTTTCGTCTACGTGATCTGCGTCCCATTGGGTCCGCAGGTCGGCCCCCTCCTCGCTTGAGTCGCCCCCTTGCGCCGTGCTATACTCGTTACATGATCCACCGATCCGGTTCGTTCAGAGAGGACAGACGCCGTGCCTGATGTGATCGAGACCCGCTTGTCGAACGGCCTGCAGGTGCTCCTGAAGGAGGTGCACAGCGCCCCGGTGGTCAGCACCTGGCTCTGGTACCGCGTGGGGAGCCGCAACGAGGTGGAGGGTCAGACGGGGCTCTCCCACTGGGTGGAGCACATGCTGTTCAAGGGCTCCAGCCGCTTCCCCAAGGGCGCCATCATGCGGGCGGTGAACCGCCACGGCGGCTACCTGAACGCCATGACGAGCTATGACTTTACCGCCTACTATGAGACGCTCCCAGCCGCGCAGGCCGAGCTGGCGCTCGAGATCGAGGCCGATCGCATGACCACGGCGCTGTTCGATCCCCAGGAGGTCGAGGCGGAGCGCACGGTCATCATCGCCGAGCGCGAGGGGTCGGAGAACGAGCCGC
>DUUT01000007.1 GCA_012841405.1 Chloroflexota bacterium
GGGGTCGCCCTCGCGTCTCGGCGATCCCGCGCCCGCGGCTCCGGGCAGCGCCCTCTTGCCGCCTGCAGAGGAGTGCCCGCCTCAGGCTGCCCGGAGGTGGGGCGCTGTTGACGGCGGAGGTGCGCCCAGGATTCTCGGCGGCTAGCGCCGCGGTTAGCGCCACTCTGAGCGCCGGGTATCAACCCATCCATGGCGGACGCTCGGTGGCCCGCCGCAACCGGCCGCACCTTGGCGCGAGGCACTCCCTGCCCTATAATATTCCCATAGTGGGCAAGGAGAGACGATTGGCATCAACGAACGGCCTGGCATCACCACAGTGGTACCTCAAGCGCGGCGGCAAGACGGACCTGGCCACACGGATGAACGGTCTGGATCCCATCTTGGCGCAGGTGCTGTATGCCCGCAAGATCGATACCCCCGAACTCGCGCGGGCCTTTCTCTACCCTCCGGAGGATGCCGCCGATCCCCTCTCCATGGCCGATATGGCCCCAGCCGTAGAGCGCCTGCTACAGGCACTGCGCACCGGCGAGGCCATCGCCGTCTATGGCGACTATGACGCCGACGGTGTCACCGCCACCGCCCTCCTGACCCTGGCCTTGCGCGCCCTCGGTGGCGAGGTCACGCCCTACATCCCCGATCGCTTTGACGAGGCCTATGGGCTGAACACCCCCGCCCTCAAGGCCCTTCGGGACCGGGGCATCACCCTGGCCGTGACCGTCGACTGCGGCGTCCGTTCCGTGGAGGAGGTAGCCCACGCCAGGGCCAGCGGCCTCGATCTCATCATCACAGACCACCACTCGGTGCCCGAGAAGCTGCCACCAGCGGTGGCCATCATCAACCCTAGGCGAGAGGACAGCGCCTACCCGTTCCGCGAGCTCGCCGGCGTTGGCGTGGCCTATCGCCTGGCGCAAGCCCTCTTTGAGGCGGCATCGGCTGCGGGGATCGCCCAAAGCCCCATCGACGCCGACGCGTTCCTCGATCTGGTGGCCGTGGGGACGGTGGCCGACATCGTCCCGCTGCTGGGCGAGAATCGCGTCCTGGCCCAGCGCGGCCTGGCGCGCATCCGCGCCGCCGCCCGTCCGGGCATCCAGGCGTTGGCCAAAGTCGCGGGCATTGCCGTTAGCGAGACCGACAGCATCGATATCGCCTTTCGCCTGGGACCTCGCCTCAACGCCGCCGGCCGCCTGCTTACGCGGGACGACAACCACGGTCGAGGTGGCGCCCATCTCGCCCTCGACCTGCTGCTCACCGAGGAGCCAGCGGAAGCGCAGGCCCTCGCCGAGCGTCTGGATGGCGTCAACACCGAGCGCCAGGCACTGCTGGAAAACCAGGTGGCACGCGCGCAGAATCTGCTCGGGGACGCAGAGGGGCGCCCCATCCTGTTCGTCCATGATCCCGATTTCCCGGAGGGGATCGTCGGCCTGATCGCCAGCCGCCTCAGCGACGCCTTCTACCGCCCGGCGCTCGTGCTCCGCAGGGGCACGCGCACGAGCCGGGGCTCTGCGCGCAGCGTCGAGGGGATTCACATCACCCAAGCACTCGATGAGAACGCCGATCTCCTCCAGCGCTGGGGTGGACATGCCCTGGCGGCGGGTGTGACCCTCAAGACCGCCAACCTGCAGGCTCTGGAGGAGCGCCTGACGGCGTACTGTGCGGCACACCTCGACGGGATCGGCGATGGCCCCAAGCAGCACGTGGACGCCATCGTCCGGCTCGATGAGCTCACCCACGACACGCCGGCGGCCCTGGCACTGCTGGAGCCCTTCGGCGCCGACAACCCCGAGCCAGCCTTGGCGACGCGCGGGCTAATCGTCCGGTCGCTCCGTCCCGTCGGGCGAGATGGCAGGCACCTGCGCCTGTACGTGAGCGACGGCCAGCGCGGGATCTCCGCCATCGCCTTTCGCCTCGGGCACCTGGCGGAGAGCTTGGCCGTGGGCGACGCCGTCGACCTCGTCTATCGGCCGACGCTGAACGTCTGGCAGGGCGAAGCGTCCCTGCAGCTCGTCGTGCAGGCGATCCGCCTCGCCAGCGAGCCGCGAGCGGACGGTACGCAGAACCGGTAGATGGGACGCCGCGGTGCCCACGACCAGAGGGTCCCCCGCGCAGTGCGCACCATCTGCCTCCACCCTCAATGAGCGCAGCAACAAGGGGATTCCATGGATACAGCAGCCCGCCTCGCTCGACTCACCTTGCGCGCGCACGACGTGGCCGCCCTCTATGACCGGATCGAACGCGGCGAGTGTTGTAGCGTCGTCGGCGTGAGCAACATCGGCAAGTCCGCGTTGTTGCGCTCGCTGGCCCGCTGTGACCTCGTCGCCGCCCGCTTTGGTGAGGCCGCAGCGCGCTACGCACCGATCTATGTCGACCTCAATCGTATGCTGTACCCCAGCGAACAGGGGCTCTACGAGCTGGTGCTGCGCTGCTTCCGCGAGTGGCTGGTCGACCACCCCGAGGCGGCCACGCCCGAGCTATCGCGGCTGCTCGACAAGGCCTACGCCGACGTCGTACAGCCCAACAGCGCCTTTGCGGTCCCGCTGGCCTTCAACCGCGGCGTCACGGCGGTGGCCGAGGCTGCCGAGCACCGGGTCTGTCTCCTGCTGGACGAGTTCGATGATCCCTTGGCCCGCCTGGAGGGGCGCGTCTTTCTCAATCTTCGGGCGCTTCGCGACCAGTTCAGTGATCGCCTGAGCTACATCACTGCTACCGACCGCCGCCTCGTGCTTATCCGCGCCGGCGACGACGTGGGTGTCGAAGAGCTCTACGAGCTGTTCGCCGCACGCGAGCACCACGTCCGTCCGCTGGAGCACGGCGACGCGCTCCGTTTCGTCCGCCAGATTGCCCAAGGCGCCAACCTCGGCCTCCCGGAGGACTGGCTCCAGCAGATCGTGGCACAGGTGGGTGGCCACCCCGGGCTGCTGGAAGCGGCGGCCTACCGTGCGGCGCGGGTGTCCGCCGAGCCTGGCCGTGACGTCGCCGCGCGCTTGGCCGCGCTTCCCGAGGCCCTCACCGCCGACGAGACGGTGCGCGGCGAGTGCCTCAAGCTCTGGGAGGACCTCGCCCTCGGCGAGCGACAGGCTTTGGACGAGCTGGTGCGTACCGGCACCGCCCAGCTGTCCGGCGCCCTGCAAAGCCTGATGCGCAAGGGCCTGCTTGCCGTCGCTCCCCCCACCGACGGCGCCCCGGGCCTGGTGCCCTTTGCCCCCATATGGAGCCACCACGTGGCGTGGCAACACGAGGCGCGCCGCCCCTCTTCCATGGGCGTGCGTATGGACGTGCAGACCAACGAGGTCTGGGTTGACGGAACCCCCGCTCCCTACCTCACCCCGCTGGAGAGCCGCCTGCTGATGATGCTCTACGGGCACCTTGGGCGCCCGTGCACAAAAGAGGCCATTGTCGAGGCCGTGTATGGCCGCGAGTACATCCCCGAGGACGACCCCGCCCTCCAGCGCCTGGTGCGCCGCCTGCGCGAAAAGATCGAGCCGGACGCGGCCAACCCGACCTATCTTCTCAGCGTGCGCGGTTTTGGATACAAGCTGGTGAACCCCGAATCGCAATCCTAAGGCGGCCTCCAGGCCCCGACGTTCCGCGATAACCGAGTGAAGACGAGTTTCGTAGTGAGCCCCGCTGCGCGCGACGGAGCAGACGCGGGGACGCTGCCTTCTGTGGGTGAATTGTCAGCCCCCTGTGACGACGCGCCGTCGGTCTCCGCAGTATAATCAGCTCAGAGCCTTCGAGATCGCTCTGATCTGAAAGGAGACAGCACCTATGGCATCGCTCTTGGAGCGCGTCGGCACCCTCATCTCTGCCAACCTCAACTATCTCGTCAGCAAGGCGCTCAAAGCCAACAGCATGGCCGTCGTCGAGGAGTACATCCGCAAGGTCGAGGACAACCTCGAGGCGTTGGAGGACGCCGCCGCCACCGTGGGTGGTGAGGCCAAGGGCCTGCGCCGCAAGCAAGTCGAGTTCCAGGCCAAGGCCGACGAGCTCGATCACAGCATCGACCTCCTCCTGCAGCAAGGCAAAGAGGACCTGGCGCGGGCGGTGCAGAGTCGCTACAACACCATCGCCCGGCTCGCCGAGACCTATGATGAGCAGGCGACAGCACAAGAGGCCGAGTTCCAAAAGCTCCTTGATGCCAAGCTCAAGCTCGAGGCCAAGCTCACCGAGATCCGGCAGGAAAAGGTCGAGCTACAGGCCATGCTTGATCTGGCCAAGTCGAAGGAGCTCACCCACAAGGTCGTTCAGGGTGTCTCCGGCACCGCCGCTGACGCCGGCATCGCCGAGATGCGCGACGAGATCCGGCGCCGGTTGGACAAAGCCACGGCCCAGGGCGAGGTCGACGCCTCGCGTCTGGAGAACCAGATGGCCGAGGTCCTTGAGGAGAACACCCTCGACGCCCAATTGGCCGAGCGGAAGCGGCGATTGGGGGTGTGAGCGCCCTCGCTGTGGGACGAGGCGTGGTGTACAGGGCGCAGGGTACAGCCTCTGGAGCACCCACGCAGCGATGGAACCGGTCCCTGCGCACTGCCGCCTGCAACCTGCGCCCTGGCCGACGCGTATAGGAGATCAGCCGCTACGTGCATGATGGTGGTGGATGCTTGGCGCGACCTTTTGCGAAAGAGCGGGGAGTTCAGTGACCAAGACACGCGTTGTCTTTATCGTCGTCATCCTCATCGTGCTGGGCATCATCGGGGCATCGTACCTCAGCCAGCGCGGTGCGGGTGCACCCATCATCGCCAGAACAGAGACGCTTACGGTGCGCATCGTGTGTGCCCTTCCGGTGGAACCGTTCGTCTCTGAGGCGGCCAGGCAGTTCAACGCCGAGGACCACACGCTGGACGGGCAGCCCATCGAGGTGGTCGTCACACCGATGGACGGCCTCGTCGCCATGGGGCGCTGGGACCGCGGCGAGATGGATCCGCTCCCGACCGTGTGGATCCCCGACAGCCGCCACCTCGTCGAGCTGGTGAATGCGACCCTCAAAGAGCAGCGGGGGCGCGATGTCTTTCTCACCGGCGGCGAGTACCGCACGCGTCCGATCGCCACGTCCCTGTTCAGCTGGGGCATCTGGGAGAGCCGCGATGCGGTGCTGCGTGAGCGCTTTGGCGAGGACATCACCTGGAGCGCCATCCACGATGCCGCCATCGCCCGGGGCGGCTGGCCCGAGCTGGGCGGCGAACCCGAGTGGGGGTACTTCAAGCTCGTCGTGCCCAACCCGCGCCGCAACGTAGGCGGCCTCATGGCCATGGTGGCGGCGGCTGGCGAGTACTATCAAAAGACGCGCATCGAGGTGGCTGATGTCACCAACCCCGAGTTCCAGGTCTGGCTCGGCGAGCTCATGGGCGCCGTCACCGATTTCTCGAGTCTCGGCTCCTACTCGGTGGAGAACTTGGCCCTCTTTGGCTACTCCATGGGTGACGGGGGGCAGCTCCTCGAGAGCGATCTCCTCGTGAACATGGCCGGCATCCAGACGCGCTGGGTAGAGCCCATCGTCATCCGCTATCCTACCTACATCACCTGGTTCGACTTTCCCTATACCATTTGGATGGGCGACGAGACCACGGCCCTGGAAAAGAACGCCGCCCTCGAGTTTGAGCGCTACCTTCTCAGCCCCGAGGTGCAGCAGCTCTCCATCGGCTACGGCCTGCGCCCCGCCAATGCCGAGGTGCCCATCACCGGTGAGGGAAGCCCCTTTGTGCGGTGGCAGGAGCAGGGCGCCATGACCGTCGTGCCGCGCACCACCAGCATGCACTCCCCCGATCGTGAGGTACTGCTGGCGCTGCTGCGCTGGTTCGACCTGAATGTCGGCGAGCGATAGGGGGAAGCGTGGCCACACGGTACCGCTCGCGACGCGCCTCTGGCAGCCACGCCCTCGCCTGGATCGCCCTGGCGATGGTCGGCGTTGGGCTGATCGTCTGCCTCCTCGGCTATGCCGCCCTGCGTCGCTTGGGCAGCCCGCCCTCCACCCGCGACGTTACCCTCACCATCGCCTACTCGCCCGAAAAGGAAGAGGTGTTCCAGCGGCTCGCCCAGGCGTTCACCGAGACGCGCCCACGCCTCGAAAACGGCAAACGCGTGCAGGTCGTGGTGACCCGTGTGAACCCCGATGCCATGGTCGAAGGCGCCCAGACCAACGCCTATGATGCCATCAGTCCCGATTCGTCGATCTGGCTGGGCGAGATCGAGCGCCGTGGCGGCGCCTCCGACCCCGTCGGGCAGAGCATTGTCGGCGAGACGGTGCGCTATATGGTGAGCCCGGTGGTCATCGGCATGTGGCGCGACGTGGCGACCACCTTGGGCTACCCCGACAGGGACTTGGGCTGGCAGGACCTCCTCCAAGCCGCGGCGGACAACCCCGAGTTCCGCTGGAGCCACCCCTCGACGAGCTCGGCCAGTGGCCTGCTGACGACGCTGGCGCTGTTTTACGCCGGCGCGGGCACCACCCGCGGCATGACGGAGGCCGACGCCACCGCCCAGACAACCATCGATTATGTCACCCGCCTCGAGCGCACCGTCACGCACTATGGCGAGGGCGAGCTGGCGGTAATGCAGCAGATCGAGGCCCAGGGCAGGGCCTACCTCGACGCCTTTGTCGTGCAAGAGCAGCTCCTGGTACAGTACAACCGTGCCCACGGGCCCGAGCTCGTGGCAATCTATCCCATCGAGGGCACCCTCTGGGAGGACCACCCGCTGGCGCTCCTGGAGCACCCCGAGCGCACCGACGAGGAGCGGCAGGCCTTTGGCCTGCTCAAGGCGTTCCTCCTCTCGCCCGAGACGCAGCGCCTCATCCTGAGCTACGGGTATCGGCCGACGGACCTCTCCATCCGCCTCGATGGCCCCGACTCGCCCATCACGCCGCAGAACGGCGCCGACCCCGCCCAGCCCTACACCACGCTGCAGGTGCCCAGCCCATCGGTGATCGACGTAGTGCGCAACGCCTGGCAGTACACCAAGCGCCGCACCAACATCTATCTGGTGGTCGACGTCTCGGGCAGTATGGCTGGGGCCAAGCTGGCCGACGCCCAGGAGGCGTTGCGCATCTTTGTCGCTCAGATCCAGAACGCAGACGAGCGCGTCGGCCTCATCGCCTTTTCCAGTGACGTGGACGAGGCGGTGCCCCTGACACGACTGGGCACCGGGCGAGACACGCTGAACGGCGCCATCGATACCCTTACCGCGTCGGGTGGCACGGCCCTTCTCGACGGCATCGATAGCGCCGCCACCAAGCTACAGGATCTGAACGACGCCGAGCGCATCAACGCCATTGTAGTGATGACCGATGGACAAGAGAACCGCTCTCGGGCCAGCCTCCGCGCCGTCACCGCTCGCCTGCAGCGGACCCAGGGGACCGATACGCCCATCGTCGTCTTCTGTATCGCCTACGGCCGAGACGCCGACATGGAGATGCTCGAAGCGATCTCGAACGCTACGGGAGGCTTTACGCAGCGCGGCGAGCTCGAGACGATTCGAGAGCTCTACCGGACGCTATCGATGTATTTCTGACGTGTCCGCTACGGGGTACCAACCGCTATCGCCACACGGCTCGCTGACACGAGCTAGGCCGTGTTTCGCAGATGCACCAGACGTAGAATCGATGTCGCCCCGAGCGTGAACGAGGGGCCTTGACGCCCATCGACACGGTTTCTCGCCACGCTCAGCACGACGCTGTGGTCCTTTTTCCAGACACTACCGAGTGCCCACGACGGAACGCGATGATGCCAAGCACCACCGACAAGCTCATGCTCCGAGCGCGGCGGGCGATGGTGGCCCACGCCTTCTATCGGCTGGAGAGCGCACTGACCATCGCCCTCACCATCCTGTTGGCGTTCTTTCTGCCGCGCCCCTTCCCCTGGTGGCGCTGGTGGTACTGGGCAATCCTGGGCATCACCGCGGAGGCGCTCATTGTCTATACGAGCCTCACCGATACCCGTACCGGACAGCAGGTGGTGGCAGCGCTCTTGCGTGAGCGCTTTGACCCGGGCGCCATCAAGACGCGCGCCTACCGTGACAAGGTGCGCCAAGCGCTCGTCTATCGCGATCAGATCGAGGCCATCGTCACCCAGATGCCGGACGGCGTGCTGCGTGACCATCTGCTCAATGCCACGGCCAGCATCGCCGATTGGGTGGGCAGCATCTTTGCCATCGCCCAGCGTTTGGATGCCTATGAGCGTGACGGCGTGCTGCACGACGACATGGCGCGGGTTCCGGGAGACGTGGCGCAGCTCGAGAGGGCCCTCGCCCGCGAAACGGACCCCCAGGTGCGCCGACAGATCGAGGCGACGCTACAGGCCAAGCGCGGACAACGGGACACCCTGCAGGCGCTGGAGAATCGCATGGAGCAGGCCGCGTTCCGGCTGGAAGAGACGCTGACGTCGCTGGGCACGGTATACTCCCAGTTCCAGCTCCTGCGCGCACGCCGGATGGACGGCGCCGGCGCGCGACACCTATCCGATGACATCCATCGCCAGGTCCAGCGTCTTCAGGACCTGCTCACGAGCATGGATGCCGTCTACCAACGCACCCCCTGAGAGCGGATGCCCTGGGAGGCGGAGGACACGGTGTTGCGCGCCCCATCGGTCGCTCGCGACATCGCCCCTCTGATGCGCGGGGCGTTTGAGGAGGAATCCAAGGCATGGTTCGAGACGTAGCGCACCCCCTGCGCACCATCACGATCGCCATCGTCATCGTGGCGCTCATCGCCTGTGGCGCCAGGCCTACCAAAGGTGATCTCACCGTCTATGTGGCGGCGCCCCTCTCGGGCTGGCAGGCCGACGGCGGCCAGACGGTGGTGGGCGGCGTGCGGCTTGCCGCCGAGACCATCAACGACCGCGGCGGGCTGCTCGGCTATCGCGTCAACGTCGTCGCCCTGGATGACGAGGCGGATTCGGAGGTGGCGGTCGAGGTCGCCAATGAGGTGGCCGCGGCCGTGCAGCGGGGCGAGCCGGTCCTCGGCGTCATCGGCCACTATAACAGCGGCCAGGCCGCCGCCGCCCTGCCGATCTATCGCGACCTCCCGATCATCGTGATCACGCCGACGGCTAGTGACCCCGCCCTGACCGCGCAGGGATACAGCAACTTTTTCCGGGTGAACGCCACCGACGCGGCCCAAGGTCCCCACGACGCCCGTTTCCTGGTGAACGAGCTGGGCGCGCAGCGCATCGTGGTGGTGCACGCCGACAATGACTATGGCCGCGGCCTGCAGCAAGAGATCGTCCGAGCGCTGGACGAGCTCGGGCGGCCGCCGGTGGCGGTCATCGAGATCGAAGAGGCCGCCGTCAGCTATGCCGACGTGATTCCCACGATCCGCGATGCCGCCCCCGATGCCGTCTTTCTCGCCGGATACGAGACGGAGGGCTACGTCCTGCTCCCCGAGCTGCGCGACGCGGGGATCGACGTCCCCTTTATGGCCAGCGATGGCTGCTTCCTGTACGAGTTCATCGACGGCTCCGGCCCCGCCGCCGAGGGCGCCTACGTGAGCGCCATCACCCCCGACCCCAAGGTGGTCGCCAACGAGCAGTGGTGGCGCGCCTACCAAGAGGTCGAGGCGCGCAACCCGGGCACCTATAGCATCGCCGGCTATAGCGCCATGATGGTGCTCGCCGAGGGCGTCCGGCGCGCCGAGTCGCTCGATACCTCCGCCATCAGCCAGGCGCTCAAGCAGGGCGAGGTCACCACCCTGGTCGGTGCGATCACCTACGACGAGCGCGGCGATCTCGAGAACCAACAGGTCTATATCTTTGAGGTGCGCGACGGCGAATTCGAGCAGTGGACGGAAGCCGCAGAGTAGCCTACAATAGGCGGGCCGGGTGAGGCTATCACACCGGCTTGCAGCCCGGTCAAGCATCCGCCCGTGCCCGTTGTACCGTGGGCACCCATCGCAGGCTACAGCGTTCTGCCCGCGCGACGATGCGTCGCTTGGTGGCGACGCGTCGCCCCATGGCATAGAGGCCGCTCAGGAGACTGAGCGGCTTGTTCTGTATCCACGCGCGGGATCTCGGGAGGCGCAGTAGGCGGCACCGATGCAGGCCTGGGGCTCGGGGCAACGTCGGCTGCTGCCGACGATTTCGAGCCCACGGAGGTCGGCATGGCAGCACGAGCGCCGGACGTGAGTCCGCCGCGTCGCGCAGGACGGCGGCGCCGGCGCAAGCCTAGCGCGC
The DNA here is from genome assembly GCA_012841405.1 of Chloroflexota bacterium. Taxonomy (GTDB): domain Bacteria; phylum Chloroflexota; class Anaerolineae; order UBA1429; family UBA1429; genus DUUT01. The sequence goes on from DUUT01000007.1 coordinate 10,158, forward strand.
CGTGCTCCCAGAATTCTGGACACACCCGGCTGGCAGCCCGGTGTTGATGAACCGCCCGTTTGTGCTATCCTTGCTCAAAGCGGAGCGCCGGTGCAGCGCGCGCCCCTATTGCAGGCTGTGCGCCTTCTCAGGAGTTCGGAGAGCTATGATACCTTCACTGCAGCTCGACTGCCCCCGTGAGTGTGACCGCATCGGTGACTTTATCCGACGGCAGCTCGACGGGGCGGGTTTTCGCCGCCTGGTGCTGGGGATGTCGGGTGGCCTCGATTCGGCCCTCGTAGGGGCGCTCGCCGCCCGGGCCATCGGGCCCGAAAACGTCCACGCCATCGTCATGCCCTACCGCACGAGCAACCCCGAGAGCCTGGCGCACGCCCGCCTCGTGAACGAGTGGCTCGGCCTGTCGTGGGAGTGCTTTGATATCAGCCCGATGGTCGACGCGGTGGTGGCCAGCGACGCCTCCATGGACGACCGGCGCAAAGGCAACGTCATGGCGCGCTGTCGCATGGTAGTGTGGTTCGATCGTGCCGCCAAGCTGGGAGCGCTCGTGGCGGGCACGAGCAACCGCACCGAATCGCTCCTCGGCTACTTTACCGTCTTTGGCGACGGCGGTTGCTCCTTTAAGACTATCGCCCACCTCTACAAGTGTCAGGTGAGGGAGCTGGCTGGACACCTGGGCGTGCCCGATGCTATACTCCGCAAAGCGCCGAGCGCCGACCTCTGGGACGGGCAGACGGACGAGGGCGAGTTGGGCTTTGGCTACGACGAGGCCGATGCCATCCTCTACCTGCTCACCGAGCGGGGACTGGATGAGGCGTCCGTGGTAGCCCAGGGATACGCCCCCGAGGTCGTTCAGGCCATCCAGCGTCGCATGCGCCTCAATGCTTTCAAGCTCTGCCAGCCGCCCGCGTTGCCGGTGGAAGGCAGGGCAGACCTTTGCCGCGGAGACAACAATGCCTGACCAGCGCATGGGGATGCTCGTCTTGGAGGATGGTAGCGCCTTCCTCGGTCGATCCGTGGGGGCCACCGGGGAGTGGACCGGCGAGGTCGTCTTTAACACCAGTCTGACGGGCTACCAGGAGGTGATCACCGATCCCTCCTATTGGGGCCAGATGGTCGTCTTTACCTGCCCGCACATCGGCAACGTGGGCGTCAACCACGAGGACGCTACGTCGAGCAGACCATGGGTACGCGCCGTCCTGGCGCGTCAGATCTGCGAGGTGCCGAGCAGCTGGCGGGCGCAGCAATCGCTGCCCGACTATTTGCGCGACCACGGCATCCCGGCGCTCTCCGGGCTCGACACACGCCGCCTGGCGCTGCTCCTCCGCACCAAGGGCGTCATGCGAGGCGCCCTCTCGACAGAGTACCTCGACCCCGCGCGCCTGGCGACGATGGCGCGCACTGCCCCGCCGCTGAGCAGTCTGGCCCCCGTCAAGCACGTACGCGACGGCGAGAGCGGCATCTATACGGTGGACGCCCCCGAGCGCCCCGTGCGCGATGCCGAGCCCCACCACGTCGTCGTCATCGACTGCGGCTCCTCGTACACCGTCGTCCGTCATCTGGTGTCGTTGGGCGCCCGGGTGACTGTCGTTCCTGCCGATACGCCGTGCGACACCGTACTGGCGCACGCGCCGGATGGCGTGGTGATTACCAACGGCCCTGGAGACCCGGAGCAGGCGCCCGAGACGGTGGAGGCAGTTCGCGGCCTGCTGGGGCAGGCACCCATGTTTGGCATCTGTCTGGGGCATCAGATCATTGGCTTGGCGTGTGGCGGAAAGCGGCGCCGACTACCCTATGGCCATCACGGCGCCAATCACCCCGTGCTGGATCGGCGCGCGGGCACGGTCGCCATCACCGCCCAGAATCACACCTATGCCATCGATGCCGATTCCCTGCGCGGGTTGCCCCTAGAGGTCACCCATGTGAACCTCTTTGATGGCACCATCGAAGGGCTGAGGCACACGCAGTACCCCGTGAGTGGTGTCCAGTACCACCCAGACGCCTCTCCCGGACCTCACGACAGTCTGTCCCTGTTGCGCGAGTTCGTCCACTCACTGTATGAGTAGCCGGCTCGCAACCGGTATCCACGGTCATCCAGGGAGCGTAAGGATTCCCTCCCACAACGGGCAGCGCCGCTCGCGCCAACCTCCACGTTGCGTCCCCCTCCGCCTCCAGCGCTGCCGCGACCCGTTCGCCTTGCCAGCGTGACTGAGGGCAACGTCGTGGTACGCAACGACCAGCCATGGTTGCATAGAAAGAGTCATGCCAAAGCGAACTGATCTTCACAGCATCCTGATCATCGGCTCTGGGCCCATCGTCATCGGCCAGGCGTGCGAGTTTGACTATTCGGGCACCCAGGCCTGCAAGGCATTGCGCGAGGAGGGGTACCGCACCATCCTCGTGAACTCGAACCCCGCGACGATCATGACCGATCCGCAGATGGCCGATGCCACCTACATCGAGCCTCTCAGCGTGCCGTTCCTCGAGCGCATCATTGCCCGCGAGCGCCCCGACGCCATCCTCCCCACCATGGGGGGGCAGACGGGCCTCAACCTCGGCATGGACCTGTACCGGCAAGGCGTGCTGGAGCGCTATAGCGTGGAGCTGATCGGCGCCCGCGGCCCGTCCATCGAGATCGCCGAAGACCGCGAGCTGTTCAAGCAGGCCATCGCCGACATCGGCCTCGAGGTGCCGCGCAGCCACATCGTCCACTCGCTGGATGAGGCGCGCTCTATCCTCGATGCGGTGGGCCTGCCCGCGATCTTGCGCCCCTCCTTCACCCTCGGGGGTTCGGGGAGTGGCATCGCCTACAACCGCCAGGACTATGAACGGCTGGTGGCCCACGGCCTCGATCAGAGCCCCGTGCACCAGGTGCTGGTAGAAGAGTCGGTCATCGGCTGGAAAGAGATCGAACTCGAGGTCATGCGTGACAGCGACGGCAACTTTATCGTCGTCTGCTCCATCGAGAACCTCGACGCGATGGGCGTCCACACCGGCGACAGCATCACTGTAGCGCCGGCTCAGACCCTGAGCGCCAGGGAGCTGCAGGCGCTCCGCGATATGGCGCAGCGCATCATGGAGCGCGTAGGCGTCGAGGCGGGCGGATCGAACGTCCAGTTCGCCATGCACCCCAAGACGGGGCGCGTCGTGGTCATCGAGATGAACCCGCGCGTCTCGCGGAGCTCGGCACTGGCGAGCAAGGCCACCGGCTTTCCCATCGCCAAGGTCTCCACCAAGCTCGCCGTCGGCTACCGCCTCCACGAGTTGCCCAACGACATCACCCGTGAGACGCCGGCATCCTTCGAGCCGGCGATCGATTACGTCGTCGTCAAGGTGCCACGCTGGAACCTGGAAAAGTTCCCGCAAGCTGAGACGACTCTCGGCACGCAGATGAAATCGGTGGGCGAGGTGATGGCCATCGGGCGCACGTTCAACGAGGCACTCCAGAAGGCGCTTTGCGCCCGCGAAGACGGGCGCGACGGCATCTTTGACCCCGCCACCGATGGCGCCACGCATGAAGAGATCATGCACCGCTTGCTGGTGCCCAACCCCGAGCGCATCCACTACCTGCCCGCCGCCATGGATGCGGGCATGTCGCTTGACGAGATCCATGAGGCCACGTCCATCGACCACTGGTTCCTGCGCGAGATCGACGCCCTCCGCGGGTTGCGCGATTGCATCGCTGGGCGGCCCCTCCACGCCATCGACGCGGACCTGATGCGCGAGGCCAAGCGCGCCGGTATGACGGATGCCTATCTCGCACGGATCCTCTCGCCCGCCGTCTCCGAGCTGGACGTCCGCGCCTACCGCAAGGGTCTGGGGATCTGCGCCGTCTACTCACGCGTCGATACCTGCGCCGCCGAGTTCCCGTCCTGTACCGCCTACCTGTACAGCAACTATGAGTCGTTGTGCGAGGCAGAGCCGAGCGCGCGCCGCAAGGTGATGGTGCTGGGCAGCGGCCCCAACCGCATCGGCCAGGGCATCGAGTTTGACTACTGCTGCGTCCACGCTTCGATGGCCTTCCAGGATCTCGGCTACGAGACGATCATGGTGAACTGCAACCCCGAGACCGTCTCGACGGACTATGACGTCAGCGATCGCCTCTACTTTGAGCCGCTGACCCTGGAACACATCCTCAACATCTATGATATCGAACAGCCCAAGGGCGTCATCGTCCAGTTTGGCGGACAGACCCCCCTCAAGCTCGTGCGCCGGCTCGCGGACGCCGGGGTACCCATCCTGGGGACCTCGCCCGACGGCATCGACCTCGCCGAGGATCGCGAGCGCTTTGGCGCCCTCATGCAGCAGATCGGGTTGCCCATGCCAAAGCACGGCATCGCCCACTCGGCGGAGGAGGCGTTCACCGTAGCCGATGACATCGGCTACCCGGTGATCGTACGTCCCTCGTACGTGCTGGGCGGTCGGGCCATGGCCATCGTCTACGATCGCAACCAACTCGATCAGTACATCCGCTCCGCCGTACAGGTGGCTGAGGACACCCCCATCCTCATCGACCGCTTCCTGGAGGACGCGTTCGAGATGGATGTGGACTGTGTCTGCGATGGCAAGGATGTGCGCATCGCTGCCATCATGGAGCAGATCGAGCTGACCGGGGTGCACTCGGGAGACAGCGCCTGCGTCATCCCAACGGTGATGGTGGATGACGAGGCACTGGTGACGCTTCACGACTATACGCGACGCCTGGCGTGCGCGCTGCACACGGTGGGCTGCCTCAACGTGCAGTACGCCATGAAGGACGGGGTGGTGTACGTCATCGAGGCGAATCCCCGCGCCTCGCGCACCGTGCCCTATGTGAGCAAAGCAACGGGCGTCCCGTGGGCGCGCATCGCCTGCCAACTCGTCGAGGGGCACACCCTCGACGAGCTCGATGTCCCCAATGCGCCGCGCCTGTGTGGTCACTTTGTGAAGGAGGTCGTGCTGCCCTTCGTCAAGTTCCCGGGGGAGCCCGCCATGCTCGGCCCCGAGATGCGCAGCACGGGCGAGGTAATGGGAGTGGACGAGAGCTTTGGCATGGCCTTTGCCAAGGCCCAGATCGCGGCCGGCAACGCCCTGCCCACCGAGGGGACGGTGTTCCTGAGCGTCAACGATCGCGACAAGCAGAACCTGCTGCCCATCGCCCGCAAGCTGGCCGCGCAGGGGTTCTCGTTGATCGCCACCCGCGGTACGGCAGCGGCCCTCCGCGCTGCGGGCTTGGACGTGCGCACGATCCTCAAGGTGAGTGAGGGACGCCCGAATGGCGTCGATCACATCATCAACGGCGACATCCACCTGGTGATCAACACGCCGCTGGGCAGCCGCTCCTTCAGTGACGAGCATGTGCTCCGACAGGTGGCCATCGCCCACGGGGTGCCGGTGCTGACGACCCTCTCGGCGGCCAAGGCCGCCACGCTGGCCATCGCCGCCGTCAACGAGGGGCGTCTCGAGGTGCGCAGCCTCCAGGAGCACTGGTCGACTCGGGCGGTGGGCTGATGACGCCTGCGACACATCCGCGAGCGGGGCTCGCCCCCGCTGACGCCGAGGCGCGCCCGGCACCATCCGCAGCGCTGACGATCCATCGCGTTCTGTCAAGCCGCAGACGAGGCCACACCGCACACCGTGGGATGGATCGGCCTCGAGTCGTAGAGATCTGACACGGCCATTGTTACAGCATACAGGGTAGGAGAGCGAGCCCATGGCACAGAACACCCAGGAAGACATCCGGCGTCGGATCCACGACAAGGGCATTCATTTCATCAACCTGCAATTCACCGATATCGTGGGTATGGTCAAGAGCGTGACCATCACCGTCAACCAACTCGACAGCGTGTTGGCCAACGGCATGTGGTTCGATGGCTCGTCCATAGAGGGGTTTGTGCGCGTCAGTGAGAGCGACATGCTGCTCGTTCCCGACCTCGACTCCTTTGCCGTCATCCCCTGGCAGACAGAGCGCCACGCGACCGCGCGCATGATCTGTGATGTGTACACCACCGACGGCGAGCTGTTCGCCGGCTCGCCGCGCTCGGCGCTGGCCCGGGTGATGGCCGAGTGTGCCGAACTGGGCTATGGGTTCTGCGTCGGCCCCGAGCTCGAGTTCTTTCTCTTTGAGACGGACAACCATGGCGCGCCGGACGCCCTCGTCCCCCACGACCAGGCAGGGTACTTTGACGCCACCGCCGACCGCGGCACCATGGTGCGCGATGACATGATCACGGCGGTGGAGGCGTTCGGGATCGCCGTGGAGGCGGGGCACCACGAGGTGGCCGCCGGTCAGCACGAAATCGACTTTCGCTACGGCGACGCGATCCGCACCGCGGACAACACCGTCACCCTCAAGTACGTGTTCAAGGCCATCGCCCGGCAGCACGGTCTGTATGCCACCTTTATGCCCAAGCCGATTCGCGGCATCGCCGGTTCCGGCATGCACGTGCACCAGAGCATGTACGATCTCGAGACGGGCAAGAACGCGTTCTATGACCCTGCCGATCCCTACGGTCTCTCCAAGCTCGCCAAGCAGTTCCTCGCGGGGCAACTCGCCCATGCGCGGGGGATGACGGCCATCCTGGCCCCCCTGGTGAACTCGTACAAGCGCCTGGTGCCCGGCTATGAGGCGCCAGTCTACGTGAGTTGGGCGCGCATCAATCGCTCGGCGCTCATTCGCGTACCGCGCGCCAGCACTGCCGAGGCACATCGCCTCGAGCTGCGCTGCCCAGATCCGAGCTGCAACCCGTATCTCGCCTTTGCCGTGATGCTCAAGTGTGGCCTCGACGGCATCCGTAACGATCTCCCCTTGCCCGATGCTACCGAGGAGAACTTGTACGAGTCAAAGGTGGCGCGACAGGGGTTAACGATGCTACCAGGCACCCTACGTGAGGCAATCGACGAGCTCCAGAAGGACACCGTCGTGCAGGAGGCGCTTGGCCCCCACATCTATGAGCGCTTTGCTGAGGCCAAGCTCCGAGAGTGGGAAGACTACTCCCTCGAGGTAACGCCCTGGGAGATAGACCGTTACCTCCACGTGTTCTAGGCTGTGTTTCGAAGACGCACCCGACCGAGAAACGATGTCGCGCCGAGCGTAAGCAAGGGGTCTTGACGCCCATCGACAAGGTTTCTGGCCACGCTACGAACAACGCTGTGGCGCTTCTTCCAGACACTACCTGGTGGCAAGCGCAGCAGAACCGTCACCGCCACCATACAGCGCCACTCGGAAGCCACGCCAGCGACCGGGCCGTGATGTTCTCGCCCGGGCGGCGTTACTGCCGAGTGGTTGGGTGTCCTGCCAGCGGGGGGCCAACGCCACCACGGCGCGCCCCCGCTCCTTTAGGTGTTACTCTTGGCAGCGCGCAGGCTGTCGATCGTTTCCTTGGAGGTGATCGACGCCATGCGCTCCTGCTGCGCGCGCTGCGCCGCGATCTCCTGGTGGTCGGGACCAGACGGGCCGTGTACAGCAAAACCCGCGACGACGCGTCGCGTATCGGTACTGCTGCAGGCGGGGCAGGGCGGCGGGGTATCCTCCGTCGCACTGCTCATCGGGCGCAAGCGATCAAAGCGCTCACCACACGTGGAACATGCATAGCTGTAGATAGGCATGAGCTCCCTCGCAGGTACATCAGTCAATCCAACCCTATTGTACCACGGATCGGGCGCCGCCTCCGAAAGACGGACGGGTGTGCCCAGGCTTTCAGGAGTCCAGCCGGGAGAGAGCAATGCGGCGCAGCGTGCGGCGCAGCATCGCGATGCTGCCCGGGGTTGCGACCCACACCCCAGATCGCGATTCACACCCGGATCGTCGCGCTATCGGCCGACGTGGGCCGACGACCGGGCGGCGTGACGCCAGCTCCCGCCTCGTGGACACAGCGGCCATCGTGCCGGTCTCGTCCGCGCCACGATGCGGTGTGCCGCCTCACGCTCCCTCTCCCCGGCGCCGGGGAGAGGGGCAGGGGTGAGGGGTCAGCGGCGGATATGGTGGCGCGGCAGGCGGCCCCTCTGCCGCTCCCCCCATGCGCCGCGCTAGACGTCGTGCGGCAGCGCCGAGAAGGGGATCGTCGTCACCCACTGGGCGACTCCAGCGATGATCAACGCCGTGGCGAGGGTGGTGGCGTTCGACAGGGCGGCGCCGAGAAGGGGACCGACAAAGATGGCGGTATTGGTCGCCATGCTCCACACGGCGGCAAACAGCGGTTGGCGATGCTCGGGGCAGGCGGCCAGCATCAGATCAAACAGACCGATGTCCACCCCGGCTACCGTGATTCCCCAGACCGCCGCCACCGGCAGCAGCCACCCCGCGGAGGGAGACAAGGCCGTCAAGATGGGGTACAGCCCGAGCCCAAAGGCGCTCCAGCGGAGCACGCGCCGGTGGCCGAGGCGATTCGTCAGCCGGCCCCAGATGGTATAGCCCGCTACCAGCGCCGCATAGCCCACCGTCCCCCGCAAGCCGATGAGCGTATCCGGTGCGTGCAGCTCGTTCACCCAAAAGAGGCTAAAGAGCGGCACCGGGAGGTTCAGCGCCAACCGGTAGAGGATCGTCGCCGAGAGAAAGACGAGAAACGGCCGATAGTGCACCACAGGACGCAGGTACTCGACAAAGCGTTCCCTCCCGGTGCCAGCCTGTTGCAGATCCGGCCTCTCCAGAGGCGGCACCTCGACGCGCGCAAAGAACACCATATCGAGGCTCGACAGGGCGAACGATATCAAAAAGACCAACTGGTAGTTCAGCGGGAAAGCAATCTGATCGAGCAGCCACCCAAACCCTGCGCTACACCCCGCCGAGACGACGCTCAACAGCGCCCAGCGCGTTCCGTTGATCTGTGCGCGGCGACGCGGCGAGACCGCCCGCGCCATGACGGACGTCCAGGAGGGGATGGCCACCACGTCGGGCAGCGTCTTGAGTGTCCAGATGATCACCAGCACCAACGGCAGGTGTTCCTCGGCGATGAACCACGGGGCGACGGCGCACAGCAAGAACGCCAGCCGCACCACCGCCACAAACGTGTTCCGCACCTTGACCTGATCGGTGTAGCGCTCGGCGATCATGGCACCGGGGATGAGTAGCAGTACGGCGAGGAGCGCCGGCGCCGAGGTGAGCCAGCCCACGAGGGTCGAACTCGCTCCCAGGCGAGCGAGGAACACCGCCAGGAAGGCCAGGATGCCCCCGGATTCGACCCCCACCAGCGCCGTGTTAAGGTACAGTAGGCGGGCGTTGCGATCCTCTCGATCGCGCGGGTTTAGCATGGCGGTATTGGCAGCCCAGCGTCGTAGGGAGCGCAGGCCAGCCGTTATCGACGTCGTCATGGCATTCATCCAGCGCGAACCCGATCGGGCTCGCCAGAGAAAATCTCCCCTCGCGCACAGACACCCCGGGCGAGGCATCGCTCGACACCTCGGCGGGGCGTTCGCCGGCCATTATAGCATCGTGGCGCAAACCATCCAAAGCTGATACAAAGCCGAGGAAGGGAAAGCGCTCCCTGGTCCGCTACGAGGCGGCAGCGGCAGGGAGCGTCATGCCGAAGAGGCGCGGAGCCGGGGGGAGGTTTGACACCTCGTCTGCCATCCCCTACAGTGCCCTACGCAGCGTCACCGTCCCGCCCCGGAGAGCGGCACGCTGCAGCACTATGCACGCAATACGCACGAGGGAGAGGCACGATGCGCGTCATCCAAACCGAAATACCAGAGGTCCTCATCATCGAGCCGGACGTCTTTGAGGATACCCGCGGGTTCTTCTTGGAGAGCTATAGCCAGCGCAGGTATGCCGAGCACGGCATCAACGCTACGTTCGTGCAGGACAACCATTCCCTCTCGGTGCGAGGCACCCTGCGGGGACTCCACTACCAGGCCGCGCCCGGCCAGGCCAAGCTCGTGCGCGTCGTGCGGGGAGCAGTGTTCGATGTAGCCGTGGACATTCGCTGGGGGTCCCCCACGTTTGGCAAGTGGGTGGGCGTCGAGCTCTCGGCCGAGAACAAGCGCCAGCTCTACATCCCCGTGGGGTTCGCCCATGGGTTCTGCGTTACCAGCGAGGTCGCCGAGTTCCTCTACAAGTGCTCCAGCTACTATGCGCCATCCCTGGAGCGTGGCATCGCCTGGGACGATCCCGACCTGGCTATCGCTTGGCCCGTGACCGATCCCATCCTCTCAGACCGCGACCGCACGCATCCGCGGTTGGCAGAGATGGAGCGCGACTATCTCTACCCATAAGCCCACCCCCCATCGCCGGGGGGCGATGGGCTACCGCGGTCGTGGCAGCGCGTTTGGTGCGTGCACGCCGTACTCGGTGATGATGGCGCGGACATAGCGCGCCGGCGTCACATCAAAGGCGGGATTGCGTGCCCGCGCGCCTTCCGGTGCAATACGCACGCGACAGATCTCGCCTGCGTCCGTCTTGCCGCTGATGTACAGCACCTCGTCCTCGCTGCGCTCCTCGATGGGGATATCATCGCCCGTGGGGCAAGCGGGGTCGATGGTGCTGGTCGGCGCCGCCACATAAAACGGCACATCGTTCGCCGCGGCACAGAGCGCCTTTTCGTAGGTGCCGATCTTGTTGGCCACGTCACCGTTCGCCGCGATGCGGTCCGATCCGACGATTACCAGATCGACCTCGCCGCGGTGCATCAGGTAACCAGCGGCGTTATCGGCAATGATGGCGTGGTCGATGCCCTCCCCGGCGAGCTCCCAGGCGGTCAGCATCGCCCCCTGACAGCGTGGCCGCGTCTCGTCGGCATAGACGAACACCCGCTTGCCTTGGCGCGCCGCCGCATAGATGGGCGCTAGGGCGCTCCCCCAGTCGACAAAGGCGAGCCAGCCAGCGTTACAGTGGGTCAGCACGCGGGCCCCGTCGGAGATGAGGTCGGCGCCGTGCCGCCCGATCGCCTCTCCAGCGGCGGCATTCGCATCGGCCAACGCCTCCGCCTCGGCAACCGCCGCACGTCGGGCGGCGTCCACCGATCCCGCCGCTTGGGCCGCCGCGAGCACCCGGTTCACGGCGTAGAACAGGTCCTGAGCGGTGGGGCGCGTCCGTCGCAGCGTCTCTGCGCCGCGCGCGATGTATGTCGCATAGTCGGTCCCCGCGGGCGCCTCGAGCACCACCTGCGCCATCCCGTATCCCGCTGCCGCGCCGATGGCGCCGGCGCCGCGCACCACCATCGCGCGGATGGCTTCGGCCGTGTGCTGGTGCGTCGGGAGGCTGACGATGACAAACTCGTGGGGTAAGCGCTGTTGGTCGATCATGCGCACCGTGCTTCCCTGCATCCACACTGTCCGATAGTCCACCCCGTTGACCTTCATGCTCCCCCCGTTCGCCAACTCGTAAGCGCCGACACCAGCAGGGGCGCACCGATGTGCGCCCCTGTCATTACCGCCACCAGCGTCCACACCAGAGTGGGAGGCGCTCCCGCCAGGCGTCCACGCGGTCGCGCTGCCGGGTTACATCAGCTCCACAACCGATCGTTGGAATAGTCGTCGTTCCACTCGTCGGTGGGCTCCCACATGGTGGGATCCGTCGGATCAAGGTGTTCCCTGATGACCTCGTCGTTCAGCTCATCGATCCCCAGGCCCGGCTTGTCCGGTACCTCGATGTAGCCATCCTGCACGATGGGATTCGGCAGGCCGGTGACGAGGTCGTTCCACCACGGCGTATCCACCGAGTGGTTCTCCAGCACGAGGAAATTCTCCGTCGCCGCGGCACTGTGGACCGCCGCCATGCAGGCGACGGGCGACTCAGCCATGTGGATGGCCATGGCGACGCCATAGTCCTGGGCGAGGTCGCCGATCTTTTTGTTCTCCAGGATGCCGCCAGAGGTGAGGATGTCGGGGTGGATGACCGACACGCCACCAGAC
>DUUT01000058.1 GCA_012841405.1 Chloroflexota bacterium
CCGCTGGCCGCAGCGACCCCTTCGCGTCGCTGCGGCCAGCGGCCATGTTACGAGACGTCGCGGTGCGTTCAGGCGCAGCGGCGCGCTAACCGTCGCACTCGCTGACGCACTTGATCAGCGCCTTGATGTAGCCGATGCCATAGGCGCGCCCCCGGTGGCCCCAGGGCGTGTCGCCCACGACGCCTGGGGTGTGGTCGACGATGAACACGCCCTTGAACCCCGCCTCGTGGTAGCAGCGCATCGCCTTGAGCATGTCGATGCGCCCCTCATCGATGAATGTCTCGGCAAAATGGGGCACGGTGCGGTCGACGTTGCGGAAGTGAACGTACGCGATCTTGCCTTGGCTGGCAAAAAGGCGGATGGCGTCATAGATCTCTTCGGGCGTGTGGTCCATCTCGGCGACAGTGCCCTGGCAGAACTCGAGGCCGTTCGCGGGGCTGTCGACGATGCTCAACACCCGCTTGTAGGCGTCGAGGCTGCGGATGATGCGCGCCACGCCGCCGATGCTGGGCACCGGCGGGTCGTCGGGGTGCAGGGCGAGCATCACCCCCTCCTGCTCGGCCACGGGGACGACAGCCTTGAGGAAGTAGGTGAGGTTGTCCCACACCTGCTCATCGGTGAAGGTGCCGTGCGCGTGGGTGGGGGCGTTGGCCACCTGGGCGTGGTCATAGATGGTCACCTTGGCGCCGCCGCGGCCGCGCGGGCTGTACTCGGTGCGCCACACCGTGCCATCGACGATAAAGTGATAGCCGAGGACGCGGATGCCGGCGCGCCCCATGTTGGTGATCGTCTGGCAGACCTTTTCGATCTGCTCGTCGCGCCCCGGCTCGCCGCGGCGCACCTTGTCGTAGAAATGGCCGGGGATGCTCTCGATGGCGTAGAGGGTGAGTCCTGCCGCCTCGATGCGTGTGCGCAGGCGCACGAGGTCCTGGAACTCCCAGTGGCCGTCGCCCCGCAGCTCCGGGGTGTGGAGGATGACGTTGGGGACGCCGAGCTGCCGCACGAACTGCAGCGTCTCGTCGTCGGGGGTATGGATGGCGCCCAGACCGAGTTGCATGGGTTGCCTCCTAGAACGGTGATTGTGCCTCGCAAGACAGGGTCCCTCACGCCGTCCGGGACGACGGGAAGGATGACGGGTACCGCTACCCTCAGCACTCCTCGGTGATGCACCGCAGCATGGCCTTCATGTAGCCGACAGCGTAGGCGCGCCCCCGGTGCCCCCAGGCCGTGTCACCAGCGACGGCGGGGGTGTGGTCGGGGATAAGCACCCCCTCGAACCCCACCTCGTGGTAGATGCGCATCGCCCGGAGCATGTCCACGTAGCCGTCGTCGATGAACGTCTCGGCAAAGCTCGGCACGCGGCTGGAGACGTTGCGGAAGTGGACGTAGGCGATCTTCTCGCGGCTGCCGAAGTAGCGGATGGCGTCATAGACTTCCTCGGGGGAGGCGCACATCTCAGCCACGGTGCCCTGGCAGAACTCGAGGCAGTTGCTCGGGCTGTCGACGATCTCGATGACGCGCTTGTAGGCCTCCACCGAGCGGAAGATGCGCGCCACGCCGGCGATCGCGGGCACCGGCGGGTCGTCGGGGTGCAGGGCGAGCACGAGCCCCTCCTCCTCGGCGACGGGCACGACGGCCTTGAGGAAGTAGGTGAAGCGCTCCCACATCTCCTCATCGCTCACCGGGCCGATATCGGCGACGGGGGCACGTTCCACGAGGTGATGGTCGTAGACCGTCACCCGGGCGCCGCCACGGCCGACGGGGTTGTGGCCGGTGCGCCACACGCCGAGGGGCACGAAATCGTACCCCAGGCAGGGGATGCCGGCGCGGGCGAGGTTGCGGATCGTCTTGTGCACCTTCTCGATCTGCTCGTCGCGGCCGGGGAGGCCCTTGAGGCAGCGGTCGTAGAAGGTGCGGGGCATGTTCTCGATGGCGGCGATGCGCAGGCCGTAGGCTTCGGCGCGGGTGCGCAGGCGCACGAGGTCCTGGAACTCCCAGTAGCCGTCGCCTGGCAGCTCGGGGGTGTGCACGATGATGTCCTCGATGCCCAGCTGCCGCGCGAACAGCATCCGCTCCTCGTCCAGCTCGTGGATCGCTCCGAGTCCGATGCGCATGATCGTGCTCCTTCGCGTGATGGCGCGTAGGCGCGGCGATGCGTCGGGCGACCTGCTGCGGCGCCTCTAGATTTCGGTGGCCGCCGTCCGCATCGTCTCCGCTAACGCTGGATAGAGTTGCCGGTACACACGATAGCCCTGTTCATAGGCCCCATGATGGGTGGGGTCTGGCGCCAGGACCTCGCCATCGCGGGGCACGCCATGCTCCACGGCCTCCGCGTAGTCGCCGAACACGCCGGCGCCCACGCCCGCCGTGAGGGCGGCACCGAGGGCCGTCGCTTCGAGGACGGGCGAGATGGCGATCTCTCGATCCCATACGTCGGCGCGGATGCGGCGCCACAGGGGGTTGCGGGCCGCTCCGCCGCCCAGAATGGTGAGGCGACGAATGGGGACTCTGCCATACTCCTCCGCGAGCTCGATGAGCTGGCGCATGGCATACGCCGTGCCCTCCATCACCGCGCGGGCGAGATCGCCACGCGTGGTGCTAAGGGAGAGCCCGAAAAAGACCCCCTTGGCGTGGGGATCCCACCAGGGGGCGCGCTCACCGGCCAGGTGCGGCAAGAAGGTGACACCGTTGGCGCCGGGAGACGCGGCTGCCGCCTCGGTGGTCATGACCTCATAGAGATCGGGCGCAGCCCCCTCGGCGCTCTCGGAGCCGAGGGGGGCGTACACCTGCTCGCCCAGCCACTGCAGCGCGGCGCCGGAGGTCGTCATGGCGCCAATGAGCGTCCACAGCTCGGGCACGACGTGCCAGCGCCCCAGGAGCTCGTGCGCGACCACCGGGCGCTCCAGGCACACGGCGACCATCTCGGACGTGCCACAGACGACGTAGGCATCGCCCACGCGGATGGCACCCGCGCCCACCGACGACATCGCGCCGTCTAGCCCGCCGATAGCTACCGGCGTGCCGGGCGCCAGACCGATGTTGGCGGCGGCCCTCGCCGTCAGCGGGGCGATGGTATCTGGCGCGACGATCGGCCCGAGCCGGTCGAGGTCGACGTCCAGCGCCTGGGCCAAGTGAGGGCTCCAGTCCCGCGTGGCAACGTCATAGACCCCGAAAAAGTTGGCGTTCGTCCAGTCGATGGCCGCCTCGCCGGTGAGCCAGCGAAAGATGAACGCGTTCGTGGGCGCAAAAGACGCCGCCTGCGCGTACACCGCCGGTTCGTGGGCGCGCAGCCAGAGGATCGAGGTGAGGGTCGTATTGCCCGGTAGCACGCGGTTGGCGGTGATGGTGGGGATCTCGGGGGCGCGGTCGAGCATCCACTGCGCCTCAGCGGTGCTGCGCGTGTCATAGTAGGGGATGGCGTGGCGCAACGGGCGGCCGTCAGCGTCGAGAGGCGTGATGGTGCCGATCATATTACTCAGCCCGATGGCGGCGACGTCCTCGGCGTGCGCGCCCGCGGCGGCCAGAACCGCCGCCACGCCCTCGCGCACGGCACGCTGCCAGTCGGCTGGGTCGATGTCGAACCAGCCCGGGTGCGGCGCATGGGGGCGAATGGGCGTGTTATGAACGCCATACAGGCGACCCGCGGCACTGAACAGGGCCACCTTGACGGCGGTACCGCCGATGTCGATGCCGAGGAGAAGGGGGGCGTTGGCCACGGCGTTACCTCCCGCCGGCCCTTGTACGAGCGGAATCCAAAGAGTGCCTAACGCGTCGCCTGTGCCGCGGCCTGTGCCGCGCTCACGGCCCCATGGCGATTGGGCAATCGGCCCAATCGCGATTACTCGGTTGGGATGCCGGCGATCCACTCGGCGATGATGCCCATCTCCTCCTCCGATAGGGGTGCGTCACCAATGGGCATGCGCGAGCCACGGATGGCGTCATCACCGCGCAGCTTGGCCATCAGGTAGCTGCCTTCGGCGTCGCCGGGGATCACCAGCGTAGCGCCATCCTGCTGGCTGGAAGGCACGTTCACCAGGTTCGCCTCGGCGACGTCGGAGCTGAGCACGAGGTCACCAGCAGCACGGGACGCCGAATGGCAGGCCGCCGTCGTGCAACTGGCCTCCAAGATGGCGACCACAGGCTCAAAGGCGTCAATCGCTTCGTCCTCAACGGGAGGCGCTTCCGAGGCGTCGCCCTCCTGGGGAGCGCGCGAACCACATGCGGCGATGCCCACGACGAGTACGAGCATCAAGAACCCGACGAGCATACGGCGGATGTCGATCGGCATAAGGACCTCCTATCTCCATCTGACGTGCATGATAGCGTCGCTGGGCAGAGGCGTCAACGCGTCGGGCGCGTCGGGGTTGGGGCGCAGCCAGGGAAATCCTAGGATGATCGCGCGAGGACGCATCGCTGCTTACAACCCTTCCTCCACTCTTTCCGCAAGGACCGTCATTGCACCGGGGGCGCGATCTGCCTACAATGGACAGCACAGGATGGTCCAGATGCCCAAGGAGGTGCTCCATGATGACCTCGCGCGAGCGCGTGCTCAGCGCCCTCAACCACCAACAGCCGGATCGCGTGCCCCTCGACCTGGGGTCGACGAGCGTCACGGGGATCGCCGCCTCGTCGCTCCATCGCTTGCGTGAGGTGCTGGGGTTACCGCCGCAAACGGTGCGCGTCCACGAGCCGTACCAGATGCTGGGGTTCGTCGACGATGACGTGCTCGACGCTCTGGGAGTGGACGTCGTCGGGCTTGGCCTCGACACGACCTTTTTCGGGTTCGCCGCGAGCGACTGGAAGCCCTTCACGCTGTTCGACGGTACACCGGTGCTCGTTCCAGGTCTGTTCAACACCGAAGTGGCCGACGATGGTAACCTCTATCAGTATCCCCAGGGGAACAAGAGCTTTCCGGCGTCGGGGCGTATGCCGGCCGGCGGCTTTTACCACGATGCCATCGAGCGGCAGGAGCCATACGACGAGGAGACGCTGGATCCCGACGAGTGGACGCGCGATATGTTTGCCGTGTACACCGATGAGGAGCTGCGCACGCTCCAGGAGCGGGCCGACGCCCTCTTCCGCAACACGTCGCGGGCCATCATCGGCAACTTTGGCTTGGGCGCCTTTGGCGATATTGCCTATGTCCCGGGGACGCAGATCCCCTACCCGAAGGGGATTCGCTCCGTGGCGGACTGGTACATGGCCACCAAGCTGTATCCCGACTATGTGCGCGGTATCTTTGACCGGCAGCTCGAGATCGCCCTCAAGAATCTGCCCCTCTACAAGGAGGCTGTCGGCGACAGGATCGTGGCCATCTTTATCAGTGGGACCGATTTTGGCTCCCAGCGTGGCGCGTTTATCTCGCCCGAGACGTATCGCGAGATGTATCAGCCGTATCACAAGGCGATCAACGACTGGGTCCACGCCAACACGTCGTGGAAGACGTTCTACCACAGCTGTGGCTCGATGATCGATCTGTTCGACGATTTCGTGGCCGCCGGTGTGGATATCGTCAACCCGGTGCAGATCTCGGCGGAGGGCATGGCACCCGAGGTGCTCAAGGAGCGCTGGGGCGATCGCCTGGTGTTCTGGGGGGGCGGGGTGGATACGCAGCGGGTGCTGCCGTTTGGCACGCCGGAAGAGATCACCGAGCACGTAAAGCGCAACGTGGAGGTGTTTGGGCGCGGGGGCGGTTTTGTGTTCAACTCCGTCCACAACATTCAGGCTGGGATCCCGGCAGAGAACCTGGCCGCTCTGTTCCGCGCCTTTGAGGAATGCCGCTGATGGCGGATTCCGTCGCATCGGTACGCAAGGGGGCGGGCGAGCCTCCTGGGCTTTGAGGAGATTTGGACATCATGGCTTACATCTATGCTGTGCGCGGATGGCTCGAGTTGAGTTGGCCCGACGCCGAGATCGAGGGAGTGGACGAGTCGGAGGAGGAGCACGACGCCAAGGTGCGGCGCATTCGGGAGATGCTCACCTCGCCCCTCTCGCCTGAGGAGCTCGAGGACTTCGAGGCCGACAGCCCCGAGCGCGTCAAGGCTGGCTGGGCGTTTCCCCAGCATGACATTGGTGCGACAGAGTATGTCGTCTATGCGGGCGATATCGAGCATCCGCGGATGGTGCTCGATCAGATCCGGGAGGTCCTCAAGATGGACCCCTTTGCCGACGGATACTTTTCCATCGAGGGGGAGGACGGCCGGCGCTACCGCCAGTGGATCATCAAGAGCGGCACCATCTATAGTCGTAACGAGCTCTTTCCCGATTTCGATGCTGAGGGAGCCCCAGAGGGATACGTGGTCCTGCGGTAGCCGGAGGTGCCTTGCGGTCTTGCATGGAGGAGGGAGGCCCCCGCGCACTCACGAGTGCGCGGGGGCTTTTGTCATAAATGCTTGGGGCTGCGGCGGCCAGCGGCCAGGGCCGTGATCGGCCCTAGCTCACCTCTTGCTCCTCATGCTCGACCGCTACCTCACGCTCCATTGCCGCCTCCTGCGCCTCATACTCCTTTTCGGCCAGCCAGCGTTCGGCTTCAATGGCGGCGGCGGCACCGGCGCCGGCAGCGACGACCACCTGACGGAAATAGGGGTCCTGCACATCGCCGGCGGCATACACACCCGGCACACTGGTGCGCTGGCGCTTGTCGGTGATGATGTAGCCGTCGGGCGTCAAGTCGAGCTGTCCCTTGAACAAGTGGGTGTTCGGCGTCAAGCCGATGTACACAAAGACGCCGTCGGCGTTGATAATGCTCTCCTCGTGGGTCACCACGTTGTGCACGCGCACGCCGGTGACGGTGTTATCCCCGAGTATCTCGTCGACTACCGTATTCCACACGAAGCGGATCTTGCTGTTCGCCATGGCGCGCTGTTGCAGGATCGGCCCGGCGCGCAGCTGATCGCGGCGGTGGACAATGATCACCTGCTTGGCAGAGCGCGTCAGGTAGAGACCCTCGTCGAGGGCGCTGTCTCCGCCGCCCACGACGACGACTGTCTTGTCCTGGTAAAAGTAGCCATCACAGGTGGCACAGAGCGACACGCCACGCCCGACGAACTTGCTTTCGCCCGGCACGCCCAGATAGCGCGGACGGGTACCGGTGCAGATGATGATCGCCTTGGCATGGTAGGTGCCGCTGTAGGTCTTGACCACAAAGGGATAGGTCTTGAGATCGACTGACGTCACCTCTTCGTAGGCGATCTCGGCGCCAAAGCGGACGGCGTGGTTGGCCATCTGCTCGGCGAGGGCCATGCCGCCGATACCATCGGGAAAGCCGGGATAGTTCTCCATTTCGCTGGTTGTCGCGGCCTGCCCCCCAAAGGCCTGGCCAACCATCACCAGCGGTCTGAGTTGGGCGCGTCCTGCGTAGAGTCCCGCGGTGAAGCCCGCCGGCCCGCCCCCGATGATGATGAGATCGCGCTCCATGGCCTCATCACCGTCCTCCTTGCGGAGGCCGCTCAGGTTGAGGGACAGAGAGATTCCGCTCATACCAACCTCCATCATATACCTATACGGGGTATATCTATACCTCGTGAATTCTAGCACAGTGGTGGGGGGTGTGTCAAAGAGGCCGGGCAGGGGCCCCTCTCAACGCTTCCCATCACGCTCGGCGTACAGCAGGCTCTAGGGCACAGCGATGGAATAGGCGCCATAGTCGCTGACCGCCTGGCGCGCCGCCAGGTAGCACTCGAGTTGCGTCCCCGGCTGAAGGACATTGCCCGTCGTCACCACCAGGCCTCCGCCTGGTGCGGCGTGGCGGATGGCGTAACGCACTTCCTCTCGCGCCTCGTCCGGGGAGCCGGCCACCAGCGTCTCGCAGTTCACACCGCCAAAGAAGCACAGATCGTTGCCGTAGCGCTCCTTGAGCAGCCGGAGATCCATGCCGATGCTCGGCTGGATGCCATGCCAGGCGTCCACGCGTGCCTCGCGAAAGGTATCGAGAATGCTCCACACGTTGCCGTCGGTGTGCTTGATAAAGTACCCACCCTTGGCATGGGCGGCATCCACCTGGCGCACCAACCCCGGGAGGATAAACTCGCGGAAGCGATCCGGCCCCATGATGGGGCCGCGATTGTCAGAGTAGTCGTCGGTGGTCATCACGGCATCAACGCCGGCGTCCAGCATGGCCTCGATCCAGGCGATCGAGCGGTTCACGTACGCCGTGATGGCGCGGTGCACGAACTCGGGCTCGGTCACCATGCGGATGAGGAACTCTTCCATACCGGTGGTTTCTTGGAACGGAAAGGTGCCGTCGATGGGCGAACGCCCGACGATAAAGTGGGTGTCGCCGAGCTCGTGCACGACATAACGGATGGCCTCGAGCTGCGTCGGGTCGACCGTGTAGGGCTCATCCGGGTCGGGCAGGTCGGCGATCGTCATCTCGGTGCGATCGCGGGCCACGGCGATGTTGCCGCTATCGGGGTGAAAGCTCACCTCGTAGCCGTCCGCATCGAGCCAGGAGTAGGGACCCGTCATCTGCGGGCGAGGGTAGGGCTTGGCCACGGGGACGGCGGGCACCCGCACGTAATCCCACTCGAGCGCGCGGACCAGCTCGACGTGGGCCGTGCCATAGTCGGCCACCACCTCGTCCCGACGGCCGTCCCACAGCGCCTCCAGCTCGCGCCAGCGGCTGTTGTACAGCGTGGGGTGGCCGAGGATCCGCTCGACGAGCTCATAGTCCACGGCGTTCTCGCCGGTGGGCACGCGGTCGGGCTCTTGGTGGTTCAGCGCGGCAATGACGCGGTCGCGGGGTTTCATGGGCGTGCCTCCGATTCATTCACGCGGTCGACTGGCTGACAGGCAGCATACCATGGACGGAGCGAGTCGTATGATACACGCAAACAGACATGGTGACTGCAGACAAATGGTGACGCGCTGATGCTTCCTCGAGCGGTGTCTGATTGTCACGATCTGACGAGCAGTGCCGCTCCCTCGTTGACTGAATCAAGAGGCGGCGCTGCCGTGTCTTTTTCGGCGCTGGCCTGTCCGCGCCCCTAGGATACCCCACATGGATGGAACGCATCAACCGTCCGCGCGAGGCCGGAGATGGCATCTCCGGAGATGGCGATTCCGGAAAGGACCAGCGGCAGCGGGCGCGCCTTTACCGCTGCTTGAGCGCACGGCGGCTATACGGCGTATCATGCTGTCTGCGAGCTAGAGGAGTGCCGAGAGACGCACTGTTCTCCGTATCCCCGCGAAGCGTCACGCCTGTTTCTCCAGCTCATTCCCCCTCCCCTAACGACGCCAGGCGCCAGGCGCACTCGCCGCGGAGCCTGGCGGCATCCATGCGCCCCGCGTCGTGCTCACCGAGGCACCAGGCCATCTCGACGAGGGAGAAGAAGATGTGCAGTGCCGACGCATCGCCACACGGCAGGCCACGCCGGCGACAGTAGGTGGCCCACATGCGCCGCCGGAACGCGGAGAAGTGCTGTCGATGTTCCCAGATGCCGTGGCCCCACTCGCCAAAGTTGAAATCCCACGCGGGGTGATCCACCCGCGCCGTCTCCCAGTCGAGGATGCCGACGATACGCAGCGAGGCGTCGTCGGCGACGAGGATCTGGTCCTCGTGCAGGTCGCCGTGGATGAGGACGGACGGTAGGGCGGCGAACGGCTCCAAAGGCGCGATCCAGCGGTCGATGGGGGGTAGGCTGAACCCCAGCGAAGCGAGTTGCGCGTGGAGGGCCTGTACCGTCGGCGCCAGTTCCCCGGGGCGCAGGGCCGCCCTGCCCCAGCCGCGGTCGAGGCCGGCCGGCCCGCTCGGCGACGCGGAGGCCAGGTGCGCCGGCAGCGCGCCCACCGGC
>DUUT01000059.1 GCA_012841405.1 Chloroflexota bacterium
GCGCAGGCCGAGCTGGCGCTCGAGATCGAGGCCGATCGCATGACCACGGCGCTGTTCGATCCCCAGGAGGTCGAGGCGGAGCGCACGGTCATCATCGCCGAGCGCGAGGGGTCGGAGAACGAGCCGCGCTATGTGCTTTCGGAAGAGGTCGTGGCGGCGGCGTTTCGCGTGCACCCCTATCACCACCAGCCCATCGGTTGGAAGGCGGACCTGCGCGCCATCACCCGGGAGCAGCTCTACGCCCACTATCGCCGCTTCTATGGGCCGAACAACGCCGTGCTCATCGTCGTGGGCGATGTGGATGCCGAGGCACACCTGGCCCAGATCGAGCGGTCCTTTGGCGACATCGCGCCGATCGAGCTCCCGCCGTCCATCGCCCGCGAGGAGCCGCCGCTGCTCGGAGAGCGTCGGGTGATGGTCCACATGCCGGGCTCAGCGCCCAGTGTGCGCATCTCCTATCGCACCCCGCCGGTGTCGCACCCCGATTACGTGCCGCTCGTCGTGCTCGACGCCGTGCTCTCGGGCGGTAAGGCGATGTTCGCCTTTGGCGATTCCCCGGCGCGCAGTGCCCGCCTCTATCGCGCCCTCGTCGAGACCCAGCTGGCCTCGTCGGTGGGCAGCAACTACCATCCCAGCTTGGACCCCTTCCTCCTCTCCCTGGGCGCCACGGTGCGCGATGGGCGCGCCCCCGCCGAGGTGGAGGCGGCCCTGTTGGATGAGGTCGCCAAGCTCCAGGACGAACCCGTGCAGGAGCGGGAGCTGCGCGTCGCCATCCGCCAGACACAGGCCCAGTTCGCCTACAGCAGCGAGCGCGCCAGCAACCAGGCCCTCGCCCTCGGCTTCCTCACCATGGTGGACGACTACCGTCGCATGGACGGCCTGCTGGACGAGCTGGCGGCGGTGACGCCCGCGGACGTCCAGCGCGTGGCCCGCGCCTACCTCGGCGCAAAGAACCGCGTCGTGGGCTGGTTCGTGCCCGAGGGCGACGGCGACGGCGGCGGGGGAACGGATCGCGGGCCCGCGGGCGAGGCACTCCACGTGGTGCCGCCGGTGGTGGCGTACTACCGGCCCCCGGAGCGCGACCTGCCCATCAGCCCAACCTCCGTGGTGCGCGAGACGCTGGATAACGGCATCGTCGTGCTGGTAAAGGAGAACCCCGCCAGCCCCTCGGTGACCGTGGAGGGGACCCTCCGGGCCGGGGGGCTGTACGAGACGGACGCCCAGGCCGGCCTGGCCAACCTGACGGCATCGATGCTGCGGCGCGGGACCGCGCGCCATACCTTCCAGGAGCTGAACGCGCTCCTGGACGACGTCGGAGCCTCGCTCAGCGTCTATGCGGGGCGGGATGACGCCGGGTTCGATGGGCGCGCCCTGGCCGACGACTTGGGGCTGCTCATCGACACGCTGGCGGAGGTGCTCACGCAGCCGAGCTTTCCCCCGGATGAGCTCGAAAAGCTGCGCGGGCAGCTGCTCACGCACCTCGGCGTCGCCGAGATGGATACGGGGTACCGGGCGAGCCTGGCCTTTGACGCCGCCCTCTACCCCTCCGGCCACCCCTATGCCCGGCCCGTGGCCGGCACGCGGGACACCGTGGCGGCGCTCACCCGCGACGACGTCGTCGGCTTTTACCGCCACCACTACCATCCTGAGGGGCTCGTCCTCTGTGTCGTGGGCGCCGTCCGGGCGGGAGAGGTCGTCGCCCGGGTGGCGCGGGCGCTGGGCGACTGGCGCCCGGCGGTGACACCGGAGGTGCGCGAGGTGCCGCCGGTGGCGCCGCCCGCAGAACGGGCGCTCGTACGCGTGCCGCTTCCGGGCAAAGCGCAGGCCGATGTCATCTGGGGCGTGCTGGGCATGCCGCGCACCTCGCCGGACTATTACGCCGCCCAGATTGCGAACCTCATCCTGGGGCGCCTCGGGCTCATGGGCCGCCTCGGGGCCAACGTGCGCGACCGGCTCGGCCTGGCCTACTATGTGAGCAGCGTCCTCCAGGTGGGCCCGGGGCCACACCCCTGGAACGTGGTGGCCGGGGTGAACCCGGCGGACATTGAGCGGGCGATGGAGGCCATCCTCAGCGAGGTCCGTGGGATGCGCGAGACCCTGGTGAGCGAGGAAGAGCTGGCCGACAGCAAGACCTTCCTCAACGGCGCCCTGCCCCTCCACCTGGAGACGAACGGGGGCATCTCGGGGCTGCTGCTCGATATTGAGCAGTACGGGCTGGGGTATGACTATGTGCAGCGCTACCCCAGTATCATCGGCGCCGTCACGCGGGAGGACGTGCAGCGCGTCGTGCGCCGCTATCTGGATCCGGAACGCGCCGTGCTGGCCATGGCCGGGACGTTCCCGCCGAACGGGGGCTGAGGCACGGCGCCCTGGATAGCACCAGCAAACGCGGGGCGGGAGGGGTATCAC
>DUUT01000060.1 GCA_012841405.1 Chloroflexota bacterium
GTCTACAACGGCGGCGCGGCGCTGCTACGTACCAGCGGAGGGGCCGGTGCTCGGCCCCGGCGACGCACAAGGGCTCCGATGCCTGGTTAGCCTGCCGCTTGGGCGAGGAAGGCATCGAACTGCTGCTGGGCCTCCTGCTGGATCTCGCGGAGCCCAGCGGCTTCCATCTCTTCGATCATCTTGGGCACTTCGACGGCGGGATCGGACACGCCCGTGCACAGCCCTTCCCAGTACTTGTCGACGACGACCTGGACGGCGGCGATCTTGTCCTCGACAGGGGTAATGTCAAAGGCAAAGCCGATGGCGTTGGTGGCAACCAGATCCTTGTAGCCGTCAAAGATCACATCCCACATCTGCGGATCCACTTCTACATCCTCGGCGGCCTCTACCGAGCTCAGGGAGTACGAGCCCTGCGAGAAAGGCCAGGGCATGTAGCCGGCCCTGCCCTGCTCGGTACGAATCACGGTGCCGTCGTCGAGATAGTTAAAGTGGACGCCCTCCACACCATAGCGAAGGATATCGCGGTACTGCCTGTTGGTGTTCACCAGTTCCTGGTACTTGAGGGCCAACTCGATGTGGGGAGAGTCTGCATTGATCGCATTCATCGCCCCACGGATAGAGGCCGTCGACAGGTAGGGGCCGCTGAACTTGCTGATCTTGGACACCACACCAGTCTGCTGCGTCCAGATCGCGTCGGCCCCATAGAACCCTTGGCCTGCCCACACGGCGGAGTAGGCGCCTAGCCCACCGCCACCTACATCAAGCGTTGGCGCATCGGGGTTGATGTAGCCAGCCTTGTACCATTCGTGCAGCGCGACGAGCCGGTCGTAGAGATCGGGGTGCTCCACGACAAGCTCGATCTTGTTGGCCTGATCGGTGCCGGCGGCGGAGTAGGGAATGCCCAGCATGACATCCCGGTGGATCATGTCAAACTCGCTCGTCAACCCACCGACACCGCCGCGCCCGAGGTAGAGCGGATACTGGGCGTTCTCGGCGCCTTCGACGCCATTCTCATAGGCTTCTTTCGCTGCCGCCAGGTACTCCTCGATGTCGAAGAAGCTCATCGTTTCGGGGATCGTCATCCCGAGGACGTCCTCGAAAAAGTGCTGGTCGAACACCCAAAAGATCTCGGCGGCATAGTCCTTCTTCACCGGAATGGCCATGATGCGGCCATCGATCTTGGCACCCTCCCAGACGACCTCCGGCATGGTCGCGTAGAGCTCGGGGGTTACCGTGGTGAGTAGGTCGGTGAGATCGGCAAAGTATCCGGTACGTGCCTGGGTGGCAAAGTTGTTGAACCACTCGCAGGTAAACACCATGTCCCACGGCTCACCTGAGGCGAGAGCCAAGGTGGTTCGTTCGTTGTCATAGTACAGGGTCGTAACCTTGACGTTCAGCTCGGCCACAGAGATCTCGTTGAGCCGCTCCTCGACCATCGCCTGATCGGGTGGGACCTGGCCGGGGTTCCCCATGATCCAGATGAGCTCGACCGGCTCTCCGGCCGGTTCGGCCTCTTCCCCGGCGGGTTCGGCCTCTTCCTCGGCGGTCTCGGCTACCTCCTCAGCGGGCTCTTGTTCGCTCTCCTCGGCAGCGGGCTGGGCGACGGTTTCCTGGGCGGCGGGTTCTGGCGCGCCCTGTTCGACGACGGGCTCTGCCTTGGGCGCACAGCCAAACAGCGTCGTTGCCAGCAGGAGGACGACCAGAGGCAACAGCAAGCCCCTTCTCATCATGGCATGACCTTCCTTTCGCTTTCCAATGACATGAATCTCTCGGGGCCATTCCCTGTGGGCGATTTAGGTCATGGCATCGACCTCCTCTTCATGTGTTCGGCTCGTCGTGGCGAGTGCTGTCACCCCTTGACCGCGCCGATTGTTAGGCCGGTGATAAAGTAGCGCTGGAAGTAGGGATAGGAGAGCGCGATCGGCAGGACGACCACCACGACGATGGCCATGCGTACAGCCTCGGTTGGGAGGGCTGCAAACGCCTCCGCCGGCAGCATGAACTGGGCGTTGCGCACCAACTCCTGGATGGTCCGCTCGATGCTCATCAACACGTACTGCAGGGGATACATGTGAGCATGGGTCGATTGGATGTACAGCAAGGCAGGGAACCAGCTGTTCCAGTAGCTGAAGGACAGGAACAGCCCGATAGTGGCTACCGCCGGAAGCGAGAGCGGCAGCACGATCCGGAAGAATATCAAGAACTGGGACGCGCCATCGATCCGCGCGGACTCGATGATCTCATCGGGGATGGTGGTCTGGAAAAAAGTACGCAAGATGATGATAAAGAAAGATGAAGTAGTGAGCGGCAGTATGAGCGCCCAGTAGGTGTTGCCCAGGCCGAGGAGCTGCGTATTCACCATGTAGGACGCGACCAGCCCACCACTGAACAGCATGGGGATAAAGATCAGGATGGTGAAAAACCCGCGCAGAGCATAGGTCCTTCGCGAGATCACATATCCCAAGGTTGCGTTGAGGAATATACCTAGGATCGTGCCCACGATCGTCGTTCCTACCGAGACGAGGAAGGCTCTCCCCACATAGTCCCGCAGCATCCACAGGTAGGTGTAGGCGCCGGTGGTCCATCCCTTGGGGATGAAGCGGTAGCCGTACATCTGGACGGATTGGTCGGAGGACAGGGAGATGATGATGACAAAGACGAGCGGGATGACGGCCGCCAGCGCCAGGAAGATAAAGATGAGCGAAAAGAGTATGTTGATCGGTGCGGGGACACGGTTGAACCGCTCCAGGCCGCTGCGACTCGGCCTACGGCGGGATACAACGACTGTTTCGCGGGTTCGGGCGGTCATCAGAACAATCCCCTTTCCGGATCCAGCTTCTTGACGATATAGTTGGCCGTAAAGATGGTGATGAACCCAAAGATGGACTGCAAAAAGGCCGAGGCGGAGGCAAAGCCGATGTTGTTCATCCGCATGAGGGCCTTGTAGACATAGACGTCGATCGTCTGGGTCACGTTGGCGAGCTGGCCCGAGTCCCTCGGCATGATGTAGAAGAGGCCGAAATCCGAGTGAAAGATGCCGCCGAGCGACAGGATGAACAGGATGATGGCCATGGGCTTGAGCATGGGCAGGGTGATATACTTGACCTGCTGCCACTTGGTGGCTCCATCAACCACGGCCGCCTCGTAGAGCGTCGTATCGATGTTGGCGATACTCGCCAGGTAGAGGACCATCCCATAGCCCACGTTTTTCCACAGGTTGACGCCCACCAGGATGAACGGCCAGTACTGCGGCGACATGTACCACTGCACGGGCTCACGCCCCAGCGCGCTCATTACCTGGTTGATCAGCCCCTTGTTCACGCTCAGAAAGGCCATGCCAAAGTAGCTGACCACCACCCAGGAAAGAAAATAGGGCAAAAAGATGGCGGTCTGACAGATCTTGGCCAACCGCTGCGAGTGCAGCTGAGACATCATGATGGCCAGGGTGATCGGTACGACGACGCCAAGAATAATGAATACGATATTGTACAAGATGGTATTGCGGAAAACGATAGCAGCATCAGGAGTAGTGAAAAGATACTTAAAATTGTGGAGGCCAACAAATTCACTCTTGAGCAGACTCTGGATAAAGTTGGCACCCCGTAGGGGGCGGTAGCGAACAAAGGCAATGATGATCCCAAACATGGGGAGATATGCAAACAAGACATACCAAATGAAGGTTGGTAAGGCCAGGACGCTGAGCTCGATGTTATCGACGTGCCCCCGGTAAAAGCGCATGATCCGGGCGCCCACGCCGGTTATAGCGCCGGCTCTAGCGGCCAACCGGTTGCCAGTGACGATCGTGGTGTCTTGGCTCTCTGTAGCCATGCTCTCCTTCTCCCAATGGGCTGACCCACCGGGCGAGGGCAGGTCCATCCGGTGGATCGACGACCGAGCTGCGCCTGCGCGCCACTCCGGGCATGTGGCCCCGGCGACTGGCAACCCCTCTGCTGAATACCGTCGGGCCTGCGCAGAACGTGCAGCTTTGAGACCTACCGGTACGACGCTTGCGTGCCTGGGAGTGTCGCGTGTGCTCTCCCTGCCACGGGAACAAAAAAAGAGGGCCCGTCCTCACACAGGACCGGACCCTCTTGACAGACACTGCCGAATGGCGCTGACCACGTCACCATGTCGTGGTGCAGGCAGACGAAAACGATTCCACGCGCACCGCCCGCCCACGGTGGGTGAACTCGAGCCGAGGCAGCGAACCATGCCTGTTGGCAGTGAGCCACGCGCCGCCACACTGCCACAACCCGACGCTGAGTCAACTCGCATTTGCCGATCAGCCTCGCGTTGAACCACAAACCCACGAACGTTCGGCCTCTCGATCAGCCCCATACTATAGTAAGATAGCTCGGGTGTCAAGCCTATCCACTGTCAGCACTATCAAAGTGGCATAGAAGGCAAGTGGTAGTAACGCAGTGCTGCAATATGAGCGAAACTACCACTACCACCGATATCCTATTGTACCCTGAAAGCAACACCTGGGGTGGGCACCGGTGCCCGCCCCAGGTATCCTGTCGAGGAAGCGACGTTTCGCTAGTGTCTGCCGTTGCCTTCGGCGGTGGCAACGAGCTCGCCATGAACGGGAACGGGCTCCTGATGGGGTGCCGGAGCGCTGCCCTGGAGCGCGATCCGTTCCGCCGAGCGGGTGTGGCCATCCTCGGCTCCGTCGTCCTCAAGCCTGAAGCGGGCGACGAGGTGCTGGAGGTCCTCGGACATGGCGGCGAGCGACTGGGCAGAGGCGGTAAGCTCTTCGGCCTGAGCGTTGAGCTCCTCAGTCATGGCGCTGACCTCCTCGGCGGCCGCCGAGTTCTCTTCGCTCACCGAGGCCACGTGTTCCATGGCGGCCGAGATCTCGCCGGTCGAAGCGGCGGATTCCTCGGTGGCCGCAGTGTTCTCCTCAACAACCGCCGAAACGCTATCCATGGCGCTGACGAGCTCGCTCGAGGCGGCCGTCATCTCTTGGGCAGCGCTGGCTATCTGCTGAACCTGATCGTACACATGCTGCGAAGCAGAGAGGATGTCGTCGAGCGCCGCGCCGGAAATCGTGGCCAACTCGGCGCCGGACTCGACCTCCTGCAGGCTGCGGTCCATAGCGCCCACGGCCTCTTCGATGCCCGTCTGTACGCTGCGGATGAGGACGGCGATCTCTTTGGTCGCCAGGGAGGAGCGCTCGGCGAGCTTGCGCACCTCGTCGGCGACGACGGCAAACCCGCGCCCCTGCTCGCCGGCGCGCGCGGCCTCGATGGCGGCGTTGAGGGCCAGCAGGTTGGTCTGCTCGGCGATGTCGTCGATGGTCTCGACGATGGCGCCGATCTCTTCCGAGTGCTGCTGCATCTGTTGCACTTTGGTGCCGACGTCGGTAACGGTGGACTTGATGGTGGCCATGGCCTCCATCGTCTGCGACACGGTGTCGGCCCCACGCCGGGCGTTGGTAGAGGCCTCATTGGAGGCCCTGGCGCCCTCTTGGGCGCTCGCGGCCACCTGCTCGATGGCCGTCGACATCTGAGCGGCAGAGGCAGAGGCGCGCTCGATGGCGCGAGCCTGCTCCTGAGCGCCCTTGGCGACGCCGTCGATGGCCTGAGCCATCTGGTCGACCTGAGCCGTGGCCTCGGTGACTGCCTGGGACTGCTGAGCGGTGCCCTGGGCGACCTGCTGGATGGTATCCGCGACTTGCTGGGAGGCCTGCGCGGTCTGCTCGGAGGCGGCGTTGATCTGTTGTGCCGCCGAGGCAACCTGTAGGGCGTTGTCCTGTACCTGGGCGATGAGGTCATGGAGGTTGGATGTCATCGTGGCAAAGGCGGAGCCCAGAGCATCCTCTGTCGAGCGCGGGCGGACGCGGATGCTCAAGTCGCCCTCAGCGATGCGCTCTGCAGCGGACACCATCGCCTGGAGATAGTCCACCATCCCACGGAAGACTCGGGCGAGCTGCCCCAACTCGTCACGCTGGTCGATGGCAATCTGCACCTCGACGTCACCCTCAGCGATCTTTTCCGAGGCGCGTATGAGTTGCTTCACGGGGCCAGAGATTGAGCGCGTGATGAACACGGCGGCGACGACGCCAAGCGCCACGGCTGCCAGGGCAGCAATCGCCATCGTGAGGGTTGCGGCACGGCGGGCGGCATCCATGGCCCGTATCTGGGCGTCACAGACCTCCTCGGCGGCTTGCTCTGCCTGTCGAGCGGCCTCCACCATTTGGTTTTCCTGCTCCTGCTGGGCGTTGCGTGCCTCGACGTATGCGTCGAATGCCGCGTGATAGTCGTCCAGTGCGGCGGCGATAGCCTGCACCTGCGCGATGTTGACCGAGTCTTGAAAGCGCCCCCGCAGGCTCTCAAGCATCGCCGTCATGGTGCTGGTGAGCGTTTCGATCTCGCCAACAGACTGGGCGCCGTGGTGCAGCATATAGTCCTTTTCCAGTCGCCGCAGGTCCAGCATCCACCCGGTGAGATGCGCCGCATCGTCGGCCGTCTCGACGCGATCAAGAATGGTGGCGGCGTTCGCTTTGGCCTCGATCGCGGCGTGGATCTTTTCGTGTTGATCTGCCTGCATCTGCTCGACGGCGTCCAGGGCACGCTGCCCCGAGGCTACCAGCTGCTCGTCGGCCGTCAGTTTGGTCTGCTCCAGGGCAACGTACGTTTCGAATGCAGACCTGTAGAGCTCGACCTGATCCAGCATGCGAGCCAGGCTCGCCCGATCCTCTACACTGGTTGCGGCGTCGGATGCGGCGGCGATCCCCCAGCGGATCTGGACCACGATATCGTCCAGCTTTTGAACCGCATTCTGTGTGTCGCCCTCCCAGACAGCAAAGCCCCGGAGCTGAAAGTTCTTTTCCTCGCGGCGGGCCTCCATGAGTTGGCTCACCAAGCCGTCCATGATGCTAACAATGGCGGCACTCTCCGTGACCCGCTGCAGTGAGAGAAAACCCGCCACCGTTACCACGACGGTGAGCATGAGAACCACGCCGAAACCAAGGGCCAGTCTGCGTCCGAGTTGCATGTTATTCATCGGTGTACCTCTTCTGTCATGATATCTGCGACGCTTGTGGTGCTGTCACAATGCTCATCCCCTCTATCGTCATACAGGCCTTGATCGACAGCTCGATACAGCGCTCCACTGCCTCAAGAGAGACCGATCAGGGGATGGGGCTGTCCTACGATACGGCCGGTACCTCTCCCGGGAGACAGCGTGCATCCAAGCCCCAACCGTCAGGCCTCGACCGACAGGCCCCATCCGGGATTCTGGAGGGTTGCCGGTTCCTGCGGCTACGGCTCGGGTGGGGTGCCTGCCGCGGGGCGTCGGCGCATGACGCGGGGGGCGTCCGTACGCTGCTGCTGCGGGCAGAGGGCCACCGGCTCGATGGGGGCGTTCTTTTGGAGCTCGTCGGTGATCATGCTGGTGAGGCGCGGGCTCAGCGCCGCGTATCCGGCGAGCACGGCGTCGATGGCGGCATCCAAACGCTCAGGCGCCTCCTCGGGCCAGTCCACGTGTCCACGAGCGCCGAGCCGCAACCCCTCCATGGTGCGCTGTGCATCCTCATCAGTGCCGAGGAGCACCGTCGGCGCCAGCGCGCAGAGGGCGCCCACGACCGCGTTGCTCAGACTCGCGAGGCACGATGTCTCGATGACGATGGCTTGCGGCGAACACGCCCTGACCAGGGTAGGAATCTGGTCCACGTTCGGTGGGATGTGGCTTCTACAGGTGACGATGCCATCGCGCGCTGCGAGCTGGGCCTCGGCGGCGTCGGCGAGGACGCCGGGCCCAATGACCAGCACGCGTCTGCCCGCTGTGAGCGTTCGGGCGGTGTCGCCCCGTAATGTGTCCGCGAGGAGGGCGTTCATCGTGGCGATCGAGGCAGTGGTTGTGAAGGGTGGGTTCATAGGGCGTGCGCTGTGGCGTCTCCTCGAGTTCGGTGTGCGGGCAGGTTCTCGGCGCGGCGGATGTCGTTTGGCCTCGCGTTGTCTCTGTTTTTGCGCTTGCCTGATCTGGCGTCGCGTGATCTCGCCACGTATCTCAGGATCCTGTCAGAGTTGACATCATGAAAAGCCCGAGCTGGATGGCGAAAGGGCCGCGGCCTCTGGTGTAGCGTTGCCCACGCTACAGCGGGCTGATCCCCTCGCTTATGGCATAGCGCGTGAGCTCGGCGACGCTGTGCAGGTTGAGCTTGATTATGATCTGGCGGCGGTGGGTCTCTACCGTCTTGGGGCTCACCTGGAGGGCGCCGGCAATCTCTTTGGTGCTCGAGCCCTCGGCCAACAGCTGGAGCACCTCACGCTCGCGGGGCGTGAGGGCAGGATCGCCGATCGCGGCGACGTCGGCATTGGACAAGAGGCCGTCGAGCACTGTCTTGGTAACGGCGGGACTGATATAGTGATCGCCGCGATGGAGCGCGCGGATGGCGCGGAGCACTTCGTCAAAGCCACAGGTTTTGGGCACATACCCCGCGGCGCCGGCGGTAAGCGCAGCGGTCACATAGCGGCGCTCCAGGTGGTGGCTGAGCGCCAGCACGCGCACCTCGGACCAGTTGGCGGTAATCTGCCGAGTCGTTTCGATGCCGTTGAGCGCGGGCAGCGCCAACTCGGTGACGACGATCTCTGGGCGATGGCGCTCGACGAGCTCCAAAGCCCTGCGCCCATCGTCGGCCTCGGCGACGACCTCGATCTCGGGGACGGCAGCGAGCAGCGTTCGTAGCCCTTCACGAGTGATGCGATGACGATCCACGAGTATCAGTCGGATTCTCACACCATGCCCTTTGTTCTTGCAGCGTTTGCAGTGATGGCGGCAGTGTGGAAGGCCTTGACCGCAGGGTGGCGCCCTGATCGAAGAATATGTCGTCTGATGGTGCCCTGCGTCGTATCAGGCGATTCCTTAGACGATGGTACGGAATCCCCTAGTTCTGCGCAACGACGGTGCACCGCAGGTGAGCTCTGGCGGTAAGGCGCTGAAAAGGATGATGTGGACCCGCAGCATACTGGTCGTGTCGGCGTGGTCGCGTGGCCGCGATTGTGGGGCGCCGGTTGGCGCGAGGGAGGTGCCGCTCCAGCGGGGCGGCATCAGCGCACGTGCGGGGAAGGAGAGACCGTGCGTGTCGATGCTGCGACGCGACCGCAGGGGTACGCGGGGTAGGCGCTACGATGCGGCGGCGCTCCACGGAGCGCCGCCGCATCAGGCCCGCGTCTCCAGGTGCCTAGCGATAGCGCGAGTCGGACTGATAGTGGTCAGGGTTGGGGCCGAGGGCTTCCTTAAGCGGCTGTGTCGCCGCGTCCAAGGATGCCAGGACGTCATCCGTCAGCTCGACCGACGCGGCACGGGCATTCTGGACGATCTGCTCGGGGCTACGCGACCCCGCCAACACCGTCGTGACGCCGGGCTGGCGGAGGAGCCATGCCAGGGCGAGGTCGGCCATGGGAATGCCGGCACCATCGGCGATGGCGCGGATGCGGCCAATGGTGGCAAAGGTCTCTTCCTCGTGGCCCGACTCGCCGTGACGCGTCAGAGGGCGGTCGCTGGAGAAGAAGCGGGTGCGCGCTCGACCTGCGGGGACCTCGTCGGGACTAGCGTACTTGCCCGTGAGGAGTCCCTGCTCGAGGGGGCTGTAGACGATAATCCCGATGTCGTTGGCGACGCAGGCGTCACGGATGCCGAACTCGATGGCGCGCCACAGCAGGCTGTAGGGGAGCTGGTTGCTGGTGCAGGGGGTCAGCCGTAACAAGTCGGCCAGATCACCCCCGCCAAAGTTCGAGACGCCAAAGGCGCGGATCTTGCCCTCATCGCGCAACGCTTGGAGGGTGGGCACCGTCTCCTCGAGGGGGATGGTGCGGCTGGGCCAGTGGATCTGATAGAGGTCGATGACGTCGGTGCGCAGCCGTCGCAGGCTGGCCTCACAGGAGGCGCGGAGATCGGAGGGCCGCAGGTGTTCGGCGCTCACCTTGGTGGCGATCACCGCGCGATCGCGGCGCCCCTCGAGTGCTCGGCCCAACACCTCCTCAGATTTCCCGTCGCCATAACCCTCGGCAGTGTCAAAGAATGTGACGCCGGCATCGAGGGCGGCGTGCACGGCGGCGATGGACTGCTGGTCCTCCTGGGGGCCCCACGTCATGTCGCCGGCAAAGGCCCAGCACCCCATGGCGATGACTGAAGCCTCAATGCCGCTCGTGCCGAATGTGCGATACTGCATAGCGTTACTGTGCTCCTTTCTTGGCGGGTTGGCAGTCGTCCGTGTACCGCGATCCCATGGCGGTGGCGACCTATGCCCAGGCGTCGCCGTCACGCTGCCTGCGTGTGAGCCCGCAACGGGAGGCGGTGACGGACGATTGACGACCCATCGTGGCGGAATGCCGCCTAGCTACGCGGGGAGGTACTCCTTGGGGAACTTGGCCACGACCGTATAGTTGGGATCCACAATGTTGCCGATGCGCATTGTGGATACCTGGGCCATGAGCTGCCAGGCCTCCTCCCGCTGAAAACCGTACTCGCTGACCAGCCAGTTCAGTAGCTCGATCTGGGCGATGCGCACACAGTCCAGGAGGGGGCGCGTGCTGCCGGTCGTCATGATGTGCGTCGCCGACTCGATGCGCGGCCATTCGGCCTGCCGATCCTTGAGCACCTCGATCTCGAGCTCCACCTCGGCCGAGACCTCTACGGCGGTGCCGTTTACCTCGCCGTCTCCCTGCAGGGCATGCACGTCGCCAAAGAGAAGGTGGCCTCCTTCGACCCACACGGGGAGGTAGAGGGTGGCGCCCTCGCAGGTGTCGACACAGTCCATGTTGCCGCCATACTCGCCCGGCGTCAGGGTCATCTCGACGCGGCCAAAGCGCGGTGCGACGCCGATGGAGCCCAGGAAGGGGTGCAGCGGCACCTCCACGCGCTGGAGGCGGCTGTTGGGCATCTCGAGGATACCGACGTTGCGCTCCAGGTCGAGGTGCCAATCAGTGAATGCCGTTTCGATTGGCGGGTTGTACAGCATCACACGGCCGGGCACCTCACCGGTGAGCGACCCAAAGTTGGCAGTCTGCTTGCTCCACCCCGAGTCACGGTTGGGGCGCACGCGACGAATGTGCACCGCCAACAGATCGCCCTCGGCGGCGCCCTCGACATAAATCGGCCCCACGCACGGGTTGGACTCGCGGAGTGTCGTACCGGGGATGCATTCCTTCATCTCGTCGGGCAGGGGCTCATTGTTCTTGTCGAGTCCCATGGCATCACGCGTCTCGGCGATGACGGTGTCACCACTGCGGATGCACAGCGCTGGCTCGTGGGGGCCAAAGGTGTAGTAGTAGCGTTTCGGGATGAGATGGTGTACGGCCATGGCGTCCTCCTGCGCGTATGGTGGGTGGTTGGCTCTGGCGTCGTGCTCATGGCCGCGGCGCATCGCGCACCGCAGCCAGGCACTAGCCGCCAACGGCGTGTGGCCAACCCTGGGGCACTTGGGTCGTCACGTCAGGCACAGAGGCTCTGGGCAAAGGCCAAGTCCTCCACGATGAGGCGATCGACGGCCTCCTCGTCGGTGTACTCGGCGGGGAGGCAGATCATTCCGTCGTATCCTCGGCGCCTCAGCTCGGACATCACCCGCGGCCACGAGGCCAGTCCCTGGCGGCCGCTCGTCCAGTATGGGCGCCAGGTGGCGACCTCGGCCTCCGGGCCGCGGGTCCGCTGCCAATAGGCATTCTTGAGGTTGACCATGCAGAGATGCGGCCAGATCACCTCAAGCGCCATCTCGGGCTCCATGCCGTTCAGCGCCTCGTGGGCGGCGTCCCACACGGCCGCGACGTGGCGCGGATCGAACGGTCTGAGGAGGTCGTGCAGTCCCAGGGCGTTGGGGACGAACCGATCGCAGTGATTCTGTACCCCGAGCCCGACGCCGGTGCGCTCGAGGGTCGGCACGAGGGCGGCGTACTCGGCCTGTAGCGCGCTCACCGTGGCGTTGTAGCCCTCCGGCCCCACGCGGGCCATGGTACGGATAAGGGGCACGCCTGCCTCGGCGCACGCCAGGACAGTGGCCTCATCGGTGGGACCCGCGACACTGGCGATACGCACCCCCGACTGGGCCAAGATGCGGGCCGCCCTGACGAGATCACGCGTCACGTTCTCCGGCTCGACCTGGTATCCGGGGCGCACCGGCAGCTCAATAGCGTCGAATCCTAGCGCGGCGACGTGCTCCCCGAGGGCCAGTAGAGGCAACTTCCACGGCTTGGTGAACACAGAGAAGCGAATAGACACGAGTCCGCTCCTTTTTGGGGTGGTGCGATGGCCCCATTGTAGCGCGGATGGCGGTCCAGGGCCAGCGATGTCGCGTTGAGCCTGCCCGGCGCCGGTTGACAGCGCCTCGCGCGCGTGGCAGCATGGCGACACCAGAG
Source organism: Chloroflexota bacterium (assembly GCA_012841405.1). GTDB lineage: Bacteria > Chloroflexota > Anaerolineae > UBA1429 > UBA1429 > DUUT01. The sequence continues at coordinate 12,357 of DUUT01000060.1, forward strand.
GACACACCATCGCACCGAGGGAGGGACCATGCCGACGATTCTGCGCAACGTGCCGCGCGTGCCCCAGGATCTCATCAACGCCTACACCCCGCTGGACTCGGCCACCGTGTACGAGGCCGCCGGGCCCGCTGGGGCCATGGACCACACCGTGCGACCCATCGCCTGGGGCCAACGCGCCTGCGGTAACGCGCTGACGGTGCGCTGCCACCCCGGCGACAACCTGATGCTGCACGCCGCCATCGCCGTCGCCCAGCCGGGTGACATGATCGTCGCCGACGTCGGGGGCCTGCAGGACGCCGGCTATTGGGGCGAGATCACCACCGTGGCGGCCCTCGCCCGCGGCGTCGTCGGCCTGGTGATCAACGGCGGGATCCGTGATCGTGCCGCGATCGTCGAGCGGCGGTTCCCCATCTGGAGCGCGGGCGTCTGCATGCGGGCCACCGTCAAGCGCACGGCGGGCGACCTCAACGTGCCGGTGGTGGTGGGCGGCGTGACGGTGCACCCCGGCGATCTCGTCCTGGCGGACGACGATGGCGTGGTCGTGGTGGCGCGTGAAAAGCTGGCGGAGGTCCTGGATAAGGCACGTGCCCGCGAGGCGAAAGAGGCCGCAGTGATGCAGCTCCTCGAGCAGGGCCAGCTGACCCTCGACGTGCTGGGCTTCCGCGACATGCTCGAGGAGCTTGGCGTCCGGCTGTAGCCGCTAGACGACATCGCCCTGGACGGGCCAGATGAGGCACCCGATGGGCCGCGTGCCAGCGGTGACCTCCTCGACGTAAGCAACGAGCGGCGCGCAGTCGTCGCGCAGCACCTTGATCATTGCCGCGCTCCACGGCGTGATTTCTGCCTGGGCCTCGGGCGGCAGCCATGCTCGGGCGGTGCGACTGTGCGGGTGCACCGGCACGAGCAGGTCACCGTGGGCGTCACCCCCTGCCTTGTCGCTGAGGTAGGCGAGCAGGTCGATTGTCGAGGCACCGTCACGCGCCAGGAAGCAGCGTAGCTCCTGCGGCTTGCCCTGCTCGTAGCGCGCATAGCCGGCGAGCTCGCCACCCCGCAGGAGGACGCTGTCGGCCATCGGCTTGTAGGGGCTCAGCCAGTCGCTGATCGTTGCCTCGGGGACGATGGCCAGGTCGACGTCGCCGAGCCAGCGCCACCACAGGCGCACGAGCTCGGCGGTGTCCTCCGGCTGCGGGGGGCGCTCCGTCACTTCGGCGCCCGAGGGGCGGAGGGCCGCGCGCAGTACGCGTGCCCGGCACGTGCCGAACATGACGGTGCGGTAGCCGGCGCGCGGGTAGTAGCTTTCGTGCCCCAGCAGGAAGGAAAGGCAGCATCCCCGGCGTCGCGCCCGCTCGTGCCCCTCTGCCATGAGGCGCGTGCCGGTGCCGCGGCGCTGGCAGCCGGGCGCCACCGTGAGCACCCACAGCGTCACCGCCGGCAC
>DUUT01000061.1 GCA_012841405.1 Chloroflexota bacterium
GATCGACGCAGCACGGATCATGGTCGGCCGGCGGCTATTTCAGTGCCTCGTCCAGCAGCCGTCGCTCACCTTCCAGTGCCCTGAGCGGGGCGATGTCCTGCGTCACCTCGATGGTACCCCGGTAGCGGCCCTCTTCGTCGCGCACAGCATAGTAGCGGATGAGCACAAACTTGCCGGCCATCTGGATCCAGAACTCGGCCGAGCTGCGCTCGCCACTGCGGAACGCCTCCAGCAGTTCGTTCACCACGTGCACGCTCTGCGGCGGGTGACAGTTCTGCACGCTGCGACCGATGATGGCCGGCGTACGGTCAAAGATGCGGTCAGGCCCCTGTGAGTAGTAGCGCACCGAGTCCGTCTCGTCGATAAACGTCACGTCGATGGGCAGATGCTTCAGCACTAGGTTCACCTGCTCCGGCGTGAGTGTCCCGGTGTCGAGGGGGAGCTGTGCGCCGGCGGCGAGGACGGCGGGCGCAGCGGTCTCGGCGCCAGCCACGTCGGCCACCGACGTGGCCGCCACCGCGGGTTGCCACTGATCTCCCGGGCGGATGAGGCAGTAGCCGATCTCGTCGCTCTGATCGCGGATGGCCACCCACTCGGCGTCGCTCAGCACGCGCAACGCCGTGGGGTAGAGGATGTTCTCCTCTTTGTAGAACATCTGGCGGATCGCCTCGGCCATGGAGGGCAGCACCTCCGCGACCTGTGTCTGATCCCTCTCGTCTATCGCCCGCCGCAGCGTCTTGAACTGGGCACGAATATCGTCATGAATTCCCCACATCACCGAAGACGGCCCCGAGACGCCGTGTCTCTCCAGGTACGGGAAGAGGAGGTTCTCCTTGCGGCGGTAGGTCTTGTCAAGTTCAGCGAGCTGCTCCAGGTGCATCTGCGCCCGTGTCCAGCCGTTTTCGCTGGGCAGGTCCCGCACAGCGGCCTCGAGGAGGGTGAGCACCTCACCGGCGGCAAAGTTCTCATACTTGAACGTGTGCACCGGGTGCCCCGGCGTCATCTCGGGAACCTCTTGGGCGTCCAGAGACTGCTGGAACACGGCGACGTGCACGTCGCATAGGGCTTTGATGTCCTCCGCCGGCAGGCCTTCGTCGATCAGCTCCTGCTCCATCTGGGCAATCTCGACGGCGCTCACGTCGCGGAGCAGCCGCCCAAAGCGCTCCCTGATCTCGTCCACATCTCCACCCGCATGGAGATCGCGGATCAAGCCCTTGAGCGTCTCCTTGCGACGCGTGGCATTGTTGATGTACTCGCTCATCGTCCTTCCTCCTCGACAACTCGTGCGTTTCTGTCCGTACTCTACCATGCAGCCACGCGGCGCGATGTGACTTCTGTCGCTATTTCAGAGATTGCATGCCGGAACACAGTGGAGCATTGCCCGCGGTGGAGCGCGAGGGGGCGAACACGCCTCCCCATGCGTATTGGACGCTACGCCTAGGCATGCCTATAGTCTGGGCGTGCGCTGATGGCTGCTCCATCACAGATACAGACCGTTGCGCCATGCGGCAGAGCGCGACGCGGTGCCCTTCTGACAACTCTTTACGTGAAAGGCGGTGCTGTAGGCGATGAACGATCCCCGTTGTTGGCGTGAGGTGTTGATCCGGGGTGGCATCACGACCATCATCGTGGCGGTGGCCGCCATCTTTCTTGACGCCGATCCGTGGGTCTGGGTTATCCCCCCGGCGGTAGCGAGCATCACGATCCTCAAGTGGGCCGTGCGTCCAGAGGATGTGGATGATGCCGCGGACAATGCCGCGGATGGCGCCGCGGACGATACACCGCGCATCTCGGATCTCCTCTAGGCGCGGCGTCATTCGTACGGCGTGTCGGATGTGGCCCAATGCGAGGGCGCAGGCGGGTTGGGCGCGTCTGACACGAGGGTGCGAGTGTGCTACAATCCGCCTGGCGCCTCGGCTCCGGCGAACCTTTTCGGGGCCATTGGGCGAACTTGCTCAGGAGTGTGGCTCCGATGAATGACCCGCAGCTGGTCGCCGGTGTGGCGACGGCGCCCACCGCCGGTGCGCGACGCCGTGCTATCACCCTCTATACGGTGGCGGTGTTCCTTTACTGGGTAACTCTCTACCTCTACATGCCGACGTTGGCGGTCTATGTCGAGACCAAGACCGACAACCTGGCTATGGTCGGCGTTGTGCTCTCCATGTACGGTCTCTGGCAGGCGCTGGTGCGCCTCCCCCTGGGGATGGTGGCCGACTGGATGGGGCGGCGCAAGCCCTTTATCGTCGGCGGGCTCGTGCTGGCGGGGGTTGGCGCGATCGTGATGCCGCTGGCCCCCAATGTCGAAGCGATGATCGTCGGGCGCGCCATCGTGGGGCTCTCGGCCGGGACGTGGGTGCCCCTCGTGGTGGTCTTTACCAGCCTCTTTCCTCCCGAGCAGGCCGTGCGCGCCAGCACGACGATCACCACCATCGGGACGGTGGGGCGTCTCCTGGCTACTAGCGTCACCGGCTGGTTGAATGACCTGGGGGGCTATAGCCTAGCGTTCTATCTTGCGGCGGTGGCGGCGGGATTGGCGGTCCTCGCGGTGCTCCCCGTGCCCGAGAAGCGGCGACCGCCAGCGCGTCCCTCGTGGCGCGCCCTCGGTGCCCTCATCGTGCGGCGCGACGTGCTGCTGCCCACGCTGCTGGCCGTCCTGTCGCAGTACGTCACCTGGGCCACCGCCTTTGGCTTTATCGCCATCATTGCCGACCGCATGGGCGCCACGGCAGTGCAGCAGAGCCTGTTGCTCACGGTCAACCTTCTGGCGGTGACCGTCGGCAACCTGGGGGCGACGACGGTCACACAGCGCTTGGGATCCAAGGCACTGGTGGCGGCGAGCATTGTGCTGCTGGCGGCGGGTGCGGCGGTGGTGGCGGTGGCGCCTTCACTGGCGTGGCTGTTTGTTGCTCACGCCCTGAATGGCCTCTCCCACGGCGTCAGCTATCCCGTGCTGATGGGGCTGAGCATCCGCTATGTGGCCGACGCCGAGCGCACCACCGCGATGGGGCTCCACCAGGCAGTGTACGCCATCGGCATGTTCGCCGGGCCGGCGATCAGTGGCGTACTGGCCGACGCTATGGGCATCCCGGCGACCTTTGGGCTCACGGCGGCAGCTTGCCTGCTCCTGGGGTTGATTGGCACGCGCATGCTGCGCAGTGCTCGTGCGGACGCCTGATGGAGGTCACTGGGGCGACGCCCTGTGGGCGACATGCCGCGCACGTATGGAGGCCCGGAAAGGGGCCCTTGGCAGTCGAATGGACGCCTGATGTGGGATAGGAAATGGCACCCACCGGCCCGCCGCAGGGGGCGCTCGCACGCTGGAGCACGCCCGCGCGGCGGGAATAGCGCTCTCGTCGGAGCGCTTCTCCTCATGCTGCTGGGACTCCTCGGTTCGCCGCCCGAGGCCGGGCTCTATCGCGTGCAGGCCGCGCCGGCGGTGCGCGTACACCTCCCGTTCGTGGCGCGGGGGCCCGAGGCCCCGCCACCGGCCATCGATGAGGAATACGCCGCGATCACGATTGAGGGGGAGCCGGAACCTCGCCCCGCGGCCGAGCACCCCGACCTGAACCTCGCCATCCGCGGGTACGTGGCCGTGGACGCCGCGCGTGGTCTCGTGGACTATGGCGGGCCCACCGATCCCGCCGCGCCGCAACTCGTCGGGCTTCTCGGGCGCGCGCCCATCGTGCGTGGAACCTTTCAGGTCTATGACTGGGACTGGGAGCGCATGGCGCGCGGTGCGCCTATTTCGCGGTACCCGGTGACACTGGTGACGCTGGCGGCGGATCGCAATGCCATCGTGCGTCTCGCCGAGGCGGGGAGCACCATCGGCGACGGATACCAGGCCCTGGTGCTGTACGCCGACGCGGAACGCATCACGCTCAAGTACACCCGTGAGGATAGCGTCCGCCACGGGTATACGGTGCACCTCGAAGGGGTACGGGTCGCCCCGGGGCTTCTGACCCTCTATCGCCAGACGAATGCCGCGGGGCGGATGCGGCTGCCGGCGTTACGCGCCGGCCAGGCCCTCGGCTGGGCGGCTGGCGATGCTGTCGGTGTGGCCATCCGTGATTGCGGGAGCTTTCTCGACCCGCGCTCGCGGAAGGACTGGTGGCGGGGATTCTAGCGCTAGACGAGCTCTGGCTGGTTGATGCGGGCGTCCTGCACCCAGTAGTTGTCGGCCAGCAACGTCACCCCGTGAGCGGCGGCTTCGCGTTCCACCGCAGAGACGGCTTCGTGGGCGCTCTGGTGCCCCATCACCACCATATAGGTGAGCACGTCCTCCCATACGTTGCGTACCGCGGCGAGCTTGGCGAGATCGGCCCGAATCTCGCGATAGCGCTCGTACCCACGCTTGACCTCCACGGCGGCGACGAAACGGCCCGTCCACCGACGCCCGCGCAAGAGGCGCAGAGATTGCGGGACGACGAGCACCAGATCCGTGGTGAGGGTGCGCCCTCGTAGGCCGAGGCGTTGTGCTTGTTCCCGCGTGATGCGGAAGGGGTAGGCCATGTGCACGGCGCTGGCGGCAAGGCCGTGGGCCGGTAGCTCACGGCGCAGGATGGCGTAGAGCATCCCCTGCAGGTCGCTCTCGGACAGCCACGCCCAGAGATCCTCACGACACTCGGCGAAGAGCAGGCGCGAGCACTCGCGGATGAGCGCGTCAACGGCGCGCTGCGCTGGCCAGGTGCCCTCTTCGGGGGGCGTGTCGAAGCGCGCGATGGTGGTGGTGTGGGATGGTGTGCCCGGCATGGCCGAACTCCTTGGTGGGCGACGCACAGCGACCGGCCCGCAGCCGCTGACCGATCGCTGTGCGCGGACAGCCTACTGCGGCGCCTGCATCAGCTCGATCTCGAGGCCGTCGGGCAGGGCGAACCAGTTGTGGCCCTGCGGCAGCTCGGTGACGCCCTCAAAGCTGTACACCGCCTCCAGGGCGGCCTCGAGGTCCTCCGTCATGATCCCCAAGTGCACCATGCGCCCTTCGGGACCGTCAAAACTCTTGTCCGATACCAACTGCACGCCGCCGACGGTCCAGACCTGGACGGGGTCCTCCTCCGACCCCTGGACCTGGCGCACCGGCATCCCCAGCGCCTCACGGAAGAAGCGGATGTGCCAGTGAATGTCCTTCACACGGACGGCGGTATGCTCGAGGTACGACTTTTTTCCGTATGCCATGGTTGGTCTCCTTGTAGTGGGGCGGATGCTCCTGCGGGCGATTATAGACGAGGGGAGGGTGCTGTCAACGGCTGCCGATACGGGCCCAAACGTTCGCGGCGGGTTGAAACCCGGCGCTAGGATGGCCAAGCCCGCCTGCGCGGGCTCGCGTTCCCCAGCGGGGACGTCGTGCCCTTTGCGCAGGGGTTTCGCCGCGACGGGGTTCGGTGCAGCATCATGCCTCCCTCTCCCCGGTACTCCGGGGAGAGGGGCGGGGTGAGGGGGCAGCGATGAACGCTCCGTGGTGCACGCTCTCTGGCCCTTCTCGTCGGCGGATGCTATACTTGTCAATGTTGCTCGCTATCGTGTTGTGACGGTGGAACCCGCTATGCGCATCGCCATGATCGGGCCCTTTGGCCTGGAACCCAAGAGCACTGTGCGCTGCCGTGCCCTCCCCTTGGGGCGGGCCCTGGCGGCGCGTGGCCATGAGGTGCTGATCGTCATGCCGCCCTGGCATACTCCCGCCGCGGCGCCTCGGCGCTGGCAGGACGGCGGTGTGACGCTCGAGTATGTGGCCCTGGGGCCCCGCGTTCCGCTGGTGCGCCACGCCGCCATCGCGGCGCGCCTGGTGCATCGCGCCCTCGCCTGGCGTCCCGATGTCGTCCACTGCTTCAAACCCAAGGCCCACGCGGGCCTGGCGGCCGGGGTGTTCTGGTACCTGCGGCGGGCCACGGGGGTGCGCCTGGTGGTTGACGAGGATGACTGGGAGGGCCCTGGCGGCTGGAACGAACGCGAGGGTTACCCGGCCGTCGCGCGGGCGCTGTTCGAGCGCCAGGAGCGCTGGGGCCTGCGTCACGCCGACGCCGTAACCGTCGCGAGCCGCGCGCTGGAGGCCATCGTCTGGAGCCTGGGAGCTCCCCCCGAGACAGTGCACTATGTGCCGAACGGTGCCGATGCGCCTGCTCCGGGTAACGGCCGAGCGGTGCGCGATCGCCTCGGCTTGGGTGATCGGCCGACGATGCTGCTCTACACCCGCCTGGCCGAGTTTGACCCGCGGCGACCCGTCGCGGTGCTAGGCGCCGTGCGCGCGTCGGTGCCCAATGTGGCGCTGCTGGTCGTGGGTCGTGCCCTCGCGCCGGAGGATGACGACCTCTTTGACTGTGCGGTGCGCGATGAGGGGCTGGTGGATCACGTCGTGCGGGTCGGTTGGGCGTCGGTAGAGGAGCTACCCGGTTACTTGGGTGCGGCGGATGTGGCCCTCTTTCCCTACAACGATACGCTGGTGAACCGCTGCAAGTGCTCGGCCAAGCTGATCGAGCTGCTAGCTGCGGGGGTGCCCGTCGTGGCCGATGATGTGGGACAAAACCGGGAGTACATCGTTCACGGAGAGACGGGCGTACTGGTGCCATGCGGTGAGGTGCAGGCCATGGCGGGCGCACTGACGGCCTTGCTGGGCGACGCTGCCGGGCGCCAACGCCTTGGAGGCGCCGCGGCGCGCCGCATGGCGAGCGTCTTTGCCTGGCCTACCCTCGCCGAGAGGGCTCTCCAGGCCTATGAGGGGATGGTGCCGGCCGGGTGCGGCGCGGTGCGCCGCTCGCTGCGGGCGCCGCGCTGATCCCCGTGGCTCCTCAATTCATCGGCGATGGGTGGCCCCTCCTCCGCCGAACCCGCGCCCCATCACGCCGCCGCGCCATCGTCCCCATTGCTCGGTTCGTCGTACGCACTGAGGTCGGTCGCGGGGATATCGGCATCAGGGTCCGGCTCGCGCGCCTCGATGAGGATCTCGCCAAAGGGACGGGTCTGGGCGGCTCGCAGCCGTTGCTGCTTGATGAGCTCGAGCAGCGCTAGAAAGGTGACGATGACCTCAAGCCGTGACCGCGCCCGCTGCAGCACGGCGCCAAAGCGCACCTGGGCATGGCGGGTGGCCATGTCGAGGAGCGTGCGCATGCAATCGGCGATGTGCACGACCACCGGTGCCACGACGTCATCGACGGGTGGGGTTGGGGGATGGAGCTCGAGCGCGCGCTTGAGGGCGTCAAGGAGCTCGGTCAAGGAGACTTCGCCGGGTACCAGGCGGCGCTCGATTTGGGGGCGAGGCGCGATGCGCGGATAGGCGCGCTGCCCCGTCTCCTCGATGGCCCGCAGCTGCGCCGCCACCGCCTTGAAGCGCTTGTACTCCTCGAGTTGCCGGGCGAGCTCTTCGCCGGGGTCCTCCTCATGCTCCTCGTCGTCGCTCTCATTCTCCGGCTTGGGCAGCAGCGCTCGGGACTTGATGACGAGGAGCTTGGCGGCAACGACGAGAAACTCTGCCAGGTTCGCGGCCGAGATCTCGCGCAGGGTGGCCACGTAGCCCAGGAACTGGTCGGCCACGATGGCCAGCGACACCTTGGAGATGTCCAGCTCTTCGCGCTCGATGAGGCGCAGGAGGACGTCGAGAGGGCCCTCGAACACGTCGAGGGTGACGCGATAGGTAGTGATGGTGACCTCCCGGATGTCTGTTCGGCGCGATTCCGACTGGGGCGGCATTATAGCGGTCTAGCGCGTCGCTGTCCATGCCTCCGGGACGACGGCACCGGGCGATGACGCGTGCGCCCTGCGTGACCGACGGGCCGGCTGACAGCGGGCGCTCAGTGATGCGCCGCGGCCGTGTTGCCAGCTCAAAGGAGTGATCATATGGGTACCCTGCTCATCGGTAACGCCCGTGTCCTCGTGACGATGGATGGCGACCAGCGCGAGATTGACGATGGCGCGCTGCTGGCGCAGGACAATGTCATCACGTGGGTGGGCACCAGCGCTGACGCGCCCGCCCACGCCGACACGATGATCGACGCGACGGACATGGTCGTCCTCCCGGGGCTGGTCAACACGCACCACCACCTCTTTCAGTCCCTCACCCGCGCCATGCCGGGCGCACAGGATACCGGTCTCTTTGAGTGGCTGCGGACGCTCTATCGCATCTGGCCCGGGATCGATGGCGAGGCCATCTATGTGAGCGCCAAGCTGGCGCTCTGTGAGCTCCTCCTTTCGGGGTGTACCACCGCCGCCGACCACCTCTACCTCTATCCCAACGAGGCGCGGATCGATGACGAGATTCGCGCCGCCGCAGAGCTGGGGTTGCGCTTTCACCCCACGCGGGGCAGCATGTCGGTGGGCGAGTCCGACGGGGGGTTACCCCCCGACACGTTGGTCGAACGGGACGAGGACGTCATCCTTGCCGACTGCCGCCGTGTCATCGAGACGTTCCACGATGCGGAGCGCTACGCCATGTGCCAAGTGGCGGTGGCGCCCTGCGCCCCCTTTAACGTCAGCGAGGGGCTGATGCGGGCCTCCGCCGAATTGGCGCGGGCCTATGGCGTACGCCTGCACACCCACGTGGCGGAGACGCTCGATGAGGAGGCGTATTGCCTCGAGCGCGTGGGCATGCGGCCGGTTGCCTACATGGCTGAGCTTGGATGGCTCGGCCCCGACGTGTGGTGGGCGCATGCCGTGTGGCCGAACGCCGACGAGATCGCGCTGATGGCCGAGACGCGCACGGGGGTGGCCCACTGCCCGAGTAGTAACATGCGGCTGGGCTCTGGGATTGCGCCGGTGCGTGCCTACCGGGACGCCGGCGTGCCCGTGGGGCTCGCTGTGGATGGCAGCGCCAGCAACGACGGCGGAAACCTCCTCGCTGAGGCGCGCCAGGCGATGCTCCTCCAGCGCGTGGCGCACGGCGCCGACGCCTTGGAGGCGCGCGAGGCGCTTGCCCTGGCGACGCGTGGCGGGGCCGCCGTGCTGGGGCGCGACGACATCGGCGTGCTGGCGCCGGGGATGGCGGCGGATGTGGTGGCCTTTGATCTCAATCGGCACGAATATGCCGGCGCTCAGGCGGATCCCGTGGCGGCGCTCGTCCTCTGTGCGCCGACCCCCGTGGCTCATGCGGTGGTGAATGGGCGTGTGCTCGTCCGTGATGGTGAGCTGGTGGACGTGGACCTCCCCGCCCTCATCGCCCGGCACAACGCCATCAGCCGCGCGCTGTGGCGCTAGACGCCGACCTCCGTGCCGCCCCGGAGGTGGCGGCACGGGCAATATCGAGCCCATGGGAGGCCGCGGTGGCCTGGCGATGGGGGCAGGGGGGCCGTCGCCTAGCGGATCGGCAGCCCCAGCACGTTCCGCCGCACGAGATCGAGCGCCAGATGCATCAGCCATCCGCGGCCCGCTACCCCTGAACGCCCCCGTCGTGACTCGGCGCGGAGCACCTGCCCCTCGGTTGCCAGTGCAAAATAGACCGGGGGCGCGTCGGGCGCCGCGGGATCCGCGGGGCCGATGACGGCCAGCCCCAGGTCGGCGGCATGGCTGCAGCGCACCGCCTCGGCGGCCGCGTCGGCCACTTCCTGGC
>DUUT01000062.1 GCA_012841405.1 Chloroflexota bacterium
CGCACGCTCCCGTGGCGCGGCGCCTGGAGCGCGGTGGCAGGGCGCTGGCGTCGTGCCCCCGAGGCGCTCCAGCGCGGCGTGGTGGCCAGCGGTTTGGCGGTGGTGATCGTGGCGCCGTCACAGGGGGGGCGCCTTGCCGGGCTCGCCCTGTATGTCGCCGGCGCGGTGTTGCGCCCAGACCTGGCCCTCATGGCCGTGGTCGCGTGCGTCCCCCTGGCACCGTACCACGTGCGCTTGGGGCCCGGCACCTTTGCCATGTTCGAGGTATCGCTGCTGGTGGCCGCCGCGGCTCACGCCTGGGCCGCCCTCATGACCTGGACCCCCTCGTGGCGGGCCGTACGCCGGTGGATCGTGGCCCGGCCCATGGCGGATTGGGCCGTCGTCGCCCTGGTGCTCCTCGGCCTCGTCGCCGCGGTGCCCTCCGAGTACCCGCGGGAGGCGCTGCGGGAGTGGCGCGTCGTCTTTTTCGAGGCGGCGGTGTTCTACGCCCTGCTGCGCGGTGCCTTTTTCCGGCCGCGCCAGGCGTTGCAGCTCGTGGATGTCCTCCTGCTGGCGGGAGCGGGGGTTGCCCTGTACGCCCTGGCCCGCTATCCCCTCGCCGAGGGCGTCATCGAGGCGGAGGGCGTCCGGCGCGCGCGAGCGTTCTTTGGCTCGCCCAACAACCTGGCCCTCGTCCTCGAGCGTCTGCTGCCCCTGGGCATCGCCATGGCCTGGCATGGCGCCACGCGGTGGCGGCGGCTGCTGTACGGCGTGGGTGCCATACCGATGGCGGTCGCCCTCGTCCTCACCTTCTCGCGCGGCGCGGTGCTCCTGGCGCTCCCCGCCTCGCTGCTCTACCTCGGGTGGACGACGCGCTCGCGGGCGGTGCGCCTCGTTGCGGTGGGCCTCGTCATCGGCGTGCTGGCGATCGTCCCCTTTGCCGGGGTCGAACGCCTCACGTCGCTGCTTGATCCGACCCAAGGCACGACGTTCCTACGCCTCGCCCTCTGGCAGGCGGCCTGGGACATGGTGCGCGACCATCCCTGGCTGGGCGTCGGGCCCGACAACTTTCTCTACTACTATGGGGACTATATCCGGCCGGGCGCCGAGGTGGACCGCTGGCTCTCGCATCCGCACAACGTCATCCTTGACTTTTGGCTGCGGCTGGGCGTCGGGGGCTTGGCCGTCGCTGGCGCCATGGCGGTGGGCCTTGCCCAGGGCGCGCGACGCGCCCTGGGCTGTGACGCAGCGGGCGGCAAGGATGCCTATGCCGTGACACTGGGGTTGGTGGCCGGCGCCATCGCCTCGCTGGCCCACGGCCTCACCGACAATGCCTTCTTCCTGCCCGAGCTCTCCGCCTGGTGGATGGTCGCCCTCGCCTGGTGCGTCACACGGGGGCAACACGCCGCCGCGCAAGCGCCCCAGCCCATCGCTCCCGTGCATCCCGAGCGATGATCCCACAGCGACGCGTGAGGCCCTCGGCGCATCTTGCCCCCAGGCCGAGAACCTGGGACGGCACCCCACTCAGGGCCAGAGACGAGCGCGTATGCGATTGCCCTGCCGGTGGACAGGCGGCGACCCATCGGGGATAATGGCCGCTACTCGGCACACCGACAAATTCCAGCGAAAGTGGTGACGTAGCGTGAGGATCCAACGGTTGTTTGGCAACGGCATGGCGTCTCTGTGGACGCGAGATCTGGCCTTGACGGCGACTGCGGTGTTCATGATGCGCTTTGGTGAGGGGATCCTCGGCGGCGCACGCATGAACTTTTTCGTGGACACCATCGGGCTCACGGGCGGGCAGGTCCTGTGGCTCGAAGGGATTCGCGAGATTCCCGGGGTGCTCCTGGTGTTCATCGCCGCGTTGACGATGCACCTCCCCCTCTCGTGGCGCGCTGCCGCTTCGGCCGCGATCCTCGGGCTGGGGTTCATGGCGCATGCCCTGGTCGGCTCCTACACCGGATTGCTGGCCGTCGCTGTTATTGCGAGTTTCGGCCTCCACGGTTATCAGCCCATCCATCCTGCCTTGGGCATCAGCCTCGCCACCGAGAGCACCCGGGGCCGCGTCCTCGGCATGCTAACCTCCGTGAGCTCGCTGGCCAGCATCGTCGGCATGGGCATCTTGGCGCTCGCCTCGAACCTGATGCGGAACCTCTCGCTCCGCTGGTACTATGTCATCGGTGGCGCCATGATCCTGGTCTCGGTCTACTTCTTCCTGCGCCTGTCGCGCGACCTGGGCGCCACCCAGGCCAAGCAGCCCCGCCTCGTCTTCCGGCGTCGCCACTGGCTCTACTACGTGCTCACCTTCTTTGAGGGCTCACGGAAGGAGGTGCTGGGCAGCTTTTGTACGCTGGTCCTCGTCGAGCAGTTCGGCTGGAAGGTGTGGCAACTGAGCCCGCTGCTGGCCATCACCGCCGTGCTGAGTATGCTCCTGGCCCCCGCCCTGGGCATGCTCGTCGATCGCTTCGGTGCCCGGTGGACGCTCGCGAGCAGCTATGCGGTGCTGGTCCTCGCCTGCATCGGCTACGCCGTCATCCCCAACGCCATGATCCTCGCGGGGCTCTATGCCATCATGCGGTTGGCGCAGATCCTCAACCTCGGTCTCAGCGTCTATGTGCGCCAGATCGCGCCCCCCGAAGAGATGACGCCGACCCTGTCGGCGGGTGTGAGCGTCAACCACGTCAGCTCGGTCGCCATGCCCCTCCTCTTTGGGGCGCTGACGCCCATCATCGGCTACTCGGGGGTCTACCTCATGAGTGCCGTCATCATCGCCATCTCGGTGGTGTTCGCCCTGGCCATGCGCATACCCACGCCGCGTGAACCCAGCCCCGAGGCGGCGCTGGCGGGGTGAGAGGTTTGGTGGGGGGGGCTAGCCCCCCCCACCAAACCCTTTGACCATACTCAACCTCCCTGCTATACTTCTCGTCGACATCGCGGGGGCGGGAAGGAGAGGAATGCGCATTCTCATTACGGGCGGTGCCGGCTTTATCGGTTCCCACTTGTGTGACCTGTTGCTCGCGCAGGGGCACGAGGTGATCGCCATGGACAACCTCATCACCGGAAGCGAGCGCAATATCGCCCACGTGCGCGATCGGGCCGCGTTCCGTTTCGTGCTCCATGATGTCGTCGAGCCCATTGAAGTGCCCGGGCCGCTGGATGCCGTGATCCACCTGGCATCCCTGCCTAGCCCAGTGGACTATCTCGAGATGCCCATCAAGACGCTCAAGGTGGGCGCTCTGGGGACGCACAACGCCCTGGGCTTGGCCAAGGCCAAGGGGGCACGCTTTGTGCTCGCCTCCACCTCTGAGGTGTATGGCGACCCGCTCGTTCACCCCCAGCCCGAGACCTATTGGGGCAACGTCAACCCTGTGGGCCCACGGGGCGTCTATGACGAGTCCAAGCGCTTTGCCGAAGCCATGACCATGGCCTACCATCGCGCCCACGGCCTGGAGACGCGCATCGCCCGCATCTTTAACACCTATGGCCCCCGCATGCGCCTGAACGACGGCCGCGTCGTGCCCAATTTCGTGCGCCAGGCACTCCGCGGCGAGCCCCTCACCGTCTATGATGATGGCTCGCGAACGCGGAGCTTTTGCTACGTCTCGGACCTCGTGGACGGCCTGCACCGCCTCCTCCTGTCCGATGAGGTGCTGCCCGTCAACCTCGGCAATCCCCACGAGCTGACCGTCCTCGAGTTCGCCCGGCGCGTGGTGGCTGTCGCGGGTAGCCCATCGCCTATCACCTGCATCACGCCCAGTGACGGCCTTCGGACCCGCGATGATCCGCAGACGCGTCAGCCCGACATCACCAAGGCGCGGCAGGTGCTGGGGTGGGAGCCCCGCGTTCCGCTGGACGAGGGCCTGGCCAAGACCATCGCCTGGTTCCGCGACCAGGTCTAGTCCCACGATGGCAACACCCGCCGCCGCTCGAGCATCGTCCCTCCGCACCCCATCGACGGCCCTTCCTCCGTGGGTCGCCCGCGCCGGCGCCACCTGCGCCGGCGGGCTGGGGGTTGCCCTCCTGGGGCTGGTGTTGGCCCGAGCGCCGCTGGAGGCCGCCTTTGCCGTGGTGATTGGCGGCATCGGACTGGTGGCCATCGTGTGGAGGCCGGCCCTGGGCCTGTACGCTCTGGCGTTCGCCATCCCGTTCGGCTCGGTGCGCGAGGTGACCATTGCCGGAGCCAGCGTGGGCGTCAGCCAGGCCCTCGCCCTGGTGACGATCGCCGCATGGCTGGCGCGACGCCTGGCCTTCCCGCGTCGCGTGGCCTTTCCGCGGTGTGACGCCCCCCTCCTCGGGGGCTCGGCCATCCCCTGGGCCCTAGCCGCCTACCTGGGCGCCCTCCTCGTCGCGCTGTGGCCAGCGCAGAGCATTCCCCTGGCGGCCAAAGAGATGGCCAAGTGGATCGAGTTTGCCGCCGTCCTCATGCTTACCGCCGGGGAGCTCGGCCCGCGGGAGACGCGGGGCCTCGTGGCGGCGCTGCTACTGGCCGGGGCACTGCAGGGCCTCCTCGGCGCCTACCAGTTCGTTCGCCAGATCGGGCCGCCCGGATTCATCCTCATGGGGCGTTTCATGCGCGCCCATGGCACCTTCGCCCAGCCCAACCCCTATGGCGGATTCCTCGGGCTGTTGCTGCCGCTCAGCTATGCGACGGTAGTCGCCACCTGGCGTGAGGCCTGGCCTCCTGGCCGGCGCCGCCACCCCGGGCGGCTGCTCCTCTGGGGGCTGGCCCTCGTCGCGACGGTGACCATGGCCGCAGGCTTGGTGATGAGCTGGTCGCGCGGCGCCCTCCTGGGGGCCGCGGCGGGCGCCGGGTTGGTGCTGCTGGCCATGGGCCGCCGCGTCTGGCTGGCACTGGCCGTGGTGGTACTCCTCGCCACGCCCGTAGTGGCGTCCACGCCGTCCGTCGTGCCCACCGTACTCGTCGAGCGCCTCACCGAGGCCCTTGACTATATTGGCGCCCCCGATGTGACCGCCATCGAGGTCACCGATGCGAACTTTGCCAACCTCGAGCGCCTCGCCCACTGGCGTGCGGCGTGGCGCATGTTCGAGCGCGCCCCCTGGCTAGGGGTGGGCACGGGGCAGTACGCCGCCGTCTACCCCACCGTTGCCGTGCCCCGCTGGGAGGATCCCTTGGGCCACGCCCACAACATCCTCCTGAACGTCATGGCCGAGGGGGGATTGCTAGCGCTGGCCGCCTATCTCGGGCTCATGGCCGCCGCCGTCTGGACGACCTGGCGCGCCGCGCGGGGTGCCCACGGCCTGCAGCGCGCCGTGACGCTCGGCAGTCTCGGCATGATGGGCCACCTGCTGGCCCACAATATGGTCGACAATCTGTACGTGCACGAGATGTACCTGCTCATCGCCATGCTGCTCGGGATGGTGCTGGCACAGCAACGGCGGGCAGGCCTCGTCATGAACAGGAGTAAGCGAGGAACGCCTTGACCCAAATCGTCGCCCGCATCCTCGCGTTTCGGCGCGAGCACCCCGCAGAGCTGGGCCGCTTCCTGCGGTTCGCCGTCGTTGGCACCATCGGAGCGGTGGTGGACTTTTCTGTCCTGAACATGGGCATCCTGCTGTTCGGCCTGGAGAAATGGCTGGCCAACACCGTTTCGTTCACTGTCGCCGTGTGCAGCAACTTTACCTGGAACCGTTTCTGGACCTATCCCGAGTCGCGCAGTGAGCCGCCGTGGCGCCAGCTCGGCCAGTTCTTCCTCGTGAACCTCGTGGGCTACGGCATCAATCAGGCCGTCTTTCTCTCACTGGATCGCCGCGTCTTTGCCACCTGGGGCGCCTGGGGCTACAATGTCTCGAAAGCGATCGCCATCGGGGTCGTGCTCTTTTGGAACTTTGGCATCAATCGGATCTGGACCTATAGGGCTATCCGATGACGCGACACAGGCATGGCGCGCGCGGCCGCATCGGGATCGACTATACGGCGGCAGTGCAGCAGCGCGCTGGAATTGGACGCTACACCCGCGGCCTCATCGGGGCCCTCGCCGAGCTCGATCGTGAACGTGAGTACGTGCTCTTTAGCGCCGGCGTCGAGGCTGAGCCGCGCACCTGGCCGGACAACTTTGCGCGGCGCGCGCTGCCCCTCAGCGATCGGCACATGGCCATCGTGTGGCAGCGCCTGCGGGTGCCCCTGCCGGTAGAGCTGGTGACCGGGCGCATCGACCTGTTCCACTCGCCGGATTTCGTTCTGCCGCCGGTGTGGCGCGCCCGTACCGTGCTCACGGTACACGACCTATCGTTCCTGCGGCACCCAGAGTGCTCTTCACCGCCACTGCTGGCCTACCTGATGCGGGCCGTGCCCCACTCGGTGGCGCGCGCCGACATTCTGATCGCCGATTCCGAGAGCACGCGGCGTGACCTGATCGAGCTGCTCCACGTGCCCGAGGATCGGGTGTTCGTCGTCTATGCGGGTGTCGAGGAGCGCTTTCGGCCCGAGCCTTCACCCGAGGACGCCCTCCGGCGGAAGCGGTGGGGGTTGGAGCGGCCCTATATTCTCAGTGTTGGCACCCTGCAGCCGCGCAAGAATTTCTGCCGGCTGATCCATGCCTTTCACCGCCTCGCCCAAGCACACGGTGCCCCGCACGAGCTCGTCATCGCCGGCGGCAAGGGCTGGCTCTATGACGAGATATTTGCCGCCATCGGCGAGCTGGGCCTTGAAAAGCGCGTGCGTGTGCTCGGCTTTGTGGACGACGCCGACCTCCCCGCCCTCTACCGCGGGGCCGATGTGTTCGCTTTTCCTTCCCTCTATGAGGGATTTGGTATTCCGGTGCTGGAGGCTATGGGCTGTGGCACGCCGGTGGTTACCAGCAACGTCTCCTCGCTGCCCGAGGTTGCAGGCGACGCCGCCTTGCAGGTACCCCCCGAGGATGTGGACGCGCTGGCCGACGCCCTGTGGCGCTCGATCAGCGACTCGGCGCTACGAGAGACCCACCGTACCCGGGGTTTCGAACAGGTAGCGCGCTTTACGTGGAGGCGCGCGGCACACGACCTGATCGACGTTTATGCGCGCGTCGCACCATCACATGGAGGTCTGCAATGATTACTCTGGCTACACGCATGAGCCGTCTGGGAACCGAGTCGGCCTTTGAGGTCCTGGCCAAGGCCAAGGCCCTCGAAGCACAGGGGCGCGAGATCATCCACCTCGAGATCGGTGAGCCCGACTTTGACACCCCCACCCACATCATCGACGCCGCCTGCGATGCGCTGCGCGCCGGGGCTACCCACTATACCCCGTCGGCCGGTATCCCCGAGCTGCGGGAGGCCATCGCCGCAGAGATCAGCCGTACCCGGAACCAGCCCATCGACGTCGCCCAGGTGGCGGTGACGCCGGGGGCCAAGCCCATCATGTTCTTTATCATCATGGCGCTGGCAGAGGAGGGGACGGAGGTTATCTACCCCAACCCCGGGTTCCCCATTTACGAGTCGATGATCAACTTTGTCGGCGCCAAGCCCGTGCCCATCCCCCTGCGCGAAGAGCGCGATTTTCGCTTTGACGTCAACGAGCTTAAGGACCTCATCACGGACCGCACGCGGCTCATCATCCTGAACTCGCCCCAGAACCCCACCGGTGGCATCCTGGAGCGCGAGGACCTCGCCGCCATCGCCGAGCTGTGCGTGGAGCGCAACATCCCCGTCCTCTCGGACGAGGTGTACGAGCACATCATGTATGAGGGCACCTTTGAGAGCATCTCCACCTTCCCGGGGATGTCGACCCGCGAGCGCACCATCATCTTGCACGGCTTTTCCAAGACCTATGCCATGACCGGCTGGCGATTGGGCTATGGCGTGATGCCCGTGCCCCTGGCCGAGCAGGTCACGCGGCTGATGACCAACTCGAACTCGTGCACCTCAGCGGCCACCCAGTTCGCCGGTGTCGCCGCGCTCCAGGGCCCGCAGGATAGCGTCCAGGAGATGGTCCAGGCGTTCTGCGAGCGACGCGACCTCATCGTGGAGGGCCTGAACAGCCTCCCCGGCGTGACGTGTGTCAAGCCCCGCGGGGCGTTCTACGTCTTTCCCAACATCACCGGCACGGGGATGAGC
This sequence comes from Chloroflexota bacterium, assembly GCA_012841405.1. Lineage (GTDB taxonomy): Bacteria > Chloroflexota > Anaerolineae > UBA1429 > UBA1429 > DUUT01. The sequence goes on from DUUT01000062.1 coordinate 8,032, forward strand.
AGCCACGAGGCCGAGGACTTTTTCATGCAGAAGGCCGGCGTGGCTTGCCTCTCGGGCACCGCCTTTGGCGAATACGGCGAGGGCTACCTGCGCCTCTCCTACGCCAACTCGCTGGAGAACATCCAGAAGGCGCTGGACAACATGCGCAAGGCGCTGGAGGATCGCTAGAGCGAGGGCGCGCGTCGCCCGCCCGATCGCGGGACATCGCAGAGGCCGGGCGCCGATGGGCGCCCGGCCTCTGTTCAACTGCGCAACCTCACAGAGAGGCGCTGGTCGTGCCGCTCACCGCGGCCACGGCGCGCTACCGCGCCAACTCCTCCATGGCATCGATGATGGCGTCCATGAGCGGACGCACCGACGACGGCGAGAGCTGCCCGAACTCTGCCTCGTAGCCGCCCCACAAGTAGGCATTGGGGTGCGCGATGTAGCCCAACGACTCGGTCGCCTGGTACATGATGTACGTCCGCGGGAACGGCGAGTACCACTTGAGCGTCTGGCCCAGCTCCGCGACCATCTCCCCGGGCACGCCGATGAACAGGATGGGGCCGATGGCCAGCAGAGAGAAGGCGACCTCGACGCTCCCCCCCGGCGAGGGAATCCTCTCCATGTAGGAGCGCAGCCTCTCCTCTGCCCCATCCCCCATGGTGGGGATGCGCCGCATCTCCTCGTCCGTGCGGTACCTGAGCGTCACCGAGCGCGTCATCGTCTTGATCGGGAGGGGCGGGGGCAGCAGGTACGCGTCGAACCAGCGGGTGATAGCGGCGGTGGCCAGCACCTGTCCCACGCGGCGCGTCTCGGCAAAGCCTGCCTCCGGCGCCTTGGGGTGATTGTCTCCGGCCGCGCCCGTGATGTAGCACGTCAGGCAGCCAAGGCCCTCGCGGATCGTCTCACGGACCACCCCGGGGACGTCAGCACTGATGAGAGAGGTGGTGTGGCCGGCCGTGAGGGGGTGCATGGTATAGTTGAGGATTACGCCAAAGGGATGCCTGTCCCCCGGCGGGCAAAAGTAGAGGGCGCCGAGCTCCTTATCCTCGTACTGGTTCGTGATGGGGACGAGGTCCTTGTAGCTGGGCACAAAAAACCACTGCCCATCGGGCATAAAGAAGCGGCGATTCATGTTCTCGTCTACCCAGGCGCGGTTCACCCGCAGCTCGCACGAGCGCGCCTGCGAGGCGGCCGTGCAGGCGACGTCGACGGCCCGTTCCGCCAAGAGCTCTTCGTAAGCGTCGAGATAGTCGAGTTCCTCACCCGAGGAGGTCCTGACGCGCCGCCGGACCTCCGGCCCCTCGTGGGTGTGCGTACACGTGAAAAAGATGCCGCCATCGTCGATCCCTAGGGCCTCGCCGATGCCGGCCTTGAGCTTGGCGATGAGCGGCGCGTTCATCCCGATGAGGTCGAAGGAGAGCAACACCGCCCTCGTCTCGCCCTCCTCGAGATAAACGGCGGAGGCATAGAGATCATCATGGACGCCGGTAGACCAGGGCCCTCCATAGCCCGCCAGGTAGCACCTGCCGTCGCTCGGCGTGATCACAGTCTCCGCGAATCCTGCCTTCATGGGTGTTGCCTCCTCGTGGGTAGATCGTAGGCTCTATGGATCGGCGACTCGTCACCCTTTGCAGTTTTTCAGCGGTCGCTCCGGTATCACCCCTCCCCATCCGGCTGCGCGACCGCCTCATGGGCGTGGTTCACCAGCTGGCGCGCCAGGCCGAGGAACTCGGTCGGTATCACGAACTTGGTCGCCGGCGTCGCCCCCAGCGCCCGCAGGGCGTCCAGATACTGCAACGTCAGCGTCTTGCTGTCGACGCCCTGGGCAACACGATAGATCTCGGCCAGCGCCATGGCGGCGCCCTCGGCGCGCAGCCGGGCCGCCTCACGGTCCGCCTGCGCCTGCAGGATGGTGGCCTCGCGCTGGCCCTCCGCACGCAGGACGGTGGCTCGCTTTTCGCCCTCCGCCACCTGCACCGTGGCCTCCCGTTGCCCCTCCGCCTCGGTCACCGTGGCGCGCCGGGTACGTTCGGCGGCCATCTGCCGCGTCATCGCCTCCTCGATCTGGCGTGGCGGCACCACCTCGCGGATCTCTACTGCCGTGACGCGCACCCCCCAGCGATCCGTCACCTCGTCCAGCTTTTCGTGGAGGATGTTGTTGATCTCGTCGCGCTTGGAGAGGACGTCGTCTAGCAGCATGGCACCCACCACCGCGCGCAGCGTGGTGATGGCCAAGCCACGGGCCGCCCCGGTAAAGTTCTCCACCTCGAGCACGCTGCGCACCGGGTCGACCACCTTGTCATAGACGAGAAAGTCGATGGATACGGAGGCATTATCGGCGGTAATACACGTCTGCGGGGGGACGTCAAAGAACGACTCGCGCAGATCGACGGACACCCCCCTGTCGACGAAGGGAATCAGCAGCACCAGCCCAGGCCCCCACGCCCCCATGCTGCGTCCCAGCCGAAAGACGACCAGCCGTCGGTACTCGGGCACGATGCGCACCGCCATGCGCAGGATGATGAGAACGAGCAGCGCCAAGGCACCGATGATGATGAGCGTCTCCATGCAACCCTCCTCCACGCCATGGTGGCCGTCGGCCTAGACCGCGCCTGGAAAACGCACCCGCCACAGAAACGATGTCGCCCCGAGCGGAGGCCAAGCGCCCTGACGCCCAGCGGCAATGTCTCTCGCCGCGCTCGGACGCCCCCGTGGGCCTCTCTCCGAACCCTACCTAGTCTTCCCCAGCCGTGTCCCACACGGCCGTGTCCCACACGCGCTCCGTGTCGGCCGGCACCACCTGCAGCCGCACGCCAGAGACACCGATCACCCGCACCCGCTCGCCACTGCGAATCCGCCCTGCGACCGACTGGGCGCTCCACGTCTCGAAATCGACGCGCACCTGCCCGGCCGGGTCCACGTCACTCAGGGCGACGCCCTCCAGCCCCACCAGCCGCTGCGCCCCCGACTGGGGCGGTTGACGGCTCGCCCGCACGATCGCCGCCAGCACGATGAGCGTGAACGCCGCCAGAATGGCGACGACGCCACCGATAAGCCACGGGCTAACCCGCACCACAGGGGCCGCTGGCGAGGGAGCCTCGAACGGGGAAAAGAGGATCACCGATCCGAGCACAAAGGCGGCCAGCCCGCCGAGGCCGAGGACCACCTCGGTATCCGTGAGCAGCCCCACGACGAGGAGCACGACGCCGAGCGCCAACAGCGCGATGCCGGCCCAGTTTACCGGCAGGCTGCCGAGGGCCATGAAGGCGAGAATGAAGCAGATGGCGCTGCCCACACCGGCCAGCCCGATGCCGGGCTCGGCGATCTCAGCCAGCAAGAGCAGCATGCCAAGGGAGAGGAGAACGTAGGCGATGTTGGGGTTGCTGATCATGTGGATGAACTGCTCTGCCGCGTTCATCGGCAGGTGCTCGACGGCAGCGCCGGCCGTTTGCAGGCGCACCTCGCCAAAGGCGCCGTTCACCGTGCGGCCGTCGATCTGGCGCAGGAGCGCGTCGAGGTCCTCCGCCACGACGTCGATCACGCCCTGCTCCAGCGCCTCGGTCGCTGTGAGGGACACGCTCTCGAGCACCGCCTGCTCGGCCCAGTCGGCGTTGCGTCCGCGGGTGGTGGCAATGCTGCGCGCCAACGCGGCGGCATCGCTGGCGGCCTTGGCCAACTCGGTATCGCCCGCCTCGCCCCCCAGGGTGACGGGGCTGGCGGCGCCAATGTTCGTCGCTGGCGCCATGGCGGCAATGTCGCCGGCCAGGGTGATAAACATCCCCGCCGATGCGGCGCGGGCCCCCGAGGGCGCTACATAGATCGCGGTTGGCACCGGCGAACCCAGCAGCGCCTGGACCACCTCGCGCATCGCGGTGTCCAGCCCGCCGGGGGTGTCCACAATGACCACCACGAGCCGCGCCGCGCGCTGCTCGGCGCGCTGCAACCCGCGCTCCAGATACCGAACCGACAGCGGGTTGATGACGCCCTCAACCTCGAGCACCAGCACCGGACGCTCGGCTGGCTGCGCCGAAACCCCGGCCATCGGCCAGAGCAAGACGATCACCAACAGCATCACGGTGCAGATGCGCCGCATAATACGAGGCACGATTCGAGGCACCGTCCAAGGCACCGTCCAAGGCAGCATCCGAGCCCCCAGTGGCAGTGCTGTCAATAGGTAGCATGGATCTATCTCCAGTATACCCCAGGGGGAAATGTTACGTCAACGCCGACCCCAAGGGGGTGCCGTGCCTCCATGGTTGGCAGGCCGTGCGCTGGGGTGGCCCTCGAACGCTGCGGAGATGGCGGACAAGCTAGCTGTACACCTCGGGCTTGAGGACGCCGATGAACGGGAGGTTGCGATAGTTCTCGGCATAGTCGAGGCCGTAGCCGATGACAAATCCGTTCGGGATCTCAAAGCCGATATAGTCAATATCCAGATCGACCTCACGGCGCGAGGGCTTGCTCAGCAGGGTGCAGATGCGCAGGCTGGCAGGCTGCCGGACGCGCAGGTTGTCCATGAGGTAGGTAATGGTGCGGCCCGTGTCAATGATATCCTCGACGATGAGCACGTGCCGCCCGGTAATGTCACGGTCCAGGTCCTTGAGGATGCGCACCACCCCGCTGGACTCGGTCGCGTTCCCATAGCTGGACACGGCCATGAAATCGACGCCATGGCGAATGGTGAGGGCCCGCGTGAGGTCCGCCAAAAAGACGTACCCTCCCTTGAGGACGCACACCAACAGCGGATTGCTGTCCTGGTAATCCGCCGAAAGCTGCGCGCCGAGTTCGGCCACGCGCCGCTGCACGTCCCCCTCAGAAATGAGCACACGAGCAACGTCGTGAGTCATCGGGTGCATGAGTTCCTCCTGATCGAGCCGAGCTCGGCATCGTGTATGGATCATTCTACCGCTTGCGGCCAGCGGCGCAAACACGCGGCCTCCGCGGAGGTGTACCCAGGATTCCAGGCGTTCAGCCGGAGTGAGTGCGATGCAGTGTAGCAGCGCGCTACTGCCCGAGGTCGCGAAAGTCCGCGCAGGGAGGCGTGGCACTCCCAGCGCCACGCCTCCGCCGCGACAGGAAGGGCTGCGGCGCCACAACTCCCTCTCCCCGCGAGCGGCGGGGAGAGGGGCCGGGGTGAGGGGGCAGCGGCGCG
>DUUT01000063.1 GCA_012841405.1 Chloroflexota bacterium
CTCCAGCGCCGCCTGGCGGCCCTCCGCCGCCTCGCGTGGCCACAGCAGGTTCGCCACCCAGCCCATCAGGCCGCCCGCCCCGAGGATGCTGCCGATGGCGTAGTAGCGGTCGCGCGCCGTGTGGCAGCCGAGGCTAAAGCTGAGATCGCCCGCCTCCAGGTGGGCCCGCACCTCGGGGAGCACGACGAGTTCCGCCTCCGTGGTCCCGGTGGAATCGAGCACGACGCCCGGCTCAAAGGCGCCGACGGCCAGGGCACCGCAGACGTGGTCGTGCCCGCCGACGAACACCAGCAGCCCCTCCGGTAGGCCCGTCTCGCCAGGGGTCTTGACGCGGCCCACCCGCGTCCCCTCGGGGACCGGGGGCGGCAGGTGGTTGGGCCGCAGCCCAGCGTACGCGAGGAGCGCCTCCGACCAGGCGCGATGGGCGAGGTCAAAAGCCATGGTGCGCGAGGCCAAGGAGTAGCCCATCGCCTGCTCGCCCGTCAGGCGAAAGGCGATGTAATCCGACACGCAGAGCCACCGCACCATGCGAGCCAGCACGTCCGGCTCGTGATCGCGCAGCCAGAGCAGCTTGTTCAGTGAAAAGATGGGCGTCGGCGGCAACCCCGTGAGGCGATAGATGCCGACCTCGCCGAGGGCCTCTACCAGCGCGGCGCACTGCGGCGCCGAGCGCTCGTCGTACCAGGCGATGATCGGATAGAGGGGCTGCCCCTGCGCGTCCAGCGGCACGCCGGCCTCCCCGACGCTGGCCACCGTCATCCCCAGGAGTCGCGCCTCCGGCGGGAGTGCCGCGACGACGGCCCGGATGGCCGCCTGCGTCGCCGCCCACAGGTCCTCCGGGCGCTGGTACGCCCGGCGGGCGCCCTCGACCACCGTGGGCGTCGGGATACTGGCTTCCGCCAGGGGCTCGCCGCGCAGGGAGTAGGCCACTGCCGTGGTGTTCGTGGTGCCGACGTCGACTCCGAGCAGCGCGTCCATGGGCACACCTCCTCCAGGCGGATGTCGGAGCTACCATAACGGAGGGCACGCCGGCTGTCAACCCGTGGCGAGAGGGGGTTCCGGTGGGCCTGTGCTATAATAGCTCCATTGTGCCCGAGCCCTACGCCACCCGCCGCCGGAGGACGTCCCGTTGGATCGCATCGCAGCCTATCTGAGCCAGCATCCCTACTTTCGTGAGCTCGACCCGCAGCGCGTCAGCGAGATCGGCCACCAGGCCACGGTGCGCACCCTCGTGCGCGGTGAGGTGTTGGCGCTGGAGGGCGAGCCCTGCACGACGGTGTACCTGCTCCTGGAGGGGCGCGTACGCGCCCTCAAGATGTCCCCTCAGGGGCGCGAGCAGGTGGTGCGCGAGCTGCGCCCCCCGGAGGCCATCTACCTCGTGCCGGCGCTCGACGGCGGCCCCCTTCCCACGACGACCCGCGCCGCCACCCGCGCCACGCTGGTGGCCTATCCGCGCGATGCCATGGTCGGCATCATTACCCAGCATCCCACCGTCGCCCTACAGGTGCTTCACGACCTGGCGGGGCGCCTGCGCCGCTTCACCACGCTCATCGAGGACCTGTCGCTGCGCACCGTGTCGGAACGGCTGGCCAAGCTCCTCATCGAGCGCGCCGCATTGCCCGATCCCCACCGCATCACCCAGCAGGAGATGGCCATTCAGCTCGGGACGGTGCGCGAGGTGGTGGCGCGCACCTTGGCCCAGTTCGAGGCCCAGGGATGGATTCACCTCCGCCGCGGGACGATCGAGATCCTTGACCTGGATGCCCTGCACGACGTCGCCTATCCGGACGGGATGTGACCTAGGTTACAGCACCCCAGCGATGGCAGCGTTACACTAGAGTTGACCAATCCATGATAGTGCCTGATGCAAGGAGTGCGCGATGACCGCGGCCAGCAGTGGAGTACCCGAGATCAACCCGGCGCTGTGTACGCGTTGCGGCGACTGTGTCGACGCCTGCCCGAGCGGCGCCCTGAGCCTATCCCCAACGGGTGAGCTCTCCCTCGCCCTCGAGCGCTGTGCCTACTGCGCCGACTGTGAGGATGTCTGCCCCGTGGGGGCCATCGCCCTCCCCTTTGACATCATCATCGGGCGCCACGACGAACAGGGGGATGCAGCATGACGGTACGGAGCATCGTACGCATCGATGAGGAGTTGTGCAACGGGTGCGGGCTGTGTGTGACGCCCTGTGCTGAGGGAGCCATCCAGATGGTGGACGGCAAGGCGCGGGTCATCCGCGAAGAGCTCTGTGATGGTGCCGGGTTCTGCCTGGGGGTATGCCCCACCGGCGCGCTGAGCATCGAGACGCGTGAGGCCCCCGCCTTTGACCGCGAGGCGGCCGAGGCTCACGCCCAGGCCCAGCCCACCTACATCACCCAGCGCTGTTTCCGCTGCGATGCTGGTGAGGACCGCGCCGTGCTGCTGCCGTGCCGCTCACAGGGGCACAGCCTGTGGGTGTGCACGCGTTGCCTGCCGGTGCTCATCCACGGATAGGAGGCCTCCCATGAGCGGCGTGCCCCTCTACGACGCCTTTGCCAGGGACTATGACCACTTTGTTGACTGGTCCGCGCGCCTCGCCTTCGAGATGCCGTTCTTCCGCGCCCTGTTGCGTGGTCGCGGGGCGCGGCACGTGCTCGACGTCGCCGGCGGCACCGGCCACCACGCCATCGCCCTGGCAGCGGAGGGCTATGAGGTGACGATGGCCGATCTCAGCGCAGGGATGGTGGCGGCAGCGCGCGACAACGCAGCCCGCCACGGGGCGCGCCTGCGGGTGGTCCAAGCGGGCTTTGGCGAGCTGGAGACGCGCGTGGGCGGGCGTTTTGACGCCATCCTGTGCCTGGGCAACTCGCTGCCCCACGCCCTCACGCCGGCAGCGCTCGACGACGCCCTGTCGGACATGGCGCGCGTGCTGGCGCCCCAGGGGGTCCTCGTCGTGCAGAACCGCAACTTTGACCGCGTGCTCGCGCAGCGCGAGCGCTTTATCCCTCCCCAGGAAGGGCAAGCCGGCGACACCGCGTGGGTCTTTTTCCGCTTCTATGACGACGAAGCGCCGCTGCTGCGATTCAACGTCGTGCGGCTACGCCGCACCGGCGAGGAACCCTGGTCGGTGCGCGTCGATTCGACTCTGCTCCACCCGTGGCGGCACGACGAAATGACCGCCGCCCTAGAGCGAGCGGGGTTCACCCGTATCCGTGCGCTGGGCAGCTACCGGGGCGAGCCGTTCGACGCGTCCACCAGCGATGACCTGCTGCTGCTGGCCGAAATGCGCTAACCGGAGACCTGCTAGAGTCACGACAGCCCCGGCAAACCGGGGCTGTTTCGGTATCGCTCAGAGGGCTGCTACTGGGCTTTCCAGCTATCGCACGTCATTTCGGCGGGGCACCGGGCACCTTGCCGCTTGATGGCCGCACCGCTGAGGAGACGTACGTTGACGGTGTCGGGGATGCTTCGGGTGCAGTAGCCATGGCCCTCGACCATAGCGTAGTAGCGGCAATCGGGGCAACGGTTCTTGGCGCTCTTGCGGCCAAACAGCCTCATAGTCGGCACTCCTTCGATTGGGGTTCAAGAGCCTCGAGGGGGATAGATCGCTACACCAGGGCTGGCGCGAGCCCCCTGTATCAGGAGTCATTATATCGTCTTCAGGAGGACCGTCAAATGGCGGGTTGCCATGGGCGGCACTTTGTGCGACAATAGGCGCGACGCCGGCTATGGGGCTCGAGCGTTCCAGCCAACTCCAACGAGGAAGGGTACGCATCATGATCAAGATCGCAGAGGTGTTGCCGCCACAGATCACGCCGCTCTGGCGCATGGTCAAGCAGATGGGTATCGACTATGTCGTGGGGGGCATGGACTTTTCGCGGGGTCTGGACGTGCCGAAGGAACAGCTGCCCTGGGCCTACATGCCGCTCCTGCGCGTCAAGTCGATGTACGAGGACTATGGGTTCAAGCTGGAGGTGCTGGAGAGCCGTCCGCCGCTAAACAAGGCCAAGCTCGGCCTGCCCGGCCGCGATGAGGAGATCGAGCACGCCATCACGCTCATCGAGAACCTCGGACGCCTGGGCGTGCCGGTGTGGTGCTACGAGTGGATGCCGGTGATCAACTGGATGCGCACCTCGACGACGATTCCGTCGCGCGGCGGGGCGTTGGCGACGGGCTTTGATTATGAGATCATCAAGAACGCGCCGCCCACCGAGTACGGCACCGCCACCGAGGAGCAGCTGTGGGATGCCCTGGACTACTTCCTCAAGGCCGTGGTGCCCGTGGCGGAGGAATGGAACGTCCAACTCGCCATGCACCCGGACGATCCGCCCCTCTCGCCGATCCGGGGGCTCGCCCGCATCATGCGCAGCATCGAGAACTACCAGCGGCTGCTCGACATGTACCCCAGCCCGATGAACGGCATCTGCCTGTGCCAGGGCAACTTTACCCTGATGACGGATGACCTTCCGGCAGTCATCCGCGACTTTGGCCAGCAGAACAAGATCTTTTTCGTGCACTTTCGCGACGTCCGCGGCACGAAGGAAAAGTTCGTGGAGACCTTCCATGACGACGGCATGACCGACATGCTGGCCTGCATGGAGGCCTACCGCGACATCGGGTTCGAGGGCGTCTGCCGGCCCGATCACGTGCCGACCATGGAGGGGGATTCGAACGATCGCCCTGCCTATTCGTCCATCGGGCGGCTCTATGCCGTGGGCTACCTCAAGGGGTTGCGCGAGGCCGTCTATCGCCAGCGCTAAGTGACGGCGCGGCGCGGCTGGGAGCTCATGACGCC
>DUUT01000064.1 GCA_012841405.1 Chloroflexota bacterium
ACTTGCATTCCGTCTCGATGGCGCGTAAGGTGAATCCCATGGGGCGCCTCCTGACACACGAATGGTCGGCAAACCAAGTGTGCCACAGGAAGCGCCCCATGTCACCTCGTTATTTGAAAGGTATTGGACCTTGACGCACAGCACGCGTCGTCCTTCGGTAGCACCTTCCTCACGCGTTTCCTCCGTGCGGAGGAGGACACGGGAGGGGGCAATAGACCGCACCTCTTTCCCTTTGGCCACTCCTCGCTGGGCTGCTATAATGAACCATGCGTCGCGTCCCGCCGGGGCGAACGCGCGTTTACGATCCCATGCTGTGGGGGGAGGGAAGGGTGTTCGGACGTGGTAAGGGGCTGGGATCCAGCCTGACCAAAACCCGCCAGTCGTTCTTTGGCCGAATCGCCAGCTTGTTTCAGGAGCAGCAGATCACCGACGATACCTGGGACGAGCTGGAGATGCTGCTCATCCAGGCGGATGTGGGCATCAAGGTGACCACCGACGTGGTCGAATCGCTTCGCGACGAGGCCGCTGCCGGGCGCCTGCGCACCCCCGATCAGCTCAATGCGGCGCTCAAGGAGCACTTGCTCGAGACGTTGCAGCGTGTGCAGCGCCCCTACCTGCAGGGAGAGCGGTTGCTCAACGTCATCATGGTGGTGGGCGTCAACGGGTCGGGCAAGACGACGAGCATCGCCAAGCTGGCCAAGTACCACAAAGAGCGCGGACAGAAGGTGCTGCTGGCCGCGGCAGACACGTTCCGCGCCGCAGCGATCGACCAGCTCAAGATCTGGGCGGATCGCGTGGGGGTGGAGGTCGCCGCGCACCAGCCCGGCGCTGACCCGGGCGCGGTGGTGTACGATGCCATCTTTGCCGCCGAATCGCGCGACATGGACGTGCTCATCATCGACACGGCTGGCCGCCTGCACACCAAGTACAACCTCATGCAGGAGCTGGGCAAGCTGCGCGGCGTCGCCCAGAAACAGGTGCACCAGGCGCCTCACGAGTGCTTGCTGGTGCTCGACGCCACCACCGGGCAGAACGCGCTGAACCAGGCCAAGGTGTTCACCGAGGCGGTGGGCGTCACGGGGACGGTGCTGGCCAAGCTGGACAGCACCGCCAAGGGCGGCATGGTCTTTGCCGTGGCGGGCGAGCTCGGGCTGCCGGTGCTCTTTGCTGCTACCGGTGAGACGATCGACGACTGGGCCGAGTTTGACCCTGAGGTCTTTGTCGATGCACTGTTTGAGACGCGCGCCTAAGCCGTCACATTCGATCAACGCAAGAAGGTGAGCTATGGAAGAGGTCAGACCACAGATCGAGGAGATGCGCCAGGAGATCAGTAGCCTCATGGAGCGTCTTTGACCTGGCCTCAAAGCGTGCCGAACTAACCGAGCTCGAAAAGCGTTCGGCCGACCCCGACATCTGGGAGGACCCGGATGAGGCTCAGGCCGTGATGCAGCAGCTATCGACCTTGCGTGAAGAGGTGACCGCCTGGCAGGAGCTGGCCAGCCGGTCAGGAGAGCTGGCAGAGCTCTGGGAGCTGGCCGAGGTTGAGGGCGATGACGAGCTGTTGCGCGAGATCGCCGACGAGGCCGAGGATTTGCAGCGCCAGCTCGCCCGCATGCGCCTCGAGACGCTGCTCAGCGGTGAGCACGATCGCCGCGATGCGATCCTCACCATCTATGCCGGAGCGGGCGGCACCGAGTCGCAGGACTGGGCAGAGATGCTGCTGCGCATGTACCTGCGCTGGGCGGAGCGCAGGGGGTATCAGAGCGAGATCATTGAGCAGACCGAGGGAGACGAGGCGGGCATCAAGAGCGCCACGGTAGAGTTCCGCGGGCGCAACGCCTTTGGGTACCTGCGCTCGGAGCGGGGCGTGCACCGGCTCGTGCGCATCTCGCCGTTCGACAACGCCCGGCGCCGGCATACGTCCTTTGCGCTGGTGGAGGTCATCCCCGATGCCACGGGCGAGATCGAGATCGAGATCAACCCCGATGACGTGCGCATGGACGTCTTTCGGGCCTCGGGCCACGGCGGGCAGAATGTGCAAAAGAACTCGACCGCCGTGCGCTTGACCCACGTGCCCACGGGGCTGGTCGTGGTCTGCCAGAACGAGCGCTCGCAAGTGCAGAACCGCGAGCGTGCCATGGCGGTGCTCAAGGCGCGCCTCTATGACCTGGAGCGGCAAAAGCAGGAGGAAGAGATCGCCAGGCTGCGCGGCGAGCACGTAGTGGCGGGCTGGGGCAACCAGATTCGTTCCTACGTGCTGCACCCCTACCGCATGATCAAGGATCTGCGTACCGGGTGGGAGACGGGCAACACCGCCGCGGTGCTTGATGGCGATATCGACGACGTCATCGAGTCCTACCTGCAGTACATGGTGGGGCGCTAGGCCTCGAGCGCAGAGGAATGGACGGTACGTGGGTTCTGCAGGGAACCCGCGTACCGTTTTTTTATCGTGGTGCGGGAAGCCCCCTGCTCTCGCGGGTGACGCGCTCCATGCGGGCGAGGACCGTTTCGGCGTGCTCGGGCGGCATAATCTCTGGGCGGCACCCGACGATGGCCACCGGAATCATCTCGACCGTCTTGACCCCCGTCGCGTCGAGCAGGCAGCGCAGCATCGCTCCCTGGAGTGACTCGGCCGTCAGGTCGATGTCAAAGATGAAATTCCCCAGGCTGTACACAGTGAACGTCTCCGTATGGTAGTGCACCCCCTGCACGACATGGGGATGGTGGCCGATGACCAGGTCCGCCCCCGCATCGGCCAGCGCTTGACTGATGCGCATCTGGTCGGCGGTGGGGTAGGCGCTGTACTCGATCCCCCAGTGGCACGAGATGATGACCACGTCGGCCAGCCTGCGGGCGGCGCGCACGGCGGCCGTCATCAACTCCATCTCCATCCACGCGAGACCAGGCAGCGCGCCGGTGGCGGCAAACGTCTTGGGATGTATCTGGTTGAAGGCGAGGAAGGCCAGCCGCAGCTCGCCGACCTCGACGATGTGCGGCGCGTGCGCCGCGTCCTCCGTTTCGCCCGCGCCCGTCACGCCCAGCCCGCTCTCGGCGAGGTGGCGCAGGGTGTCATAGACAGCATCGACGCCGTAATCGCCGAGGTGGTTGTTGGCCAGAGAGAGGACGTCCATCCCCGCCCATACCAACCCCTCGACAGCGGCCGGATCGGCGCGAAAGGTGTAGGTCTTGCTCACCGGGGATCCACGATCCGAGATGGGACACTCCAGGTTGCCAAAGGCGACATCGGCGCCCTGGAGGATGGGTAGGATCCCCTCACCCTCAAAGGGATAGCGCACCGAATCCCCGGCAATGAGGCGCCCCACCGTTCGCCCCAACATGATATCGCCCACGGCCACCAGCTCGACCACCGGCGGGAGCTCGTAGCGCAGCGCGGCGATGAGGGCGCCTTCGAGCGGCTGCACATCGCCGCGTGCTGCCAGCAGCCACAGGCGTCGCACTAGGGGGGAGCCATCGCCATCTCGCGGGTCGGGGCGGGCGCCGTCGACGGGCAGGGCGCGCACGCGAAAATCGATCGCCTCCCACGGCAGGAGCGCCCAGGCCTCGGGATGGATGGCCACGTACTCCTTGGCACTCTCCCAATCGGCCAGCTCGAGGGCGTCGCCGGGCTTGACGCCCAGCAGGTGGCGCACGGCCTCGCGGCCGCCCGGGGCGACGACCAGGGTGCGGTGCGGGTCTTCTCCGCGGGCGAGGGCCGCGAGCCGATCGAGGCTCACCTCGCGTTCGGGGTAGGTGACGTGGAACGCCGCTGCGTAGGGTTCGGCGCGCAGCAGCGTGGCCCCGGGCGGCGGGTCCGCCGCCCAGGTGAGGGCAGCGTCGGCGAGGCCGTCCGCCAGGAGGCGCTCGGCGTCGTATGTCGTGGGATAGGGCACGAGGGCCCAGCCGGGAAGGCGCTCGGGCAGGGCGAGGAGGGCATCGCGAAAGCGGGCATAGGTGGGCTGGTCCACCCCCAGCCGCAGGGGGCGCGGGGTGACGGTGGGTGATGGGGTAGCGCTAGGCGCTGTGGTGGGTGTTGCGCTTGGATGCGGCATCGCCGTGCACGGAGTGGCAGGCGCTATGGCGGCGATGGGCGGCGTCGGGGCGGGGGCGCGGGTCGAGCGGGCGAC
>DUUT01000065.1 GCA_012841405.1 Chloroflexota bacterium
AGCGCCGCGGCGGTCGTCGCCGCGTCGTCCGTGGGCGACGCCCCCTCCAAGCGGGCCACGCGCTCGCCGTCGCCCGTGAGGGCAACATCGAGCACGACGGCATCGGGCGCCGGCCCACCATCCCCCGCTAGGCGAGACGCCAGTGCCTCGGGGGTCGCCGGTGCGAGCCATTGAATCTCCACCCGATCCCCCTGCGCCTCCAGGGCATCGAGCAGAGCTCGAACGTGGTGACGCGACGGCAGGGGCTCCAGCGTCATCGGGCGCGGCGCCGCCACCAGTACGCGTAGGGTGGTGTGGGATTCCGTCACCAAAGGACCTCCAATCGGCATCACTCTCGTGGTCGCGCGGCGCCCCAGCGTCGCCAGGCCTCCATATCGGCCAGGACGCGATCCCAGACCTCCTGCGGTCCCCGCTCCGTGGGCCAGGGGCGAAAGCCGAGCCGCATATAGGCCGCCACCGCCGCCAACCGCCAGGCGTTGGTATCGAGCATCGCGCGCGTGAACCCGCGGGCGCGCAGCCGGTGGAGCGCCGCCAGGGTGATCGCCTTGCCCAGCCCGCTGCCACGCTCCGTATCCGCCACCCCCACCCAGTGGATCATCCCCCAGGGGGCGTCATCGATGGTCTTGTGCCAGGCTGCCGCCGCGGCCACGGGGCGGTCGCCCCGCCAGATGAGCTGCAGGTGGGCGGCATCATAGTCGGGATCGTCCCCAAAGGTGCGGGCGAACCACGCCTGATCCGCCTGGCCGTCAAAGGTGGAGCGGTTCATCACCTCCAGGTAGGCCCAGACCTCATCCGCCGCCATCGGCCGATGCGCGTACCCCGGAGGAAGCTCCACCGGCGGCAATTCCTGCAGGTCGTCACGCCGCATGCGGATGGCCGTGTCGCGCATCCGCTCGGTGGCGAGGATCTCGTAGCCGCACGTCGGCCCGAGGAAGGCGACGGGAACCCCCGGAAAGCACTCCGCCAGGTAGGTTGCCAGGTTGCGCATCCCGGGAATCTCGGCCGTGGCGTGATTCACCACCAGGAGCGGCACACCGAGGTCGGCCATATAGGCGCCATCGCGCCACAGCGTGACGCCATCATCCGTCGCCAGCACCACATCGGCGCCCATGGCCACCATGCGACGCACGTCGGTGATGGCGCCGGTCCCCACGGCGAGGCGGTGCACCATCTGCCAGGGCGTGCCGACGAACTGCACCGCCTGCTGACCCAGGGGCCCGACGCGGTGCGCGATACGCTCCACGAGCTCCCAGGCAGAGGTCTTGGGGATGGCGTGCAGGTTGTAGTAGCGCTCGCGCGCGATGGGCTCGCCCAACCCCAGGAAGGCGCTCCACGCGTCCACCACCCCCTGCTCGGGGTAGACGTCCCACAGGTCGTGGCAGCGGTACACGACCATCCCCGTCTCGTCGAGGAACGCTGCCTTGCGCCGGGCGGGCGGCGTGGCGCACATGGCGGCATCGTCATCCATGTGGCTGTAGTAGATGGGCTCGTGGGTGATGACGAGGTTGAGCCCCCGGGCGTGGGCCTCCTCCAGCACCTGCTGGTGCGCTTGCCACGTCACGGCGATCCCCGTGACGGCCGTCTCGGGGTCGCCATGTTTGAACCCATCGCATGTGCCCCCATCCCAGGCGACCCAGGGGCCGAGGGAGCGTAGGTGCTCGTGTACGGCTCGCGCGGTGATGGCCATCATATCTCCTTGGAGCGGCATGTCCCTCCCTCTCCTCCCGAAGGTTGCCCGTATACTCCCCGTGCCTGCAGCCGATTCGCCTGGGACGCCCTCGGGGCAGTGAGGTGAGGGATGAGGTTTGACAATTCCCGGCGCCAATGGAATACTGGCGGTCACGCGACCATGGCACTCGCGCCACGGTGACTCGGCGCGCCGCCACCAAAGCGACATCCTCTCTGGGTAGGTGCCGCCATGATCACCGGCATCGTGCTAGCGCTGATTCAGGCGATGACCTGGTCCAGCACGACCATCTTTTTGCGGACCCTCTCGACGCGACTCGACCCCTTCTTGGTGAACGGGCTGCGCGCCGCCATCGGTATGCTGGTCATCATCCCGCTGGTGTTCATCACCGGCGGCCTGCCCGACTACCAGCGGCTCACGGCGCTCAACCTGCTCTTTCTCACCGCCTCGATCGTCCTGGGCGGCGTGGTGGGCGACACCCTCTATATCACGTCCCTCAAGACGCTGGGCGTCAGCCGCGCCTTTCCCATCACCAACAGCTACCCCATCTTTACGGTGATCTCGAGCATGCTCCTGTTGGGCGAGCAGATCACGGCGACCACCGTCGCCGGCATGGCGCTGGTGTTGCTGGGCGTCTACCTCGTGGCGCGCCCGCGGGGCCACGTACAGACGGCGCCCCTGGACACCATCCCCCCCCAGCAGCTCCTCCGGGGGGTGATCATGGCGCTGATCACCGCCGCCCTGTGGGGCCTGTCGTCGACGCTGGTGGCGCTGGGCCTCCAGGGGATCAACGCCATCGTGGCGAACAGCGTGCGCGTGCCGGTGGTCGTGCTGCTATCGCTCGCCATGGCGGCGCGGCGGGGCCAACTCGGCGCCGTTCGCCATCTCGACCGAGGGATGCTGCGCTGCCTGCTCCTGTCGGGGCTCCTGGGGTGGGGAATCAGCGGCTCCCTCTATGTGACGGCGGTGCAACTCGCCGGTCCCAGCAAGACGGCCATCGTGGGGTGCACGGCCCCCCTCTTTGCCGTGCCCCTCAGCATGATCTTTTTGAAGGAGCGGCCCGGCCGCTACGTGGCGATCGGCACGGTCCTGTCGGTCCTCGGCGTGGTGCTCGTGATCGTGTGACCTAGTCGTTCTCGAGCAGCTCGAGGATGGCGCCCAGCTGGGGGATGCCGTCCAGATAGGCGTAGCGTCCTCCGGTATAGTCGCCACGCTGCACGAGGGACACATCGCACGCCTCGAGGCGCGCGATGACGTCATCCATCCCCTGGATGCGAAACGCGATGTGGTGGATCCCCTGGCCGTGCTGCTCCAGGAACTCGCGCCACGTGCTCGGGCCACCCACCGGCTCGATGAGCTCCAGCTGTACCTGCCCCAGGTTAAAGAAGGCCAACTTGGCCCGGGCATCGGTGCCCTCGCCACGGTAGCGCGCGTGGGTGACCTCCTGCCCATCCGTCAGCTGCGCGGCGGGGACCTCCACCCCCAGGAGCTCCGCCCAAGCCTTGGATGTCTTGGCGATATCCTCTACAATGATTCCAACCTGACAAACGATCGTGGTGCCAAGGGCGTTCTCTGCCATGAGCCTCCAACTCCTTTGTGGTGGCTCGGAGTATAAGTCAGCGCAAGGTTGGGAGCAAACATCCCGCGCAGCGGCGCGGCTGGGCTTGCCATCCCAGCAAAGGCGTGTATAATCGTTAGCTAGCTAACGATTTCGGTCCTCGGCGGAATGGACCTCCCATGAGCAGATCGCGCGCATTGGCCGAATCGATCGTGCATCGCTACTTGGCGCTGGTGCGCCACCAACGGCGCAAGAGCGAGCAGGTTCGCATGGCCGTCAACATTTCGGGCAAACAGCTTTCCGTCCTCCGGTACCTCGTACAGGAGGGGCCTCAGAGCGTCGGGCGGATCAGCCACCACCTCTACGTCCGTGATGCCACCACCTCGGCACTACTCGATCGCATGGAGCGCGATGGCTATGTCACGCGGCGCCGCTCGACGCAGGATTGCCGCAAGGTGCTCGTCGAGCCGACGGAGAAGGGACGACAGATCGCCGCCACAGCGCCCCTCGGCATGATCTGGTTGCTGCGTACCCGATTGCCCGAGTTGGCCCCCGAGGAGCTCGAGGCGATCGACCGGGCGTTGAGCAGACTCTCAGAGATCGCGGATGTCGACGAATTAGAGCTAACGTAAGGGTGGAAATCGCTTATGAAAGCAGTCCTCCGGGTCTTTGGCTACATGCGGGGGTTCTGGGTCCACGAGATCATTGCCTATCTCTGCATGTTGGGCATCAACGGCGTGCGCGTGATCTGGCCACAGTTTGTGGCACGCGTCGTCGACGTAGGGATCGGGCAGAATCAGCCGGACGTGCTCACCCAGATGGTCCTCCTCCTCCTGGCGGCGACCCTGGTCCAAGGGGTCTTTCGTTTCTTTGAGGGCTATCTGACCGAGACGGTGTCCCAGGGTATCGCCTATGACCTGCGCAACGAGCTGTACCGCAAGCTGCAGAGCCTTTCCTTCAGCTACCATGACAGGGCACAGGCGGGGCAACTGCTGTCGCGCGCCACGAGCGACGTGGATCGCCTGCAGCGCATCACCGGCCGGGGGATCCTCGGCCTCGTTGACGCTCTCGTCCTGTTGGTAGGCACCACCATCGCGCTGTTCCGCATGAACCGCCAACTCGCCCCCCTGGCGCTCCTGGTGATGCCGATCATCGCCGTGTTCATGAGCAAGTTCATGGAACGCGTGCACCCCATGTTCCACGCCCGCCAGGATCAGACGGCCGTCCTGACATCGCGCCTGGAGCAGAACCTGCGCGGCATGACGGTGGTGCGCGGCTTTGCGCAGGAGCCGGCCGAGATGCAGCGCTTTGGCCGTGAGAACGACACGATCTATGACACCTCGCAGCGGATCAACCGTCTCAATGCCTTTTCCATGCCCCTGATCATCCTCCTCGCCTCCTTTAGCACCGTCCTCGTGCTGTGGGTGGGCGGGTGGCAAGTGATCAGCGGTGGGCTCACCCTGGGCGCCCTGGTCGCCTACAACAGCTATGTGCTCCAGCTGGTGAACCCCGTGCGGCGCCTCGGCTTTCAGCTCACCATGCTGGGCGAATCGCGCGCCTCGGCCGAGCGCGTGTTCGAGATCCTCGATGCCGAGTCCGAGGTCAAGAACGCGCCGGACGCCGTGCCCATGGCACCGATCCGCGGCGAAGTGGAGTTTGACCACGTCTCTTTCAGCTATGTCGATGGCTCGCCGGTGCTCCACGACGTCTCGTTCAAGGTACAGCCCGGTCAGGTGGTGGCTCTGTTGGGCCCCACGGGGTCGGGCAAGAGCACGATCACGAACCTGATCGCCCGCTTTTACGAGACGACGGAGGGCACGATCCGCATCGACGGCACGGATATCCGCACGGTGACGATCGAGTCGCTGCGCAGCCAGATCGGCATCGTCCTCCAAGAGACGCTCCTCTTTGGGACCACCATCCGCGAGAACATTGCCTTTGGGCGGCCCGATGCGACACAGGAAGAGATCGAGGCCGCGGCCAAGGCGGCGGCGGCGCACGATTTCATCGTGCAGATGCCCGACGGCTATGCCACGGATGTGGGGGAGCGCGGTGTGACCCTCTCGGGCGGGCAGCGCCAGCGCGTGGCCATCGCCCGGGCGCTGCTGATGGACCCGCGCATCCTCATCCTCGACGATGCGACCTCGAGCGTCGATACGGATACCGAGCAGCAGATCCAGGAGGCCCTGGCGCGCCTGATGGAGGGGCGCACCTCCTTCGTCATCGCCCAGCGCGTATCCACCGTGCGCAACGCGGACCTCATTCTGGTGCTCGACCGAGGACGGCTCGTGGCACAGGGCCGACACCAGGATCTGATCCGTGAATCGGGCATCTATGCCGACATCTACTATCGACAGCTCAAGCGCGAGGACGATGTCCTGCAACCTGCTGCAGGGGGGAAGTAAATGAGTTTCACCTTTAGTCCCGGAGCCTTCCGAGGCCCACATGCCCATGTGGGGCACTATCGGTCGGTCACTGGCAAGGTATTCGATTGGCAGATCACGCGCCAGCTGTTGGCCTACCTCAAACCCTACAGGCGTCAGATGATCGAGGGCATGCTCCTCATGCTGATGGGCGCCGGTATCGCCCTGCTCGTGCCCTATCTCATCAAGACGGCCATCGACGAGCACATCGCCCGAGGGAATCTCCGCGGTTTGAGCCTCCTGGCGACGATCACGCTAGTCGCCTATGTGCTGGACTTTTTGGCCGGGTGGCGTCGGCGCTGGCTGCTGAACTCGGTGGGTAACGGGGTGCTGCGCACCATGCGCTCGCAGCTCTTTAGCCACTACCAGGTGCTGTCGATGCGCTACTATGACATCAACGGCTCCGGATCGCTCATCTCACGCATGCTCAGCGACGTCGGCGTGATCAACGAGCTCCTCTCCCAGGGCCTCATCAACATGATCAGCGATTTCGTCGTCCTGCTCACGACGATCGGCGTGATGCTGGCCATCAACGCGCGGCTGGCCCTGCTCACCTTTCTCGTGCTCCCGCCGATGACCGTGGCCACGCTCATCTTTGCCGGGAAAGCTCGCGTCGCCTATCGCCGCACCCGCGAAAAGGTGAGCATCCTCACGGGCCGGCTGGCGGAGGACCTGGGCGCGATGCGCGTCATCCAGGCCTTCTCGGAGGAGGACCGCACCAGCGAGGAGTTCGATGACGTCAACCGCGAGAACCGTGACGCCCGCATCGCCGCCGTCGTCCTCTCCTCCATCTTTACGCCGACCATGGAAATCTTTAGCATGTTGGCCATCTGCCTCATCCTGTGGTTCGGCGGGCGCGCCGTGACGGCCGGGGCGGTGACCATCGGGGTGGTGGTGGCCTTTCTGAGCTACACCAGCCGGCTGTTCCAGCCGATCCTCGATCTGAGTATGATCTTTAACACCTGGCAGGCCGCCATGGCCGGTGGGGAGCGCATCCTCGAGGTGCTCAACCAGGAGCCCGATATCCAGGATGCGCCCGACGCCATCGAGCTGCCCCCCGTTCGTGGTCACGTCGTCTTTGATCACGTCGACTTTTCCTACGCGCCCAACGTGCCGGTGCTCAAGGACGTGAGCTTTGAGGTGCTCCCTGGCCAGACGGTGGCTCTCGTCGGCCCCACCGGCGCGGGCAAGACGACCATCACCAACGTGCTCTCGCGCTTTTACGAGATCTCGGGCGGCACGGTGACCATCGACGGGTACGATATTCGCCAAGTGACCATCAAATCGCTCCGGCAGCAGCTGGGTGTCGTGCCGCAGGAACCGTTCCTCTTCCAGGGCTCCATCGCCTACAACATTGCCTTTGGGCGGCCCGACGCCAGCCGCGAGGAGATCATCGCCGCGGCCAAGGCGGCCAACGCCCACGAGTTCATCGAGCAGCTCCCTAACGGCTATGACACCGAGATCCTGGAGAACTCGGCCAACCTGTCCCTCGGCCAGCGCCAGCTGATCTGCCTGGCGCGCGTGATCCTGGCGGCGCCGCGGGTGCTCATCCTCGACGAGGCCACCTCAAATGTGGATCTGCGCACCGAGGGGCTGATCCAGGATGCCATGGAGACGCTCATGTTTGGCCGCACCTCCATCGTCATCGCCCACCGCCTGGCGACGGTGCGGCGCGCCCACACCATCCTGGTGATCGACGGCGGCGAGATCGTCGAGCGCGGCACGCACGAGGAGCTGCTAGCCAACAAGGGCGTCTACGCCCACCTCTACGAGACCCAGTTCCTCTCCTCCGAATCGCTACCCGACTATGTGCCCGCCTCGTAGGCGGGCTGGCTGACCCTCCGGCGGTGCGGTGGCGCGCCAACGTATCGGCGCCACCGCACC
>DUUT01000066.1 GCA_012841405.1 Chloroflexota bacterium
CTCGCCCCCATCATGGGAGGATCACCATGACCACCACGGAGCGGACCCACGAGTTGTCCATCGACGGTACGCGCCTGCTCCTCGACGGGCAGCCCTACTACTTTCAGGGGCTGAGCTTTTTCAATGCCCTCTACAACCCCGCCTTTAACGCGGACGCCGCCGCGCGCAACGCCTGGCTGGCCAAGTTCGGCGCCAATGGCATCAATGCCTTGCGCGTCTGGTGCCAATGGGATTTCGCCCCGCCCCGCAACTTTGTCGATACGGCGCCGGAGCACACCATGTATACCCCCGATGGGGCGGTGCGCGAGGATGCCTTTGAGCGGTTGCGGGCCCTCATTCTCGCCGCGGACACCCGCAGGATGGTCATCGAGGTCACCCTCTTTTCCCACGAGAAGCAGCCCAACCTGCCCGACGAGGTGTTGGAGCGCGCTGCGCGAGCCATGGCCCGGCGGCTCACGCCCTATCGCAACGTCATCGTGCAGATCTGGAATGAGGATTCCACCGCCGTGCTGCGCCTGGTCGAGGCGGTCAAGGCGGAGGACCCGGCGCGCCTCGTCACCAACTCCCCGGGGTTCGCCGGCAACCTGGGCGACGATGCCCAGAACCGCGCTTTGGACCTGCTGACGCCGCACACCGCGCGTGGCGGCGATGAGCCGTTCTGGGAGCTGGCGCCGCGCCAGATCGCCTCGCTCCTGGAGCGCTACCGGAAGCCGGTCATCGACGACGAGCCGGCGCGGACCGGCATCATCGAGTTCGGCGGCATCCCGGGAGGCACGCGCCCCGAGCGGCACATCGCGCAGATCCAGGCCGTGCGGGCGCTCGGCGCCTACCATACCTACCACCACGACATGTTCCAGCGCGGCTATGGCTATGCCGCCACGCCGCCCAGCGGCGTGCCCGATCCCGATTTTAGCCCATTCCACCGTCAGGTGTTCGATTATCTTGGCGATCACCCCACGTGGTAGCGGACGAGTGACGCCCGTGCTATAGTGGTGACGTTTGTGCTGCCTATCCGCGCTGTGCGTGGCTACCCAGGCGTGAGGCCTACCGTAGCGCCCGCCGGGGAATGCCGTCGCCATGATGGTCCGTCCGTAGAGGGGTGTGGCGCATGGGCAATCTAGTCATGGGCGAACGGTACATCCCGGGCCTGGCTGGGTGGCCCGAGTCGGCGCGGAGGATGTTCGAGGCGAACTATACGTGGGCGAGCAGCTTGGCGTCGGACAAGACCGTGCTCGACTGCGCCTGTGGGTCGGGCTATGGCTCGGCGATACTCGCTGCGCGGGCACGCACCGTGGTCGGCGCCGATGTGGATCCACGGATGGTGGAGCATGCGCGCCAGACCTACGCCGACGCCGGCGTGCGCTTTGAGCAGTTCTCCATCACCGAGATCCCCTACCCGGATGGGTATTTCGATCTGGTCGTCTCGTTTGACACCATCGAGCGTGTGCGCGATGACCACCGGGTGCTGCTGGAGCTCAAGCGCGTGACGCGGGCCGATGGGGCGATCGTTCTATCCACTCCCCTGGCTAACTATCCCAAGGAGCAGGGGGAGCCGGATCTGTGGGACGCGACGCACGTGCGCGAGTATTCGGCCTACGAGTGGCTGCACTTGCTTGGCCAGTACTTTGAGGCCGCCGAGTTCTTTTGTCGGGATGCCCCCGATTTCGGCATTCGCCCCCTCCCTCTGGAGGCGTATACGGGGAGCGCATTCGACCTCGCCTTTGTTCGTCTCGGGAACGCGCCGGCTGCGGTCAAGCACCCCAACGTGCTCGACGCCTTCAAGCACGTCCATTGCCTGCACCTGTGTCAGACCATCAAGGAGTACGAGCGCGCGCGGGCAGAGCTCGCCAGCGCGCCCCCCAGCGTGCCCGGCGGCCCGCGCATGGGCCTACGAGCGCTGGGGCGCGTGAAGCGGTGGCTCGTGGCACACATCACCACAGGGAAGTGAGGGAAGCATGAAGATCGTCGGCATCGACACCTATCTCGTCAACATCGGGCACCGCGACCTGTGCTTCGTCAAGGTGCGCACCGATGAGGGCCTCTACGGCGTCGGCGAGGCTTACTCCGCCGGCCCCGATGAGGCCACCGCCAACGTCATCCACTATTTCGAGGAGTGGTTGCTGGGCATGGACCCCTTTGACATTGAGGGGATCTGGCAAAAGCTCTATATCGGCTCGCGCTTTCCCGGCGGCTCGGTGGTCTACTCCGCCCTCAGCGGCATCGACCACGCCCTGTGGGATATCAAGGGGCGCGCCCTGAACACCCCCGTCTACCAACTCCTCGGCGGCAAGTGCCGCCAGCGCATCCGCGTGTACCAGAACCCCGGCGGGGCCACGCCGGAGGAGACGCTGGAGAACGCCCAGCGCCTCATCGAGCGGTACGGCTTTACCGCCATCAAGACGAACCCGCTGCCCCCCAACGACCACGCCATGCCCTGGCCGCAGGTGCTCAAGGCGGTTGAGCACAAGATGGCGCTGCTGCGCGAGGGCCTGGGCGATGAGGTCGAGATCGGCCTGGACCCCCATGCGCGCATCCTGGAGCCATCCAAGGCCATCGACCTGTGCCAGGTGGTGGCGCCCTTCCGCCCCATGTTCGTCGAGGAGCCGCTGCGGCCCGAGAACGTCGACGCCATGGCCGAGGTGCGCGCCAAGTCACCGGTGCCCATCGCCACGGGGGAGATGCTCTACACCAAGTGGGAGTTCCGCGACCTGCTGAAGGTGCGCGGTGCGGACATCATCCAGCCGGATATCTGCTGCTGTGGCGGCATCACGGAGATGAAAAAGATCGCCGCCCTGGCGGAGGCCGAGTACGTCACCGTGGCGCCCCACAACCCCATGGGGCCGGTGGCCACGGCGGTGAACGCCCAGTTTGCCGCCACCGCGCCGACGTTCCTCATCCTCGAGTACCACGTGGACACCGAGTCGCCCCGCAAGGACCTTGTCGAGGAGCCGTACCGCCTGGTTGACGGCTACCTCGAGCTGCCCGACAAGCCGGGGTTGGGAATCGAGCTGAACGAGGAGTACTACAAGCAGCACCCCTACAAGCCCTGGAAGCGCGCCATGCCCCTCAAGCCGGATGGCTCCATGGCGTTCATCTAGGTCGCGTTGAGAAGGGACCGCCGCATCGTTCCGCGCGCGGCGCGAACCCTTGGCGATGGACGGCATGGCCCCGCGCTGGCGCTCGGGGCGACACCGTTTCGACGTCGGGTGCGTTCTCCACACGCGGTCCAGCGCACGTAAAGGGCCACGGGGCTTCCGGACGGCTCGCCCGGAAGCCCCGTGGCAGACGGTGTCGCTCGCGCTCGCTAGTCCTCGTCGCTGCAGCAGCCGCCGCCACAGGAGGCGCAACCGCCCTCACAGCCCCCAGCGAGCTCCTCGGGGCTGGCTTCGCGCAGGCTGGCGATGCGCACGGCAAAGTGCAGTGTCTTGCCCGCCAGCGGGTGGTTCAGGTCCACCGTGACGCTCTCGTCGTTCGCTTCGCGCACGTACACCACCACGGCACGCCCCTCCTGGGTCCGCATGCGCAGGCCCATGCCCACCTCGAGCTCCATGTCTACGGGGAATACGGAGCGGGGCAGCGTCTCCAGCAGCTCGGAATCGAACTCGCCATAGGCATCGGCGGGCGCCACCACGACCTCCTTGGTATCGCCAAGGCTCATGCCGTAGAGGGCCTGCTCCAGCCCGGGGATGATCTCACCACGCCCCTGGATGAACTCGAGGGGACCGCGCCCCTCGGAGCTATCCAGCACTTCGCCACTCTCGAGACGCAGGGTATAGTCGATGCCGACGCAGACGTCGTCCTGTACGATCATCGGTGTCAACCAGCTTTCCGGCCCATCGGGGGCCAAGTCTACGAGCGCCCGGGTACGCACACGGCGCGCTCTCGTTCCGTCACGGCAAACGAAACGCCCACCCGAGAGTCTACCCCGGGGTGGGCGACGCTGGGGCTAACTATACCACGGACGGGCGGAGGGTCAAACCGCTCGCGAAAAGGTGGGGACCCAGGAGGCTCGCCTGCAGCTGGGTCACCGCGCCGCTGGCGGAGATGCGGCACACGGGGACGCCCATACCGCGTCGCGAGCGCTGCCAAGCCCGCCCGCGTGGGCGGGCCGTGGCGCCTCGCCCTCCCGGAATGCCCACACAGGCGCCGCGAGACGGTGTGCCTCAGGGGGAGACGTGCACGGCACCGAGCAGGATGCGATCGTGGTCCAGGTGCGTGCCGTCGACGTCCATGGCGGCGAGGCGAACGAGGGTGGTAGGGTCGTACATGCCTACCTCGATGTAGTACTCCCCCTCGGGAGCATCGGCGTCGAGGGGGAGCTGGTAGGTATCGACGACCACCTCCCCCGGAAGCCAGCCCGTCGTGGGGTAGGTGCCCCCCATCGGCTCGGCATCCTGTTGGCCCCACACCCGATCAGCGCCATCGATGATGTGGGTGAACACCTTGTACGGAGTGGCCATGCGCGCCTCGGCGCGCCAGTAGAGGGTCAAGTCCAGCTGCTCGCCGGGGCGCAGGGCGCTCGGCGTGAGGTC